>NZ_JBIYDB010000045.1:0-32065 GCF_044908325.1 Arthrobacter sp. GAS37
CCTTCGCCGTTGTCTCCCCCGGCCACACCGGCACGAACGCCGAGCAGCTCACCCTGACCGGCCGGTCGTCAGGGGACGCGAAACTCCTGCCCGCCCTGGACCTGGGCGGCTGCTCACCGACCGGCACAACCGGACATACGTATCAGCTGAAGGCCTGGTTCAAATCCACCGCGGCAACCCAGTTCGAACTCTATTACCGTATCGGCAACGGGTTCTGGAAGTACTGGACAGCAAGCCCCTATATCGCCGCCGCGGCGAACTGGACCCAGGCCACCTGGACCACACCTCCCCTGCCCGCCGGTGCGTCAGGGATCAGTTGGGGCCTGAACATCCAAGCCAACGGCACGATCACCACCGACGACTACGAGATGTACGACGTCCCCACCGTGACACCGCCACCGCCACCGCCAGCCGGGGGCAACCTGGTGCAGAACCCCAGCCTTGAAACGGCCGGGTCGGGCTCGTTCCCGCTGTGCTGGCAGGCCGGTGGATACGGTACAAACACCGCCGCGTTCAGCACCGTAGCCACGGCTCATACCGGCGCGAAGGCGGAGAAGATCACCATCACGGGCTACTCCAGTGGTGACGCGAAACTGCTTCCCACCATGGACACCAGTACCTGCGCGCCTCAGGCCGTGGCGGGACACACCTACTCGGTGCGTGCCTGGTACACCTCCACAGCCGTCACGCAGTTCGCCTTGTATTATCGTGACGCCTCCGGCAACTGGGTGTACTGGACCTCCGGACCGTGGCTTGCTGCCGCCAGCACCTACACTCAGGCAAGCTTCACGACGCCGGCACTCCCCGCCGGGGCCACTGCGGTCAGCTTCGGCTTGAGCCTGTTCAACAACGGAGCACTCATCACGGACGACTACGCTATGTATGACACCGTGGGAGCGCCGCCGCTATAGCAACACCGACCGGAGGACCCTGTAGACCAAGCCACTGGAATCCGCCCGTACGCGGGCGCCTCAGTTTCCCTGGCGACGGGATAACCCGCAGCCGTCCGACCCGGCCGCTGGCTGCCGCCCTTCGTGGGGATCCGAGGTCATCCGCCTGCGGGTCCAAATTGCGGTCAGGCGTCTCCTAAAGGGCGGCGAGGAGCCATGGGCCCTGCAGGCACTATTTCGCAGTGACTGCTAGGAACCTGATCGGCAGTTCCAGCAACTCCAGCGGGCCGTGGGGTCCTTCGCCGTCGAGCAGGAGAGAGTCGCCTGCCTCCATGGTGTACTCGTAGGCGCCATGGCCGTAGACCATCTTGCCCGAGAGCATATAGATGAATTCTGTGCCGGGGTGCTGGAACAACGGAAAGACATCCGAGGCGTCAGTCAGCGTGACCAGCGTGGGTTCGAGGGCATCCGTGCGGCCCTTGAGGGTCCCCAAAACGCGGTATTCGTGCCCGTGCTGGGTTCCGCTGCGCACGGTCAGGCTGCCCTCACCGTTCCTGGTGAACGTTGCGTCCCTGTCGGTGTCCGCGCCGCGAAATAGGGCGGTGACGGGGATTTTCAGCCCGTCGGCAAGACGCTGCAGGGTGGTCAATGAGCAGGAAGTAGAAGCTGATTCAATCTTGGAGATCATCGCCTTGGACAGCCCGGTCCGGATCGCAAGTTCAGCGGAGGACAGGCTTTGCGCCCTCCGGTAGTGCCGGACCTGCAGGGCGATGATGCGCTCCAGTTTGCCGGGGCCGTCCTTTGTGTCAGCCCCTGCCTCGGCGTCCGATTCCGCAGTCAGGTTTGTCTCGCCATCAACATGGTTGATCATCCAGCCATCATAGGTGCCTGCACACGATCCTTGGTGAGTAACATGGCTTCGCCAAGCACCCCGGCAAATGCGTCCGCAAGGGCCAAGGCCCCTGCTTCTGCGTCCGCGTCGTCGACCAGTTCCTCGGGGGAATGCGAGATCCCCGTGGGGTTCCTGACGAACAGCATGGCCGTGGGGATGTGGGCTGCGAGCACTCCGGCGTCGTGGCCCGCCCCGGTGTCCAGGACGGGTGTATCCGGGAGCAGGGTTTGGAGCTGATCGCGCAGGCCTGTGTCGAAGTGGACGGTGGGACTGAGCGATTCAGTGCCGAACGTCACCGTGCAGTTTTCCTCGGCGGCGATGACCTGGGCGTTGAGGTGGACGGATTCGACGAGGGCTGCGGTGACTTCGTCCCGTGGGTGGCGGACGTCGATCCACATGTCGACCCGGGAGGCGATGACGTTAGTGCCTCCCGGGACCGGATGCAGGCGGCCCACGGTCGCGCGGGCGTCCTTGTAGTTCCTGGCGGTGTCCCGGATGCTGATCATGATTTTGGCAGCGGCGATCATCGGGTCTTTCCGGTCCTTCATGAGGGTGGTTCCGGCGTGGTTGCCTTGCCCGTACACGGAGAGCTTCCACCGGCCGTGGCCCAGGATGGAGGAACCGATCGCCACCGGCTTGCCCAGATCAGCGAGGCCCCTCCCCTGTTCGACGTGGAGTTCAACGAACAGGCCCAGCTGCTGGAGGGTTTTGTGGTCTGCGCCGATGAACCGGGGGTCTTGTCCGTTGGCCGCCGCGACGTCGGCGTAGGTGTTGCCGTCGGCGTCTTTGAGGTTGCGGGCCTTGTCCGGATCGAGGGCTCCGGTGAGGAGTCGGGAACCCAGGCAGGCGACGCCGAAGCGGGAGCCTTCCTCTTCGGGGAAGACTGCGATGGCCAGGGGGCGGCGCGGCCGGATGCCGCGGGCCTTGAGGAGGTCGACGGCGACCAGCGCCGAGGCTACACCCAGAGGGCCGTCGTACTCACCGCCGCCGGGAACGGAGTCGAGGTGGCTGCCGGTGATGACGGCGTCCTTGCGGGTGCCGGTGGCGGTGTCCCACCAGGCCCAGATGATGCCGTTGTGGTCGGTGGTGACGTCCAGGCCGCGCCGGGCCGCCTGTTCGATGAACCAGCTCCGCAACTCGGTCTCAGCGGCCGAAAAAACCGGTCGGGAGTATCCGCCGCGGTGCGGGTCTGTCCCGACGCGGGAGATGTCCCGCATGAGGCCGGTTACGGTTACGGTGCCGGTTGCCGCTTTGCTCGCCGAGGAAGTCAAGGCCTTGTCCGTTTCTGTAGGAGTATTTTCTGGGCCCGGTCAGCTGGTGCTGAACGGGTCAGCCGGCGCTCACCTTCGCGGTCGCCTGACGGAACCGGCCCGGGACGTCGCCGGTCCTGGTGGCCAGGTCGGCCGCCCATTGCCCGATCAGCGGCGCGAATTTCGCACCATGCCCCGAACAGGGGGACACGATGGTGAGGCCGCCGGTCCGGTCGATGAGGAAGTCCTCGTTCGGGGTATTGGTGAACAGGCAGGTCGTTTCCGCGTATGGCTCGGGGTCCAGGCCAGGCAAGTACTTCCGGACGTAGTCCACGACGCGCTGTCGGTTGACCGGGTCCACCAGGCCGGTTTGGGCAGCGGCTGACGGGATGAATTTGCCGCCGTTGTATTCGGCGACCTTCTGTCCGGCGAAGCCGGCATCCCGACCTCCGGGCAGCCCGTATGTCTGGATGTCCGCGCCCTTATGGATGAACGTGGGCCATGGACCGTCGTCGGAACGGTAGGGGAAGTGGTAGGCCTGCTCCTGCCGGACGGCGAACTCCGGTAGCCGGGCAAGGAACCCCGCCGGAAGCGGCAACTGTCCCAGCAATGACGGCAGCCAGCCGCCCGCGCTGATGATGACGTTTCCGGCGTCGCGCGTTTCCCAACCGTCAGAAACCACACGGTAGCCGGATCGCCGCTTTTCCACGCGCGAGACGTTCCAGCCGGTCAGCAGTCGGGCGCCGCGCTTCACTGCCTGTCCGATCATGGCGTTGACTGCACTCTCGGCGTCGATCACGCCTGCGCCGGGGTGCCACAGGACGGCGGTGTCGAAGGCGATGTGCGGCCAGCGTGCTCTTGCCTCGGCGGCGCTGAGGAGTTCGTGCTCGACGCCGGTCTCGGCGAGGATCCGGGCGAGCTGCTCCGGTTGCCGCTCGGGGCCGTAGTCCACCGCCCCGTAGGGCGTGATGAGTTCCAGCCCGCTGGCCCGGTCCAATTCGTCCCACAGGGACTTGGATTCAATGACCGCCCGGGTGTAGAACTCGTCCGGGTAGGCGTAGCGGAAGATCCGGGCGGAGCCGTGGGAACTGCCGTCGTGGCTGGCCGGTTGAGTGCGTTCCAGGATCGTGACTTCATGGCCGCGGGCGGCCAGTTGCCAGGCGGTGGCGGCGCCGGCCAGGCCGGCGCCAACCACAACGAATTCGGAGGATTCCGGCATTACTTGGCTCCGGGGATCCAGTTGGTGCCGGCCAGGGGAACGCGGGCCATGGCGGAGGCTTCGATGGTGAGGGCCACGAGGTCTTCGGGTTCGAGGTTGTGCAGGTGGGATTTGCCGCAGGCCCGGGCGATCGTCTGGGCTTCCATGGTCAGGACGCGCAGGTAGTTGGCCAGTCGCCGACCACCGGCAACGGGGTCCAGCCGGGAGGAGAGCTCGGGGTCCTGGGTGGTGATGCCGGCGGGGTCGCGTCCGTCCTGGAAGTCGTCGTAGAAGCCGGCCGCCGATCCCAGGGCGGCGTATTCGGCGGCGTAGCGGGGGTCGTTGTCCCCCAGCGCGATGAGTGCGGCGGTGCCGATGGCGACGGCGTCGGCACCCAGGGCCATGGCCTTGGCGACGTCGGCGCCGGTGCGGATGCCGCCGGAAACGATGAGTTGGACTTTGCGGTGCAGGCCGAGTTCCTGAAGCGCCTGGACGGCCTGCGGGATGGCGGCCAGGGTGGGGATCCCGACGTTTTCGATGAAGACCTGCTGCGTGGCGGCAGTGCCGCCCTGCATTCCATCGACGACGACGACGTCGGCTCCGGCCTTCACGGCCAGGGCGGTGTCGTAGTACGGCCGGGACGCGCCGATCTTGACATAGATCGGGGTTTTCCAGTCGGTAATTTCGCGGAGTTCGCCGATCTTGATTTCCAGGTCGTCCGGTCCCGTCCAGTCGGGGTGACGGCTGGCGGAACGCTGGTCGATGCCCACCGGTAGGGTACGCATGCCGGCGACGCGCTCGGTGATCTTCTGGCCCAGCAGCATGCCGCCGCCGCCGGGCTTCGCGCCCTGGCCGAGCACGATTTCGATCGCGTCGGCCTTGCGCAGATCGTCCGGGTTCATGCCATACCGGGACGGCAGGTACTGGTAGACGAGGTGCTTGGACTGGCCGCGCTCCTCGGGTGTCATGCCGCCGTCGCCCGTTGTTGTGGAGGTTCCCACCTCGCTGGCGCCGCGCCCCAGGGCCTCCTTGGCGTTGGCCGACAACGCGCCGAAGCTCATGCCGGCGATGGTGACCGGGGTCTGCAGGTGCAGCGGCCGGGAGGCATGGCGGTCGCCGAGGACGACGTCGGTGTCGCACTTTTCGCGGTAGCCCTCCAGAGGGTAGCGGGACATGGAGGCACCGAGGAACAGCAGGTCATCGAAGTGCGGAACCTTGCGCTTCGCGCCCCAGCCGCGGATGTCGTAGACGCCGGTGGCGGCGGCGCGTTGGATGTCGGAGATGGTTGCGCGGTCGAAGGTGGCGGATTCGCGCAGGCCAAGCTCTTCCGTGTGCTGGGCGGGGATGCTTGGGGCGGGGAGGACGGTGTCCTGGGGCGGTGAGGTGATGGTCATGGGAGTGTCCTTTAGTACGAGGCCGAGTTGTGGACGCTGAAGTGGTAGAGGTTCCGTGCCGAGCCGTAGCGTTTGAAGTCCGCAGGGTTGTCGGTGCGGCCGGCGGCGGCGAGCAGCCCTTCGAGTTCATCAAGGTGTTCGGCTTCCATCGGCTTTTCGATGCAGTCCGCACCCAGGGACGCCACGGTTCCCTTGACGTAGATCCGGGCTTCGTAGATGGAGTCGCCCAGCGCATCACCGGCGTCCCCGCAGACCACCAGCCGGCCGGCCTGCGCCATGAACGCCGACATGTGGCCGATGTTCCCGCCGACCACGATGTCCACGCCCTTCATGGAGATCCCGCAACGGGCCCCGGCGTTGCCGTCGATCACCACGAGCCCGCCGTGACCGGTGGCCGCCGCCGACTGGGAGGCGTCGCCTCGCACGTGCACCTTTCCGGACATGATGTTCTCCGCAAGTCCGACGCCGGCATTTCCGGTGATGGTCACCTCGCCTTTTTGGTGCATCCCGGCCGCGTAATAGCCGGCGTGGCCCTTGATGGTGACACTGATGTCCGCATCGATTCCGACAGCAAGGCTGTGCTTTCCGCCGGGGTTGGCGACGGTCCAGACCTGGCCGTCGATGGCGTTGTGCAGGGCCTGGTTCAGGTCCCGCACCGGGCTGTCGTTAAGGTCAACGCTGAAGGAGTCAACCACGGCAATTTGCTGCGCTGCTGCCGGGGTGAGGGTTTCGGGGGCTGTCAGAGTGACCATGTGTAGACCTTTCCGGGTTCCGGTTCAAAGATGCGGGCTGTTTCGATGCCGGGCAGGGATGCCAGGGCACGGTATTCGGACGCCATGGCCACGTAATCGTCGGTTTCGGCGATGATGGCGGGCTTGCATGCGATCGGGTCCCGGACCACGGCCATGCTGTCGGCGGTAGTGACCACGAGGGTGTAGAAGCCGTCGAAGACCTTGCCGAGGTTGGTCAGCGCCGTTTCCAGGTCGTCGCCCTGCTGCAGGCGTGAGGCGATGTAGCGGGCGCCGACTTCGGTGTCGTTGTCCGAATCGAACACCACCCCTTCGCGTTTGAGCTCCCGCCGGATGGTGGCGTGGTTGGAGAAGGACCCGTTGTGGACCAGGCACAGGTCATCTGCCACCGAGAAGGGGTGGGACCCACCGGCCGTGACGGCGGACTCGGTGGCCATGCGGGTGTGGGACAGGCCCTGGCTTCCGGCCATGGCCTCCAACCCGTGCTCGGCGGCGATGTCCATCGGGTGGCCCACGCTCTTCATGACGGCCACGTGCTCGCCGCGGCCGATGATGGTGGAACCCGGGAGGGTTTCGCGCACGGCCTTCACCAGCAAATCAGTGCCGACAGCGGCGCTGACCATGGTGGTGTCGCCGACCACCCTGACGTCCGGGGCCGCGGACGGGGACAGCAGGTTTTCCAGTGATCCGGCGATCTCACCGAGCGGCAGGGCCTGGCTCTTGCCCAGGAGGCTGAGGGTGGAAGTTCCTTCCGAGACGAGGCCAGGGGTGTCGTAGACGGCCAGGCCGGCGGAGTCCGGTCCGCGATCCACGATCTGGCACATCATGGAGGACAGGAGACTGCCCATCTGGGGGTGTAGCGAGGGGTTGCGCAGCTGCAGCGCGGCAATTCCGCACATTTTGGTGTCCTTTGCTAGGTCGGAGTTGTCAGATCGAGGTCAGGTAGGTGCGGATTTCCCAGTCGCTGACCTGGTTGTGCCAGCTCAGGAACTCTTCTTCCTTGGCGTCCGCGTAGTACTCGCCGATCGCCTCGTCTCCGCTGAGACTGGCGAGGATGACGGGGTCCCGGCGCAGTGCCTCGACGGCGTGCAGGAGCGTCGCGGGAAGAAGATGGGCGCCCTCGCGTGCTTCACCGGGTCCGCACGGTGCGCCTGGGTCGGTTCCCTTCGTGACGCCGTCGAGTCCTGCTTCGATGGCCGTGGCGATGGCCAGGTACGGGTTGGCGGAGCCGTCCCCGGAACGGAGCTCTATCCGTTTTTCGTCCGGGACCCGGATCATGTGGGTGCGGTCGTTGCCCCCGAACGAGGCCTTGCGCGGTGACCAGGTCGCTCCGGAGGAACTGGTGATGGCGCCCGATCGCTTGTAGGAGTTGACCGTCGGGGCGAGGAACGCCTGAAGGGCCGGCGCGTGCTCCAGGATGCCCCCGATGAACGAATAGGCGAGGTCCGAGAGCCCTAGTCCCCTGCCGCCGTCGTCCCCGGGAAACAGCGCGTCCGCTCCGGACCACAGGGACAGGTGGAAGTGCAGGCCGGTGCCGGTCCGGTCGGTGAACGGCTTGGGCATGAACGTAGCCGTCATGCCGCGCTGTTCGGCAAGGATGTTCAGGATGTAGCGCAGGGTGACCACACGGTCCGCCGTGGTGAGTGCGTCGGCGTAGTTGAAGTTCTGTTCGAACTGCCCGGCGGCGTCCTCGTGGTCGTTGGCGTAGTTGCCCCAACCCAGGCCATTCATCGCCTCCGAGATGGAGGTCAGGTGCTCATACATGCGGGTGACGCCGCGGGCGTCATAGCAAGGACGCGGTGAATCATCGCGGGCGTCGGCAGTGCTCAAGGAGCCGTCGGGGTTCTTGTTGACGAGGAAGTACTCGACTTCCGCGCCCACCTTGGCCTGCATGCCCTGCCCGGCCAGCCGGGCCAGCGTGCTTTTCAGGATGACGCGTGGGGCATAGGGCCACGGCTTCCCGTCAACGTGCGGGTCGCAGTGGATGATCGCCAAGCCCTCTTTGATGAACGGCACGGGCGTGAAGGAGGTGAGGTCGGGTACTGCGATGAGGTCCGAATCCTGCGGCTTCTGCCCGATCAGCCCTGCGGCGTAGCCGGCAAATCCCATCGCGCCGGCTTCGAGCTCGTCCGCGGCTTCGACCGGAACCAGCTTGGCGCACGGTTTGCCGGTCATGTCCACGAACGTCGCCAACAGGAACCGCACGTCATGGGCCTTCGCGATGTCCGCGAGGGAGATCCGTCCGGCCTCGGCCGGCACCGATTGCCCGGTTTGTACTTCAGGGGTTGCGACACTTGTCATCGGAACTGTCCTGTTCAAATTGGAGTTACCTAATGGGAAACGCTGTTGAACCACAGTAGTCAGAGTGATGTTACAGCGGCTCTCCAAGGACGTTAAATCCGTGTTTCGCGTATGCCATGGACGCATCACCCGGCCGCTTTTGCCACAGACGGCACCGGCAAAGGACGCAGTTATGTGCCTAACGCGCTCAGCAGCCAGGCCCTCGTTCGGTTAAGGACCCGGCTGCTGAGCTGTTGGGTGATTCTGCCCCTGCGAACTACCTTTAGACGCCTGCCTTTTCCGGGACGAGTGAGTACGCCGCGGCGCCGGTCGCGGGAATCGCATCGGCTGCCGGCGCGGTTCCGCGGAGGTAGGGTTTCTTCCACCGCATGTACAGCAGGCCGGTTCCGACCACTAGCGCTGAACTCAGCAACGTGAGCCAGTTCTGCCACCACGGCCCGTCCGGAGTACGTGGCCACGCCATGTTGATCATGCCGGTCACCCCCCAAGCCAGTGCCAACACGTTTACGGGCACTCCCCATTTGCCCAGCTTGAACTGGCCGCCCGGCTTCCAGCCTTTGAGTCGTGCCCGGAGGGCCGCAAGAACGACCATTTGGAATGCGAGGTAGATTCCCATCGTCGCGAACGACATGATGGCCATCAGCCCCTCTTCAGAGAATTTCGAAAGGAGGACGATCAAAGCAGGTGCGATTCCGGCCAGAAGCAACGCGAACGGCGGGACTCTGCGGCTCTTGCTGAACCTCGTCCACAGACCGCTCAACGGCAACATCCGGTCGCGGCCCATGGCATAGGTCAGGCGGCTCGTCGCCGCCTGGAAGCTTAGCAGGCAGGAGATGAAGGAGATCATGACGACGGCGAGCACCACTTTGACTCCGACGGCACCGAAGGCGGATGAGAGGACAGAGTGGACCGGGTCCGCGTCCGCGCCGGACATGACGGCACCGAAGTCCGGAACGGCAAGCAGTAGCGAGAGGCATACGAACATGGAGGCCGCTCCCCCGATGTAGATGGTCACCCGCATGGCCTTGGGAATGGTTGTCCCGGGATTCTTGACTTCCTCCGCCACATCGCCACAGGCCTCGAAGCCGTAATACTGGAAAATTCCGATCAAACCGGCTGCGGCAAATGCGGCGAAGTACCCGTCGCCTCCGCCTGCACCGAATGTCTGGAAAATCACCGAGATGTCCTGGTTTCGGGAGGCGATCAGCAGCCAGCTGCCGACGACGATCGCCCCGCCGAGCTCGGCGATCAGGCCGATCATCGCCACAGTGTTGAGGATCTTGGTCCCGCAGAGGTTCAGCGCGGTGGAGATGGCGATCAGGACGATTGCCGCCGCGATGGTTGTGTCTACGCCGGGTTCGAATCCAAAGAGGTCCGCCACGTACGGACCGGCTCCGTAACCCACGGTGGCAATGCTCGTCAGCAGGGCGAACAGATAGATCCATCCGCTCATCCAGCCCCACTTGCGGCCCCAGAGGCGTCGTGACCAAGGATAGATACCACCGGCCACGGGGTAGCTGGAGACTACCTCGCTGAAGACCTGGGCCACGAGGAACTGGCCGGCGCCCACGATAAGAAGCGACCAGATCATGGGCGGCCCACCGATGCCGAGGGAGCTGGCGAACAGGGTGTAGATGCCGACGACGGGTGACAGGTAGGTGAAGCCGAGGGACACGTTGCCCCAGAACGTTACGTCGCGCTCGAACTTCGTTTCGTAGGAGTAGCCGAGTTCGCTGAGATGCTCGGCGTCCCCGTCCGTCTCAGGCGAGGGGGGACGGGGGGTTGTGATCGTAGTCATTGCACTCCTTGGATCAAGGGAACTAAGAGTTGAAATACAGGTTGGGAAAGGTGCAAGGCTCGCTTCTCCTCGGCCGCGAATATCTCGTTTCGTGAGGGCCGGAAGCCTGGGTGCCGTGGTCGCCGCGGAGCACCCCCACATGGAGCGAGCACTTATGCGGGTTGCCTCTTATGACTGCAGCGCGGCCAGTTGCGTGAGTGGCTCGATATGGTTTTTCGGATGACAACTGATATGAAACCATTGTGACTGACAGTGAACTTGCGGTGGGTTTCAGGGTTGTAAATTTCATGTTGCCTTCCGCTACGACGCCGGGCGAAGGGCGATGGCCGATGAGGCAGCGCGGGATGAGAGCTTCAAGGCCTCAGGGTGAAACGCAGACTTAACACGGATGAAACCCATCACAGTCCACTGTGGGTAATCATTGTTTCACAGGGCTAAATCAGTGCCGCGAAGCCACCTTGTGGCAGGCCAACGATTGGCCGGAACCCTTCCAGCTCTCATCAAGATTCCCGTGGCACGGCTGTGCCCGACGCGGGGCAAGACCGGCAGGAGCTACACGGATGCATGTTGCTAGCGACGTCAAAGAGCATCTCTTCGACGTGACCATCGACGGGGCTCCCAGCCGTCCAGACCAAGTCATGGCCGACTGGTCGCCACACGACCGGTTCGGCATCGTCGTGCGGGAACCCTTCGGGGCGCTGGGAGCGAGCCTTCTCATCCAACTGGCCGCGTTGCAGTTCTACGAGGCCCGGACCGCGAGGCGCGCCGAAAACCCGCAATATCCCCAGACCTACCTCTTCCACGTGGGCGGCGCCTTCGGAGATCACAGCAGTTTCGATGTCTGGCCCGCCCGGCATGAGGTTACGGTCGCCGACGACCCCTGCGCCCTCCTGGGGGAAATCAATGACAGGGGCATCACGAGGCTGGCGGTGCCCATCGGCCAGCCTAGGTCTCTGGATTACCTCCAGGCTCAAGCAAGCGGTTGGACCGACAGGTCCGCGGCCGCGGATCGAATAAGCAGCGTCCTGATGTATTCGCCGGACGGCAAACTGCGTGACCACGATGTGACGGTGCGCGCGGCCGACCGCCAGTTGGAACTGATGACCAGCTGGAGCCTTGACGCAGAGGGGACCAAGCGGCACTTCGACAGCCTGACGGACCAAGAGCTCCTCGAAATGGAGATCGGGCCGAGCACCGCGGCTGACCTGCGGTCCTGGACCGCGGCTTTCGGCAAGAGAATCAACGAGATCCCGCAATCACAACGCAGCGCCCTTGCCCTGCGCAGGCGCCAGGAAATGCCTGGACTTGTTCGTACCGAAACGTTCCGGCGGGTAACCGTGGACGAGGGCCTCACGCTCCTTTGAGCACGGATGCGCGCCACCCCACCCATTCAGAATGGAGTTCTGCAGAAATGACCACGAAAAAAATGCGAGTAGGCATCATTGGTGCCGGCCCTAGCGGAATGGCGCAGCTGCGCGCCTTCGAGTCCGCCCGGAGGCAGGGCGCGGACATCCCCGAGATCACTTGCTTCGAAAAGCAAGCGGATTGGGGCGGGCAATGGAACTACAGCTGGCGAACCGGCCTGGATGGCCATGGCGAGCCGGTTCACAGCAGCATGTACCGCCACCTCTGGTCGAACGGGCCCAAGGAATGCCTGGAATTCTCCGACTACTCGTTCGACGAGCACTTCGGACAGGCGATTTCGTCTTACCCGCCGCGCTCCGCGCTCTTCGACTACATCGAAGGAAGAGCGGTCAAGAGTGACGTCCGCAAGTACATCCAGTTCAGCACGGCGGCGCGCTGGGTTGACTACGACGACGCTGCCCGGGAATTTACGGTCCTGGTCGAAGACCTTGTCACCAAGCAGACCCGGAAGCATGTCTTCGACAAGCTCGTCGTCTCTACCGGACACTTCTCTACGCCCAATGTGCCGGAATTCGAGGGCATAGGGACGTTCCCGGGCCCCGTGCTCCACGCCCATGACTTTCGCGGTGCGGAGCAGTTTGCCGGCAAGAACGTTCTCCTGGTGGGTAGCAGCTACTCCGCGGAGGACATCGGCATGCAGGCCTACAAGATGGGCGCGGCCTCGGTGACGATCAGCTACCGGAGCAAACCCATGGGTTTCAGGTGGCCGGACGGAGCCAGGGAAGTTCCCACGATAGAGCGCATCGACGGACAGCACGTCATCTTCGCCGACGGCAGTTCGGGCCGGTTCGACGCGGTGATCCTGTGCACGGGCTACCGCCACAAGTTCCCGTTCCTGCCCGGCAGCCTCGCGCTAAGCACGCCCAACGTCCTGTACCCGGCCAACCTCTACAAGGGGATTGTCTGGCAAGGCAACCCGGACCTTTTCTACATCGGCATGCAGGACCAGTACTACACCTTCAACATGTTCGACGCCCAGGCCTGGCTTGCCCGTGACTACATCATGGGGCGGCGCGAGGTTCCGGGGAACCTGGAGCGACAAGAGGACATCCAGTTTTGGCTGCAGAAGCAGGAAGCCCTCCACACCCACGAGGACGAGGTCGACTTCCAGACCGATTACGTGAAGGACCTCATAAGCCTGACCGACTACCCGCCGTTTGACTTGGACGCGGTTGCAGTCCTGTTCAAGCAATGGATGCATGACAAGGAAGAGAACATCCTGGGATACCGCGACAGCGTCCATACTTCCGTGATGACGGGGACCACGGCCTCAGCGCACCACACTGCGTGGCTGGACGCCATGGACGACAGCATCGAGGCGTATCTGTCCACGCCGATCGGGTCACAACCCTGATCGGGTCACGTCCCCGATCCAGGAAGTTAACGTTCCCGAAACCCACCGCAATTGAATTTCAGTAAAACTAGTTTCACCCCAGTAAATCAAGTAGAGGAGAACACCATGACTACAACTTTGAGCGGCACGATGTCCAAGGGCGGTTCTATCCACAAGGTGGAGAATGGCTTCCTGGATCTGCCGAAGATGGATGAAGAGGGCTGCGAGGCGTTCATCGGTGACTCCTACGCGAATCCGGAAGGATCCTCGATGTGCTCAGGGTTCTTCGAGCTCAAGGCCTCCGAGCCCTTGATCTATGAGTACACCTACGACGAGATGAAGCTGGTTGTCCAGGGCGAATTCATCCTCACTGACATGGCCACCGGCGCCGTCACCCATGCCAAAGAACGCGACATCCTGTTCTTCCCCAAGGGAACCACAGTGAAGTTCGAAACGCCGGACTACGCGCTGGGCTTCTTCACAGGCGACCGTACGTTCGCTCCGTAAGTCATGATTCCGCGCCATTCCAGCGTGCCCCGGCCGGGGGCGGCTCCGCCCCCGGCACAGGCCCGCGAGTGCTTCGCAGTGTCTTTCGGAAGCGAGGGGTCCAGGGAGACAGACGCATGGCTGCGGCGGCTGGACCCCTCCATCCAGCGCCAGCATGTGGCGTTCCGGACGGGTGACGACGCCGCAGCCGCCGCGCTGCAAACGCGCCTGGCGTCCGCCGTCGTCGGCATCCGGGTGGTGCTGGCCGGACCGGAGGCGGACGTCTACGCCTGCCGGGCCCTTGCCCTCACGATGGGCGCCGTGGACGAGGAACTGGTCCTGCTGGTGACGCCGGACGGCTCCCGAAGGGTCCATTGCCCCCATTGCCAGTCCACGACTGTCACGGACCAGCCCGTCGGCGAAGTGGTGGTGTGCATGGGGTGCCACAGGAACCTCGTGATCTACCACCACTTCTCACGCCGCACGGCAACGTATCTGGGCTACATGGTGGATGCCGAAGAACCAGCTAAGGAGGATGCCGCATGACGGCGACAGCGGAAGCATCAGCACCCGCGTTGCACGACGCCCTGGAACTTGTTCTCGCGGATGTCACCGACCGGACACCGTCAATCCGGAGTTTCACCTTCCGCGACCCAGCCGGAGCCGGGCTGCCCCCGTACGTCCCGGGCAGCCATGTAATTGTCCAGTGCGGGGACAAGGCCAATGCCTATTCCCTCACCGGCTCGGGTGTCCTTCCCGATGAATACACCATTTCCGTACTGCGGGTCGACGACGGCGGAGGCGGCTCGGCCACGCTGCACCGGCTCGCGCCGGGTGCCCGGCTCACTGTGTCCCGTCCGCGCAGCGCCTTCGCTCCGGTCGCCACGGCCAGGCACCATTTGCTCATTGCCGCCGGCATCGGCATAACACCTATGCTGTCGCACATGCGCGCCGCAGCTGAATGGGGCCATTCCGCATCCCTGCTGTATTCCTACCGGCAGGGCGAGGGAGCCCATCTCGACGACGTCCGGGAACTTTGCGGGGAGAGCCTGCACGAGTGCACCGACCGGAGCAGTTTCCTGGCCGCGCTCGCCGTCCGGCTCGGCGAACAGCCCCTGGGCACCCACCTGTATGTCTGCGGCCCGCAGGGCTTTATGGACACGGTCCTCCACGCCGCAAGTGAAGCCGGGTGGCCCGCATCCCGGCTCCATTCGGAGCCGTTCGGTTCCGCCGACCTCGATCCAGGCCAACCGTTCAGCGTGAGGCTCAGCAGGAGCGGGACCGTGGTGGACGTACCGTCGGGCACGTCGTTGCTCAAAGCCCTGGAAGACTCCGGCCTCAAAGTGCCGTTTATGTGCCGTCAGGGCGTCTGCGGCGAGTGCGTCCTGCCCGTCCTTCGTGGAACGCCTGAGCACAGGGACCTCTACTTGTCCGACGCCGAGAAAACTGCCAACAATTCGATAATGTGCTGCGTTTCACGCAGCCGTGATGCCGGACTGGAGATTGACTTTTGATGTTGAGCACGCAGGGATCAACCCTCACGCCGTCCGTCCGCCGCTTCCCGTTCCCGTTCCGCGAAGACTCCTACCGCTACAGCACCAACGTGGAACCAGCCCCGCAGTTCGTGCCGACGGATGCCGGTGGATGGGGAGACCGGCTGATCGAAATCGATCCCCACTACCGTTCCGAACTGGAGGAACGGGCGGCAATACTCGATCGTGACCCGTCACGCATCGCAATGCTCGCGCACATGGGGCCAGCCGTCTGGGACACCATCACCACCTTGCTGCCAGTGCTGGCCGCCGACTATCCCGATGTCATGTCCTTCACGCGCGAAGGCCGCCGCTGTCACTGGCGCAACGACCTCCTGGGCTTGGATAGCGACTTCGTCATCGGTGATGCCTCGACCCTGCCGATGGAGCCCCTGCGCTTCATCGCCAGCCAGATCCAGGACGACATCGCTTTGCTGGATCAGCGCGAAGGTGCCCTCTGGCTGGACGCCGGCGTGATCACCTTTGCCGCAGATTGGTCGTTGGGCTTCGACGTCGGCATGCGCTTCCTCGAGGTCCATGGCCCGGTGCCCAGGGTCCACGAAGAGCAGATCATTACACGGGCCCAGCAATTCCTGATGAGGCTGCAGCCCGGAGAGAAGTACCGGCGGACGAATTGGACCATGACGGTGGACCGGCGTCTCGACACCTCCACGGAGACCTATCCCGAATGGGGACCGGACCGGCTGGAAGTGGTTGACGACCCGGAACTGCCCAAGCGGCTCCACCTGCGCGTCGAAGTCCAGCACCTCATCCGACTGCCGCAGTCCGGCGCCATCCTGTTTCTTGTCCGGACCCACATGATCTCGTTGGCCGAAATTTCCGCCGTTCCGGCATGGCGACAACGCCTTGGCCGCGTGCTGGCCGAGCTGCCCGAGGACATGGCGGACTACAAAGGAATCTCCCGTTACCGGGATGCGGCGGCCAGCTGGCTTCTCGGAGGCTGAGGCCCAGGCCTGGGGAATTCCTCTCAGGCGGGCTTGGGGCGTGCGATGGTCGGCGCGGCTCCAGAACGCGAAAATGAAAGAGCCCCTGATCTGCGTTTCTGCAGCTCAGGGGTTCTTTTCGGTAGGGCTACTTCCGGGGCAGAACGGCCCAAATGGGCACCGCGCGTGCTCATCATTTTTCGTTACTCGCCATAGTTTCCGGTGGGTAAACGGTGGGCGAATCGCCCCGCCTGGCGGGGCATGTCGCAGGATTCCGGCTAGCACTTTTAGACCGGTCCGAATCTTCCGCAAGGGAGTTTCAACGGTCATGCCGCCTACCTCCTCCGATCCTATGAAGAGGAATGCAGCTGGCGCTTCCGCCGGCGATCAACCGCGGAGACGACGGAGACACTGCGGCCACCCGCATCACCGAAGGCATCGCTGTGTACGCGGCCTTCGTGAGGCTGGGATCGCATCCCGGCCTCATATGTTCGCCATCCCCGACGCTCGGTCAAGGGCGCGTTCGCGTCACTGCGTGATGGGCCTGCGGCCCACCCTTGACAGCCGCGCCAAGGATGGACACGACGGCCTCTATCGGAATGCTGGCAACACTGAGATGGCCCTGACAAATCGCTCGGATTGCGATCGACTGGCGCGAGGGACGTCGTACCAATCACATATTGGTTAGTCTGGAGTGCAACGGCATTGAGGCGGGTTAGCTGAAAAGGCCGGTGCAGGGCTGGCGGTACCGGCTCAGGAGCTGGGCGGCGTCCTCGGGAAGGTCAGCCGGGGCGTGTGCCTGGCCGTGCTTCCACCAGTAGTGAGCGTGCTTGGTAATCTCATCCCATTGTCTGGCTTCAGTCCTGTAGTACGTGCAGGTCACGTCGCCGTCGCGGTAGCTGGCGACCCCGAACAGTTTGCCGGCACCGTCTGCGGTGCGGGTGGCTGCAACGATGACAAATGGCCACTGTCCCAGGTTCCACCCATCGGCCCCCCAGTTGGGGATGGCGGCCCATCCGTGTTCCCTGATCAGATCCATCCAGCCATATCCGTCGTTCACGGGATAATCGCCAAGGACTACGGCGGCGGGGACTACCTCGCTCGTGTCCTTGGTGGTGACGGGCCCGATCCTGACCGCGTTCATGATTGCATGTCCAAAACTCCGGCAGCCATTTTGCTGCCCGTGAGAGCGGTGAAAAAGGACATGAGACCCTCCATGGGTTCGGTCTGTCGACGTTCCGGACAACATGGCCGCCCCCGCGGCCCACACACCGGTAATCGACGCACCACCCGGAAAAGTCACGGTCCAGCGATCGTTTCTCGAAATTTTTCCGATCCGCCATGAAACACTCGCCATCCTTAAGGAGGTTGAGCCGCGCCGTGTCGGGAGGTGGTCCACGGCGTCACCGTGCTTTAGCCCCTCGGGAGCCGGCTTGACGGACCTAGCAACTGCCGGGAGTACGAGTGCCTCAACACGGCCTAGCGCCGCTCTGCTGTGGGGGAACTGTGGGTTGTGCTCACATCCGTAGTCGGATGATGAACAAGAAGTAGCACCAGACGGGCATTGAAAGCAGTGACAACACGGCCATCGCGGTCCGTACTCGGGATCGCTCGTGCAGGATCGCGGAGAGCAGCCAGAGTGCTAGCATTCCGATGAGTCCTCCGACGCAGTTCAGGATCACGTCGTCGATGTCAGATGCTCCAACCGCGAACACACCCTGGATGATCTCCACGACCACGCTGACCGAGGCGACCGTGAACATGGTCAGCCATGCGGCCGCCCGATGTCGGAGCCACGATGCGTAGACTCCGAGCGGGATGAAGATCAGGATGTTCCCGACGACGTTGGCGAACGCCACTCTCTCGGTCCCGGGAGAGTGGCTGAACGCGTATTCCGCGATACTTGCGAACGGGATGAGATTGATCGAACTCTCCGAACCCGGTACACGAGAGAAGAGAAGCAGCTTAAGCCCGAAGGCCGCGTAGAGGGCGAAGCCCGCGAAGATGGCCACGGTCTCCGCTTTCGCCCGTTTCGTGGTGAGTCGCCAGCTCGGCACATCATCCGTGACGGCGGTGGGTTTCGGTTGTACACGCACCCACAGGATTGTACATAGGGAGCTTGTCGTGCTCCTGTGAGACCTGGATTCGACAACCGCCACCGAGGAAGCGCAACGTGGTCGACCGTGGATCCAGGCCGCACGGAGCCACCGCGACGATACCGGGTTTAGCAACACGCCCTAGAGGCAGTGGATGTCGGCCAGGCGCATGCCGTCACCCTGGCCCGTGGTGTCATCGAGTTTCACGATTGCGTCCTTGCCCTGGGCCAGGGGCGCGGTGATGCTGTTGGCCACGCCCAGCTATGAGGAGCCGTGCTCGATGCTGGGAGCCACGTACAGCCAACCCGGGCATCCTGCCGCTGCCATGGTTGTGACACGGACGACCGTGCATTTCAGATACCCGCAGGTGTACTCGGATTTGGGAGCGTACTGGTAGTAGTACGGTCCGGAGAACCGGGTCGAGCCCTGGGCTTCCATCTGGGTCCGGATCGACTCTGAGGTTCCGGCCTGTTCCGCCGCGTGGTCGGCGGCTTGGGAAGAGTTGAAGGCCGCGCCATCACTGCGCTGCTTGTCGTAAAGCTTGGTGTTGTCGGTCTGGACCTTCGCCCAGAAAGCGTCTGAGTCTTCCTTTTTCTTTTTGGCGGCAGCATCGGTGGACGCCTGTGCAGCTGCCCGGGCATCTGCAGCCTGGGCGGCCGCCCTGTGCAGCTGCCCGGGCATCTGCAGCCTGGGCGGCCGGAAGCCCAGTGCTGAACCACCAGGCCGCGCCCGGTCGGCGCGTCCACAACATAGTGCCACGCCGAGGGAATCAGATCCGCTTAGGCACCACGAGTTCGTTGCAGCCCGTCAGCGCGGCGCGCAGAGGCGACGCCATGGCAAGCATGCCGCTGACATTCCGATGTGCGGTGCGTTGCTGAGGCCTCTCGATACTGGGTCTGAGCGGACACGGCCGAGACCCCGCGCCCACAATTGCTTTCAAGGAAAGCGCGTAGAAGCTAATCTTGTCCAAGCGTCATGCCTGCAGGCATGACGCTTGGTGGGTACCGCAATGCCGTGCATGGTCGGCTCGTGTTCACCTTGGCGATCTATTTGGGGGTTGGTTGCATTGAGGTTTCCGCGCGTTCTCATTTCGCTGCTCGCCGGCGTGATGATCCTGCCGATTTCCGGATGCGTGAGCGCTTCAGTACCCAGTGCGGCACCGACAGACCCGTGGGCGATCAGCCCCGGCCCCACATCGAGCGCGGCTCCTGCTCAGGTCTATTCAGTGGCTCAACTGCGTGCAATGGTTGCAAACGTCCGCTCCATAGACGGCCCCGCCGCCTCGGTACTGGACGACGCCCAGCTCAAAAAGATCCAAGGCACCCAGTCAATGAGTTCATCCTTGCTGAGAACTGACCCCGCTGAATGTCTGAGCCTTCTGCAGGACGGGAGCCTCTCCGATGACCGGATACCCGCCGCCGCGGCCCTCATCGGCCCTCTCGGGAGCACGTCAACAATTACCGCGTCCTCCGATGACTCCGGGCTGTTCTGGCAGGGCATATACAGTCTCGAAAGGACCCGGACCCGCTGCTCACCATCAACCCTGACATTCGATGGCCAGACCGCCCGCTACGAGCTTTCCCCGGTTCTTGCAGACCTGCACGGACAGAAATCAACCGCCAACGTCCAGACCATCACCGATCAAACGGGGCCGCACTACACGCTGAGGATGGTGGCCATGAGCGGAACCCTGTTCGTCACCGGCAGTAGGAAAATCCCGGCAGCGCTGCCGACCGACGCTGAAATCAAAGAGTTGAGCGGCTACATCAACACCGTCGTAGACGGGGTGGGCAAGGCCATCCCCTCGGCGCCGGCAACAGGGGTCGGCGCATAGACGGCGCTCGAGGCACGGCCGACTCCACAGAACCCGCCGTCAACACCGACGCCAACCGAAAACAGGGGGACTAGATGAATAGGGATACCGACGATCGCGCGCCGGCCCAGCCAGACGAGACGGTCCAAGGCGCCGCGCTGCCATTGTCGACGGAGGCAGATGGCAAGAAGAGCCAACGTCAGTCAGGCCGCAGAAGAAATACCTTGTTCATTGGCATCGCTGCACTGGTCGTCCTCTGCGGCGTCGGGGCTTGGGCGCTGTTTCCCCAGGTGCCTAACGAGGGCCAACATCAGGCAGTGGCCTCGGCAACGCCGCCCGCTCCAGCGCCCACCACGACCGCCCAGCCAACGCCAACCTTGCGTCTGACCGACTACACCGACCCGACCCACGGCTTCGCAGTGAAATTACTCAGCCCGCCCACCCACAGCAAGGTCGCAATTCCACTAACATCCGATACGACAGTAACCGCGGACGTATTCAGCGCCGAATACCACGGACAATCCGTTATAGCTGTCCCATTGCCGTGTATGAACCCTGCACACACGACCGAGATCCTGCAGGGCTTCATGGATTCAACCGTGAGCAATTCCGGAAAATCCACCTCCGCCCCGCCGGTGGTTGAAACCCGTGATCCGACAACGTTGCAGTCGTTTCCTGCGATCCGCGGCAAGTTCACCTACACCGACACTGATGGCCGAAGACTGACCGCTCAAATCCTTACCGTCATGCACGGCTCAACCATCATCCAGGCCCTCGCCATATCAGGCTCATCCCCTGATGCCTTCCTTGATGCCGGACAAAAAGCCTTCATGGACTCGCTCCGCTTCCTGGACCGGCCCGCTCCCAGCGCACCGATGTGTGACCCTTCCCAACTCCCCGGGGCGGCCGGCTAAGGTTTCACAATGTCCACCGTCTGCACCGCGTTCCGCCGCATCGCCCGTAGAATGCGTGCGAACAAGCAGCGACGCACGATTCTGAGAAGCAGGCCTTGCCAGTGATTGACCCGAAGTAGCTGTGACCCGAAGTAGCTGTCGTTCAAGTACGAGCTCGACCACCGAGACGCCATCGACGCCGGCGGCGTCCTCGGCTGGCTGGACCGGCAAGGCAAAACCACAAGATTGAGCACCATCTGGCGGTTCGAACACGCCTGGGAGCGGGAGGCCTCGCTGAAGCTGCGTGCCGGGGACTTCGGGGCCATCACCGACTACGAACAGCATCAGCGGATCCGGCACGGCTCCTATCTGGACATGGTCGATCAGGCCTACCTGAATTGGCAATCCGACATCCAAGCCGGCAGGTCGTCCATCCTCATCGCCGCGGATAACGACACGGTCGGCATGCTCAACGAACGCGCCCAGGCAGACCGCATGATCGAAGGTCTTGTGGACGCCGAACAGACGGCCCTCCTCGGCGATGGTCTGCGTGCCGGGCGCGGTGACACAGTCATCGTACGGCGCAACGACCGCACCGTTGCCGACAGCAACGGCGATTTCATCCGCAACGGCACCCTGCTCGACGTCGTACAAGCCGGTAGGCGCGACGGCTCCCTTGTAGCGCTCCGAAGGGACACCGGCGCTACCGTCACGCTGCACAGAGGCCTCGCAGCGCGCCACGGCGCCCTGGATGGGAACCCCTTGCGGGACGTGGCGACGATCCCGACAAATCACAAGGAGGTCCGGGCGCTAACCGTGACAGAGGTCGGGGCATTACGTGCGGGTCTCAGGCAGTGGGAGGCCGAGAAGAAGCAGGCCGGCCGATACCCGACTGTGGACATCCTCGACGTCATAGACATCATGCTCGCCACCGGCGCACGCATCAGTGAGGCCCTGGCCATACGGTGGAAGGACGTCGATCTAAAATCCGAGAAGCCAACCGTCACGGTGAACGGAACGATTGTCTACATGCCCAAGCAGGGCCTGACCATCCAGGACCACCCTAAGAGCGCCAATTCACGTCAAAGGTACTTCCTGCCGACCTTCGCCGTGGAGATGCTCCTGAGACAGCAAATCGGGCAACTGGAGGCCAATCCGTGGGACGTCGTGTTCCCCTCGGCCGTTGGTTCGCTACGCGATCCGAACAACTTCCACAGGGAGTGGCGTTCCGCGAGGTGACGATCTTGGTTTCCAATGGGTACCCCGCACACCTTCAGAAAGACGGTTGGAACGCTGTTGGAGGCGTTCGGCAACTAGCTCGATTCGTTCCCGGCGGGTTTCCGGTGGATGGCTACCTCAGAACGTCAAAATGAAAGAGCCCCTGATCTACGTTTCCGCAGCTCAGGGGCACATTTCGGGTAGGGCTACTCGGACTTGAACCGAGGACCTTAGGATTATGAGTCCCGCGCTCTAACCAGCTGAGCTATAGCCCCGAGTCGGCGGGGGCCGCTTTGTCAGCGTCCCCGGCCAAAACACTCTAGCAAAACATTTCGGCTCCCGATGCCAAGCGGCGGCCTACGCCGGGTCCACGCGACTAGATGACCTTGTCTTCATAGCTCGCCCCGCGGTAGAGGTCTTCGAACGTCTGCAATGTGCCTTGGATGCTGTGCGGCTCCACCATGGCGCGGCTCGCCTTGCCCATGGCTTCGAGTTCGCCGGCCGGCAGGCGGAAGAGCTCGGTGATCCGGGCTGCCAACTCGTTGCTGTCCCCCGGCGTGAACAGATGCCCGTTTTCGCCTTCGCGCACCAGATGCGGCAGGGCCATAGCATTGGCGAGAAGAACCGGCGTCGACGCCGACATCGCCTCGAGCGTCACGAGGGACTGCAGTTCGGCGGTTCCGGGCATGCAGAACAGGTCAGCGCGAATGTACGCCTTCCTCAGGTCCTCATCGCTCGCCAGGCCCAGGAACTTGACCCGCTCCCCCAAGCCCAGCCGCTTGGCTTGGGCCGCCAGCGCGGCGCGGACCTCGCCGCCGCCGACGATTTCAAGATGCACATTGAGTTCGGCGGGTGTCTTGGAGACTGCGTCGATCAGGACGTCCACATGCTTTTCTTCGGCAAGGCGGCCGACAAAGAGAACGGTGGGGTTGGCATGCGGCTCGATCTCTTCCCCCGGCGCCAGTTCATAAGCCGCCGCGTCAATACCGTTGGACAGAGGCAGGACCTTGCGGAGGAAAGCGTGCTGGTGCATGGCCTTCGCGGCCAGCGGCGTGGGAGTAGTGACGACATCGGCCTGGCCCATGACCTTGCCCATGTCTTTCCACGAGACCCGCCCGATGATGTCCTTGAACCACTGCGGGAACGGCAAGAACGGGTTCAGGTTTTCGGGCATGAAGTGGTTGGTGGCGATGATCCGGATGCCCCGCTTCTTCGCCTCGTAGAGAACGTGTTCGCCGATCGAGTAGTGGCTCTGGATATGAACGACGTCGGGCTGGACCTTGTCGAAGAGCAGCCGAATGTCGTTCTTGATTTCCCAGGGGTAGCAGATGCGGAAGTACTCGTGCGTGAAGACTCCGTGGGACTTCAGGCGGTGTACCGTGCCTTCATCCCCGAATTCGGTGAAGCTCTTGCCGTTGTCCGCCCGGCAGGCCAGCACATGGACATTGTGTCCGCGCGCCTTCATGCCTTTGGCAAGCCGGTACCCGAACTGAGCAGCACCGTTGACCTGCGGGCGGTAGGTTTCCGCCGCAATCAGGATGGTGAGGGGTTTGTTGGTTTCGGGAACGGTCACGTGGAGAACTCCTGATGGTCACGGTGCGAACATCGCAAAACGCCTGGCCCTGCGGTGTCTTCGCCGGTTGCCTGCCGCGGGTGTGCGGGGCACGGTTGTCGAACTTTGCCCTAGGCCTTCCGGCTTGCAGCCGCCTTCGCGTCACGCTTTCGCTTGGTGACCTCAGGATGGTGCCGGCTCAGGGCAATAACCCCAACGATAGCAAGGGAAGCGGCCACAGCCATGGCGATTGCCAGCACGGCGTGGACATCGGGACGAAGCTCACCCAATATTGCGATCCCGATGGCAATTCCGACAATGGGGTCGATCACAGTCAACCCTGCGATCACCAGATCCGGCGGCCCGCCCGAATAGGCGCTCTGCACGAACCAGGAACCGAGCCCGCCGGCAGCGGCAATGGCGACCACGGTATACCACTGCACATTGAGCAGAAAGTGCCCGTTGGGGTCCAGCAGGTGCCGGCCGATGATGCGCGTCAGGACCGCGACGAACCCGAACAACACTCCGGCGCCCAGGATGTAGACAAAAGCGCTCATGCGGTGCCGGAACATGACAGCCAACGTTCCAAAAAGCCCGACGGCGAGAGTTAGCAGGAGAACGATGGTTATTTCGTCCTCGCCGCTGACGTGGTGGTTCTCCTGGGTGGCGTTGACGGCCAGCAGGACGAACATCGCCGAGCCGGTCACGCATGCAGAGATCGCCACCACCGTCCCGCGGTTGATACTGAGTCCCTGGTCCTTGGCGTTGACCACCGTGGTGATGACCAAGGCGATGGCTCCGATGGGCTGCACCACCGTCAAGGGTGCTGACACCAGGGCAATGGCGTTCATGCCCATGCCCAAGGCAAGCAACAGCAGGCCGAGCATCCACCGCGGATTTCGGAGAAGCCTCAGGAAACCGTGGGAACTCAGGGCGAGGCCACCGGTATCCGCTTTGACCGCGCTGCCCTGGCGCTGGGCGCCAATGGCAAGGCAGAAGGCGCCAAGCACCGCAAGAAGGACTGCGAACCAGACCATCAGCTGCGACCGCCGTCGTTGGCTTTGAGTTCTTTGCCCTTGCGGAGGATTGCCCAGAAATAGTTGTAGGCCGCTACCCAGTGCCCTAGCAGACCCAAGCCCAGGCAGACCCAAGCGATCACGAAGTAGACGCTGGTGAAGGGAACCGCGAGCTTGGACAGGACCAGAAGAGGCGTGCCCAGGAGGAGGAACGCCGTCCGGATCTTGCCGATCCGGCTCACGGGGAGGTCGGGGTGGCTATGGAAATAGAACAATGAGGCTGTGGCAAGGACGGCGTCGGGCACCACCAGGGCGGCCAGGTACCACCAATCCACCACCCCGGCGATGACGAGCGTGACAGCGACGGTGATGAGCGCCAGGCGATCCGCCACGGGATCGAGGATGCGGCCCAGTTTGGAGGTTTGGTTGAAACGCCGCGCGACGTAGCCATCCACCCAGTCAGTGCCGCCCATGATGGCGAGAACCAACACGGCGAAACCATATTCCCTTTGCCACAGCACCAGCCACACGAACAGCGGGACGCCCATGAAGCGCAAAACAGTCAGGAAATTGGGGACCGTGAAGATGAGATCATGGTCGATCTGTGGCTGGCCCGGGCGTGCGCCTGCACCGATGAACTTCACCTGTCCCCCTTTCCGTAGTCCGCAGCTGACGCTGCCGTTTGCCGTCCCGATTACTTCTTGAACAGCTTCCGCAGTCCTACTGCGGCCACCGTGGCGGAAGCGGCGAAGAGAAATAGCTCTTTCCAGCGTGCAGCGAGCCGCTCCGGCAACTCGGCCGGAACCTTCTCACTGAAATCTGCGAGTTTGTCGGCAGCGAACCGGCGTCCGTCGTCGAGCTTTTGCCCGGCAGCGTCGCGGAGGACCTTTCCCTGGGTCTTGACGTCGAGCTCGACGCCGAGCTGATCGCGAACGTCGGCGAGGTGCTCGCGGCGCTGCTCCAGACGGCGGAGCAGCTCAGCTTCGCTTGGGGCGGGGGGTTGCTCGGCTTTGTGTGCTTCTGCCTTGGCGGCCTTTTCGGCCTTGGCTTTCTCAGCTGCGGCGGCTTTCGCTGCCTCCGCTGCCTTGTAGGCTTCCGACGAGGGATCGAGGATACTGGCGTCGAAGAAAGTGCCCTCCTTGACTATGCCGAGATCGTGCTTGATGCCGCGGATGGTTTTCTCAGGCACAAGCGGCATGGCCCCCTTGAACGCACGGAAGGCGATGAGGGCTCCGATAAGAATGATCAAAAGGAACGCCGCCGCAACCACAAGCGCAGCCAACCACGGGGGCATGACCGTGGCCAGGCCCAAGATGGCAGCCACAACCAGGGCGATGACGAGCAAAGAGAAAAAGATCAGCGCAACGCCAACGAAAGCGCCGGCAATGCCCAACTGTTTGCCTTTGCCCTTAAGTTCAAGCTTGGCAAGGCTGATTTCGTCGTTGAGCTGCCGCGGCGCGAGCCGGGCTGCAAGTTTCAGGGTGCTCGGCAACGCCGAAATGCCCGGGCCTTGGCCAACCCGGCCGCTGTGACGTCCACTCATAGGTTCCGCCTCACTGCTTCCATCTTGCTCCTACCCGGCTCCGGCACGGAGACGAATACAACCGCCCGCGCACACCTGTCCACAAAACTACCATTCAGCTTCAGCCTCAACTTCCGGGACGGTCCTGCGGCGCGCCCCAGCCATCGCTGATAAATATGATCTGTCGCACATAGGATTGATAACCGTGAACACTCCCCCTGTACCGGGCGATTCCCTCAGTCGACGCGAAAAACTCCTCTATATCCTGCTACTTGGCGCATTGACCGCCTTGGGTCCATTTACCGTGGATCTCTATCTGCCGGCGTTTCCCGCGCTGGAGCATCATTTCGACGTGTCAGCGGCTGCGATCCAACTCACACTGACCGGCACGACAGTGGGCTTCGCCATTGGCCAATTGGTGGTGGGTCCGTTCAGCGACAAGTTCGGGCGCCGCATGCCCTTGATCCTGGCAACGGCCCTGCATATCGGTTCCTCCCTCGGCGCAGCACTTTCCACGGACATCAGCACACTTGCCCTGTTCCGCGTCCTCATGGGCGTCGGTGCAGCCGGCGGTGGCGTGGTGGCCATGGCGATGGTCCGGGACCTCTTCGCCGGTTACGCCATGGTGCGGATGTTCTCCCGCATGTCGCTGGTGAATGGCCTGGCGCCCATTCTGGCTCCGATCATCGGTTCACAACTGCTGTTGGTGATGCCATGGCCCGGGATCTTCTACTTCCTGGCAAGCTACGGAATCCTCGTGTTCATTGCTGCGGTTTTCCTTATCCGGGAAACGTATCCCGCCGAGCTCCGCAGGCAGACGACGTCGACCGCGGGCCAACGCTACAAGGCCGTGTTCGCCGACCGGATTTTTGTCGGGATGCTGCTGGTCGGCGGGTTCAACTTCGGCGGACTGTTTGCTTACCTTTCCGCGTCCACTTTCCTGTTCCAACAGGTCTACAACTTCTCCCCGCAGGAATACGGCCTGCTGTTCGGCGTCAACTCCCTGGGCATCGTCGCCGGCGTCCAAATCAGCTCCAGGGTCATCAGGCGAGTGGCACCCCAATGGATCATGGCGTTCGCCACGGCCTGGATGTTGCTGATGGCCCTTTTGATTGTGGTGTTCGATCTGCTCGGCTTCGGCCTATGGGGCGTCATGGTCCCGCTGTGGTTCTACATCCTTGCCACCGGGTTCATGTTCCCCTGCGTCCAGGTGATTGCCCTGGCCAACCACGGCGCGCAGGCCGGAACCGCGGCTTCCTTGCTGGGTGCCTCGAACTTCCTGATGGCCGGCATCATCCCGCCCGTGGTTGGCTGGCTGGGCGTCAGCTCTGCCGTTCCCATGGGGGCCGTCCAGGCAGTGTGTCTCGCAGGCGCCGTGTCGGCCCTCTGGCTCGTCGTGCGGCCGCGGTCCGTCCCGTCCATCCACTGATGCGCCCGTCCACTGATGCGCGTCGCCCGGCCGTCCGCAGGGAGAAGTAGGCTCAAGCCATGACGCGCAAACCGCACCGCAACGGCAGGGGCCTCTTCCTCGGAGCGATGCTTGGCGCCGTCGTCGGCTTCTTGCTGGGCCGCGGGGCCGGAAACCCCGTGCTCGGAGCCCTGCTGGGCGCCGTCGTCGGTTCCGCAATCCTTTACCGGATCAATCCCGGGCCATGGAAACGGGACTAAGCAGGCCTTCCGTTGCTTCGAGGCCTGTTGCCGGTCATGGCCCGGCGATAAAGTTGAGATGTGCCCCGTTGGCAGGAACTACAGCCTATTCCAACCCCATGGCAGCGCAGGGATGATGGCATCCTGCCGCTGTGGTGGGATCGTCTGTGCACCGTGACAAGCCCGCAATCCGCGGCCCTTTATGCGGCCGGGCTCTTCACTGAGGACCGCCGCCGCCCGATTGCGCAATGGTTCAATCCGACAAATGGCGCGGCCCTGCTCGTGGCTCCGGAGACTTCTCCCGAATGGCCTGTCCAACGCTTCGGAATCTTCTACGCACCCCCCGGCGGCGGATTCACCCGCGTCCACTCCGCCGCCCACGAATGGCACCCGCGGGAGCCGAGGACGCCGCCCACCGAGGACGACGCCTTCCAGTCCGCCGTGGCCGAAGCGGCGAGATTCCTGCAAGTGGAAATGGACTTCGTTTGACGACTTGGCGATGGGATTCTGCGCATTCGAAATGATTGCGCAAACCAGGGGTTATAGGACAAAACGTGCGTATGGGAGGGGCTTGCTTCCCAGTGTTGGCGGGTGAATTCCGGGATAGCTAAGCTTTGGAAGCCCAGGGTGGCCGGGGTGCTTGCATATCTCTGGAATGTCTGGTCTGCGGGGCCAGCCACTCCGGTGAACGCCGGGACGTCGGCCGACGCTCAGAGCTCGAGGCGTTCCTTGGCTGGCTGATGGGCACCTCCAATCAGTCTTCGCTCACCTCGTTCGGCGCCGCCCGGTCATTCCGCCGCCGCATGGCCTAGTGCTGGAACGTTGCCCCGCGGATCCCGGTGCCGGGGAGGTCCACGACCAGATCCAGGTCGACGGGATCTACGTCGGTTCGTGGTGCTGCCTGGTCGCCGTTGTCGCCTTGCAATGGCTTCCGGTAAGCGAAGCTAGTTCGACGATCCATGGACACCGCCGGATTCTGCTGGATCATTCTCTTCGCCGAAGTTGCCGGTCCCGTGATTCCGCGGGCCCGGAATTTATCCATTCGAATGATTGAGCAGAATCCGACATCCGAGCGAAGACGATCCCGGGACGAACATGACGCGCCCGGGATTTACACACGTTTTGTCCTAATAACCCGCAAATCAGACAAACCGAGGCAAAAAAACAGGTCCCGCACCAATAAAATCGGTGCGGGACCTTTGCGCTCCTCCGACTGGACTTGAACCAGTAACCCTTCGATTAACAGTCGAATGCTCTGCCAATTGAGCTACGAAGGAATGAAGCGGTTATGACTTTAGCAAAGGTTTTGCCTCAAGTGAAATCGGGCCCCGGGCACTGTGGGAAGGGCAGCAGAATACCCCTCCCGGGTATCACCAATGCCGCGGAACCGACGCCCTCACCGAGGATAGGATGGTCCGGCGCGCCGAGGCGGGTACGAGGATCGTACGAGGCGCATCCCTGGCGCGAAGGAACAGAAGGAAGCATGTCGAAGAACTGGTCAGCCGAGGACAACGTGAAGGAAGTTGCCGAGGACGTCTTTTTCATCCAAGGCCCGGCCGTCAACTGGACCATCCTCAAGCGGGGCAAGGAATTCACCCTCATTGACACGGGCTATCCCGGGAACTGGCCATTGCTCCAATCGAGCATGAATTTCCTTGGACTGGCCACGGAAAATGCTGCCGGAGTTCTCCTGACGCATGGTCACTCCGATCACATCGGCAATGCCGCGAGAATATCCGCAATGGGCATTCCGGTATTTGCGTCCCATGCGGAGTTGCCAAACATCCGCCGGGAGGTCCTCGAGCAAGTCACCGTCATGGATCTTGGTTTGCGGATCCTCCGCCCCAGGGTCGGCGCGTGGGCCGTACACGCCATCCGATCCGGGGGCTTGTCCGACGTCGCGGTCCCGGGTGTCGTTGCGATGACCCAGGACATTCTGGACGCTCTCCCGGGATCTCCCCGGATCATTGCCACCCGCGGCCATACCAGCGGCCATGTGTCCTTCTTCGTCCCTTCAGCCAAGGCAGTCGTGACCGGGGATGCACTCGTCACTGGCCACGCCGTCAGTCCGGTCTGCGGTCCGCAGCTGTTGCCCGCTGTCTTCCATCACCGCCCGTCGGAGATCTTGGCCAGCGTTGAGGTGCTTAGGCAATTGGGCGCTGAGATGATCCTGCCGGGTCATGGGCCTGTGGTGAGCGGGCTCGACGGGACAATTGAGCTCGTCTCTGACGGAAGGTACTCCCCTTTCGCTTGAGTCGACAGTCTTCCGGCCGGGTACGTGTATCGGAGCCTGAGTGGAGAGAGCGGGAGCCCGGTTCCAAAACGGGTACCACCCACTCTTAACCCGTGCGGTGCATAGCCAATAGGCTCCGGACCTGGGGATTCTGACCCGGTCTGTTCAGAAAAAGGGGAAGCCGATGCGGCTCCTGACCATACTGTTCCGGCGGCGCACGTGGTTCCGCTGGGCCACGGCCGCGTCCGTGCTGTTTTTGCTTGGCTACTCCGCTGTCTACTTAGGGCCCCCTGCGCGGGCGGCAGTGCCGAAAACAATCATCAGCCTGACCTTCGACGACGGCAATGCCGATCAGCTCCCGGCCGAACAGTTACTGAAGTCACTCGGATTGCACGGCACCTTCTTCATTACGACCAGCTGGATCGATAATCCGTCATGGCTCACCCGAGCCAACCTGAACAGCATCGCTGCGGACGGCAACGAGATCGGTGGCCACACCATCACCCACCCGGACCTCACCACGTTGTCCACGTCGGCCGCAACTAACGAGGTTTGCGGCGGGCGTACAACGCTTGCCAGCTGGGGGTTCAACGCCACCGATTTCGCCTATCCCTTCGCCGCCGAAAACTCTTCCGTCGAGCAAATCGTGAAGAATTGCGGTTTTGCCAGTGCTCGCAATTTGGGTGACATCCGTTCGCCCGCGAGCTGCTCTGGCTGCCCCTTCGCGGAAACCCTTCCGCCGGCCAATCCATACAACACCGCGGCACCGGATGAAGTCGACAGCACGTGGACGCTGCAGAACCTGGAGGACCTGGTTACCAACGCGGAACCGGGAGGGGGCTGGGTCCAGCTGACCTTCCACCACATCGCCGTCGGGACAGATCCCACTTTGACCATCGATCCCAATCTCTTCAAGACTTTTGTCACGTGGCTGGCTGCGAGAACGGCCAACGGAACCACGTCCGTTCAAACGGTCGCCCAGGCCCTGGGCAATGTGCCCAACCAGCCCCCTGTAGCCGCCTTCACATCCTCGACGGCGGGTCTCACAGCCACGTTTGACGGTTCGACGTCGACCGATCCGAACGGGACTGTGGCCTCTTACAGCTGGGACTTCGGCGACGGCTCCCCGGCGGGCACCGGCGTGAAGCCTTCGCACACCTACGCCGCGGCGGGAACGTACCAAGTGAAGCTGACGGTGACCGATAACTCCGGCCTCACAGGGACCGTCACGCACGCGGTAACTGTAGCTGCCGCCGCGACCGCGCCTGCGGCTCCCACAGGGGTGACAGCGACGGCGGGGAACGCGTCGGCGTCCGTGTCGTGGACGGCTCCGGCCAACGGCGGTTCCCCGATCACCTCCTATGCGGTGACGCCTTCGTCCGGTGGCACGGCTTTGGCTCCGGTGACGGTGTCCGGTAATCCGCCTGCGACGACGGCGACCGTCACCGGGCTGAGCAACGGCACGGCGTACACGTTCACCGTCACGGCCTCGAACGCCGTCGGGACGTCCGCGCCGTCTGCCGCGTCGTCTCCGGTCACCCCGACGGCCCCAACAGTTCCGGGGACTCCCACAGGCGTGAGCGCGACGGCGGGCAACGCCTCGGCGTCCGTGTCGTGGACGGCTCCGGCCAACGGCGGTTCCCCGATCACCTCCTACGCCGTGACGCCTTCGTCCGGTGGCACGGCTTTGGCTCCGGTGACGGTCTCCGGGAATCCGCCCTCGACGACGGCGACCGTCACCGGGCTGAGCAACGGCACGGCCTACACGTTCACCGTGACGGCCACGAACGCCGTGGGGACGTCTGCGCCGTCCGCCGCGTCGGCCCCGGTCACGCCCACGGCGCCCGTTCCCGGCGTCACCAACGGCGGGTTCGAATCCGGGC
>NZ_JBIYDB010000046.1:0-28107 GCF_044908325.1 Arthrobacter sp. GAS37
AACGGGCCAGCCCGCCAAAAACCCGGGCCCCGGCATTTTTCGCGTTGTCGCCAGGGATTTTGCGCGTCCTGCCTTAAGCAAAGAGCTCCGGAGTGCGTTATTGGGGGATACGCACTCCGGAGCGGACTTTGGAGCAGGTCTTTGGGTTCCTGCTGTCAATTAGCTTACGTGCCCCAACTGCACTCCGCTACCAGTCTGAATAACTACTTTCACTTTACTTTTTCCGGCCGCGAATTCAGGGCGAAATCCGGCGTTTGATCAGGGTCCCCGGCCCCTTGTAGAGCACCATGCGCAGGCCTAGCGTTAACTTGCACAGGAAGGGGTGGTCCACGTGGAGATCTTCATGTGGTGGCTGGACATAGACCTCAAGAGCAAGGAATGGCTGCGGGAAAACCTGCGTGCCACGGAGCTTCCGCTGGAAGTTCTGCAACGCATTGCGGATGTCGGCGGCCCGCGCCTTGAGGAGCTGGCTGGCGGGTTGAGCGACGCCGACTGGGACTTCATTGAGACGCAGTCCGAGTTCGTGGACTGAGACGGTTTCCTAGACCGGTTCATAAAACCGTTGCGGCTCCCGCGCCGGGATGGTTGCATGGGGATCATGGCTACCGCAGAGAGTTATGTCTTGGCGATCGGGACCAAAAAAGGACTGTGGCTGGCACGCAGCACAGACCGCAAGGAATGGTCCCTCTCCGGTCCGCACTTCCTCATGAGCGAGATCCCCAGCATCGGGATCGATACGCGCGGGGACAACCCCCGGATCATGGTGGGCGTGCGCTCCGAACACTGGGGTCCCACCGTGGCCCACTCGGATGACCTGGGCGCCACATGGACCGAGCCCGAACAAGGCGCCATCAAATTCCCGGAGGGCACTGAGGCCGCACTGGAACGGATCTGGCAAATCTACCCGGACTCCGCCGCCCGGCCCGGGGTCGTCTGGGCCGGTTGCGAACCGATCTCCGTCTGGAAATCGACCGACGGCGGCGAGCACTTCGAGCTGAACCGCGGCCTGTGGGACCACCCGCACCGCAGCGAATGGGGAGCGGGTTATGGTGGCGCTGCCGCCCACTCGATTGTGGTCAACCCTTCCGGGGAGAACGTCCACGTCGCCATGAGCACCGGAGGCGTCTACCGATCTCTCGACGGCGGAGCCTCCTGGGAGGCCCGCAACAAGGGGATTTCGGCCTACTTCATGCCTGATCCCAACCCGGAATTCGGCCAGTGCGTGCATAAGATCGCCGCGGATGCCGCCGTCGAAGGCCGCTTGTATGCGCAGAACCACCACGGCGTGTACCGCACGGATGACAACGGTGAGAACTGGATCTCCATCGCGGACGGTCTCCCGGCAGATTTCGGCTTCGTGATGCTCACCCACCCGCGCCGCGAAGGGACGGCCTGGGTGATCCCGATCAAGGCCGATAGTGAGCGGATTCCGCCGGACGGCCGGCTTGCAGTGCACCGCACGGACGACGCCGGTGAGTCGTGGAAGCGCTTGGATGTGGGCCTCCCGGACCACGAATACAACGCCGTGCTCCGTGACGCAGCCGCGGTGGACACTGCTGAACCTACCGGGGTGTACTTCGGAACACGCGGCGGTGCGGTCTACGCCAGCGCCGATGAAGGCGAGTCCTTCGTTGAAGTTGCCTCGCATCTACCTGATGTTTTGTGCGTCCGGGCTGCCGTTGTCTCCGGCGTTGTTTCCACAGGTGTGGCCGCCGAATCATCCGCCGCCGTAGCATCCGGTCTTCCGGCTTAGGACGGATCTTGGCCGACATCACCGTGGTTTTGCCTAGCGTTCTCCAGCCCCTCGCCGGCGGGCAGTCCTACCTGACTACGCCCGCCGACGGAGCTGTGACCGTGGAAAGCTTGCTTGACGCTGTGACCGGTAATTACCCGGTGCTGGCCCGGAGGCTCCGGGATGAAACCGGTTCGCTCCGCCGCTACGTGAATATTTACGTGAACGGCGAAGAGGTCCGGCGTCTGAAGGGTCTGGATACTGAAGTTGCGGCCGGCCAGGAGGTCTTGATCATCCAGTCCGTGGCTGGCGGCTGAGCGGTTCGGGGCCAGGTCAGGCCACTCGCCAGACTGTGCATTCGTCGGTATTGATGGCCTTGCGAAGGCCCGTCAGCTGATCCATGATCCAGACGACGCCGATGCCCGGGGCCGTTTCCTGGACGCTGCCCCTGCGGATGACAACGTCATCGTAGGAGGGTCCGACGGAGAGGCGGGCTTCGATCTGGTCGCCACGGTGCAACTGGTCAAGTGCGCGGATTCTTGTGGGGTGGGTTGATACTTCCTTCAACATGGTGGCCTCCCTGGCTGGAGCTGCCAGCGTTTGCCGGCTATTCCAGTGTGACGGGCCAATGTTGCAGGGTGGTTTCGTACGGGTTAGCCGTGGGTAAGACTTCCGTTAGCAAAAAAATCCATTGGCCCCACCCGGTGGGTGGGGCCAATGGATCAAGGGGGAATCGGGGTTGGGCCCTACTTCAGGCCGAGCTCCGCCGTCGGGGTCTTGAAGGATTCACGGGCGGTCATCGCGGAGACAGCTGCGATGACGCAGATGACGCCGGTGAAGATGCTGATCTGGACCCAGCCGCCGGCCTTGGTGCCGCCGATTGCGGTGACGATCGTTGGGGCGAAGCCTGCCATGAGGAAGCCGATCTGCGTGCCGATGGCCAAGCCGGAGAAACGGACTTTAGTGCTGAACATTTCGCCGTAGAAGGAGGGCCACACTGCGTTTGCAGCGGCGTATCCGAAGGCGAAGTACACCACGGACACCAGGAACATGAGCGGCACGTTTCCGGATTCAAGCGTCAAGAGGAACACGGGCGTCATGATGGCGCTGGCTACGGCACCGTAGATAAAGACGGGTTTGCGGCCGATCCGGTCAGCCATCCGGCCGAAGACCGGCTGGGTGCCGAGCGCGACGACGTTTGCCGCCACGACGAGCCACAGGGTGATCGTGCTGTTGACGTGGGCCACGTCCTTGGCGTAGGCAATGGCCAAGGTGCCGAAGACGGTGCTCACGGCCGAGATGAAGGCGCAGCAGATAACGCGCAGGACGTCGGCCCAGTGCAGCCGGAGGAGGTCGGCCACGGGAAGCTTGGCGATCTGGTTGTTCTTCTTGGCCTCGGCAAACGCCGGCGGCTCGTGCAGGGTGCGACGGATGAAGAACGCTACCAGGACCACCACGGCGCTGAGCCAGAACGGGATGCGCCAGCCGATGCCGTACTTGATCTCGTCGGGGAGGGCGACCACGGGGATGAAGACCAACGCTGCGAGGATCTGGCCGCCCTGGGTTCCCGTGAGGGTCCAGGAAGTAAAGAAGGAGCGGCGGTTGTCCGGAGCGTGTTCCAGCGTCATGGACGAAGCGCCGGCTTGTTCACCGGCAGCCGAGAGGCCCTGGCAGAGGCGTGCGAAGACCAGCAGCGCCGGAGCCCACCATCCGATGGAATTGAAATCAGGGAGGCAACCGATGATGAATGTCGCACCGCCCATGAGCACCAGGGTAAACATCAGCACCCGCTGGCGGCCGATACGGTCACCGAAGTGCCCCAGGATAATGGCTCCAACGGGCCTTGCCACATAGGCGAAGCCGAATGTCGCGAAGGACATGATGGCTGCGTTGGCGTCGGCGCTGGGGAAGAACACGTGCGGGAAAATCAGGGCCGCGGCCGAACCGAAAATGAAGAAGTCGTAGTATTCGACGGCGCTGCCGAGGAAGCTGGCGAGGGCGGCCTTCTTCGGCGTTCCCGCAGTGGCGGTGCCCGGCGTCGTAGACGGGATCGTGTGACTCATGGTGTTCCTTTGTGTGACGGCGATGTCGCATCTGGCTGAAATTTGCGTACCTGGAACGTCGATGTGGGTCCGGCAGCGGCCTCACACTGTAGCCACATTGTGAGAGCTACTTGTGCGATATAGCAATGATGACTGTGAGCGCAGTCACTTGTCAAGATATTTACTCACCATCTAGATATAGCTCTCACGATGTGGCAATCTTTAGTTATGGATGTGAAGGAAGACACAAAAACCGACATGATCGGCAAGGCCCTCGGCCTCCTCGTATTGCTGGGCAATGAGCCGAAGGGGGCCAGTGCTTCGGAGCTCGCCCGTCAGGCGGAGCTGCCGTTCAGCACTACTTACCGGCTGCTCGGATCCCTGACCCGCGACGGATTCGTTGACTACGAGGCCGATGGCCGCCGCTACCACCTGGGACTTCGTGTCTTCCAGCTCGGTCAACGGGTATCAAACCACCACGGCTTCGCCGGCACCGCGCGGCCCATCCTGCAGCGCGTGACGGAGGGGACCGGCGAAGCCACCATCCTTTCGGTCAGGGATGGCCACCACCACCTCACGGTCAACAAGGTGGACGGTCCCCAAATGTTCCGGGTCACGAGCGATCCGGGGCATCTTGGAATGCTGCACACCACTGCGGTGGGCAAGGTGCTTGTTGCCTTCGCGGACGACGACGAGCGGCAGCAGTTGGTGGAAGAGCTTGAGTTGGAGCCGCTCACCGAGTTCTCCATTACCGACCGCGACGCCTTCCGCCTGGAAATCGAGAAGATCCGGCGCCAGGGCTACGCGATCATGGACGAGGAAAACGAGGTGGGCATGCGCGCCGTCGCTGTCCCTGTCCTCAATTCCCAGGGCGTTGCCTTCGCATCCCTTGCCACCGCGGTCCCTGTTTTCCGGATGAGCGTGGAGCAGCTGGTGGCGGTGGTCCCCTTGCTGAAAAGCGCGGCATCCGAGCTTGCCGACCGCCTGCCGCAGCGCTAAAGGCGTTAGCGGCTGGCACTTTTGTTCGCGATAAGAACACTAGTGCAATATATGAACATTTTGTGTAGTCTGATTCATACCGCCCGGCGGAGCAGCAGACTCTGGATGACTCAAGAGGATCCAGAGAGAGCCCATCCGCGGGTGCAGTTGTCAAAGGAGCAATGAGCATGAGCAACCGAGCCGAATCCTTCCTGGTGGGCCTTATCGGTGAAGGCGTATCGCCCTCGCTGACGCCGCCCATGCATGAGAAGGAGGCCGACGTCCAGGGGCTGCGCTACCTGTACCGGCCCATCGACCTGCTGGAGCTCTCCCTGCCCGGCTCCGCCGTCGGCGATTTGCTGACCGCAGCTTCCCGGCTTGGCTACAACGGCCTCAACATCACGCATCCGTGCAAGCAACTGGTGCTGCCGTTCCTGGACGAGGTTTCCGAGGACGCAAGGCGGCTCGCCGCTGTGAACACCGTGCTGATCAAGGAAGGCCGTTTCATCGGCCACAACACAGACTTCTCCGGTTTCGGCTCCGCGTTGGCCAGCGGCCTTCCCGACGCCGGTCTGGACCGCGTCGTCCAGCTCGGAGCCGGCGGTGCCGGCTCCGCCGTCGCCTATGCACTCCTGTCTGCGGGGGTCAGGACACTGGACCTGGTGGACGTCGACCCCGCACGCTGCGCCGAACGGGCGGCGGAACTCGCCGCCCTGTTCCCGGGCAGCACCGTCACGGCGCGTCCGACGGCGGAGCTGCCGCAACTCATGCCGCTGGCCGACGGTTTGGTGCACTGCACCCCGGTGGGCATGGCCGCTCATCCAGGCCTCCCACTGGACATGTCCCTTGTGGAACCCAGGCACTGGGTGGCTGACATCGTCTACCGGCCGATCGAGACCCAGTTGGTGCTCGAGGCCCGCGCCAAGGGCTGCCGCGTGCTCGACGGCGGACGCATGGCCGTGGGCCAGGCCGCAGACGCTTTCCGCATCTTCACGGGCCGCGACGCCGATCCGGAACGGATGCGGGCACATTTCCTGGAGCTGGTGAGCGCCGAAGAGTCCACAGCTGAAGAGTCGAAGTCCGACAAGGCTCTCGCCGGAGCGGGGCACTGATGCGCACGGGAATCGCCACGGTCTGCCTCTCCGGCACGCTCAAGGAAAAGATGCAGGCCTGTGCCATCGCCGGCTTCGACGGCATCGAGATCTTCGAACAAGACCTCGTCACCTCGCCGCTCAGCCCGGAGGATGTGCGGAAGATGGCCGCGGACCTTGGACTCGGCCTGGACCTCTACCAGCCGTTCCGAGACTTCGACAGCGTCTCCGAAGACATCCTGCAGGAAAACCTGCGCCGGGCGGACGCCAAGTTCAAGCTCATGTCCCGCCTCGGCATGGACACCATCCTGGTGTGCACCAATGTGGGAACCGCCACGATCGACGACGACGACCTCCGGGCCGAGCAGCTCGCCCGACTGGCGGAATTGGCCGGGGACCACGGCGTCAAAGTAGCGTACGAGGCCCTGGCCTGGGGCAAATACGTCAACGATTACGAGCACGCGCACCGCTTGGTGGACACGGTGGACCACCCCAACCTGGGCACGTGCCTGGACTCCTTCCACATCCTTTCCCGCGACTGGGGTACCGCGCCCATCGAGGCCATCAAGCCCGAGAAGATCTTCTTCGTCCAGGTGGCCGACGCCCCGAAGCTCTCCATGGATGTGTTGTCCTGGAGCCGCCATTACCGCGTCTTCCCGGGCGAAGGACAGTTCGAACTGGCCAAGTTCATGGGCCACGTGGCCCGCGCGGGCTACTCCGGCCCGGTCTCGCTGGAGGTCTTCAACGACGTCTTCCGCCAATCCGATGTGGAGCGCACCGCCGTCGACGCGATGCGCTCGCTGATCTGGCTTGAGGAACAAAGCGTCAAGTGGCTCGATGCGAACGCGGCGTCCCTCGCGGCGGGAGCCGCCAGCGGTGACTCGCTCGCCAACGCTGCCGGCCGCCGTCGTTATCCCATGGAACTGGCCACGCTGCCCAAGGTGGCCGAACCGGCAGGCTTCAACTTCGCCGAGGTCAAAACCGATGAGCCCGCGCAGCTCGAAACGCTTTTGGGCCAGCTCGGCTTCGAATTCGACGGCCGGCACCGGACCAAGGACGTGCAGTTGTGGTCCATGGGGCAGGCGCGCGTCATCATCAACGAACAGGCGCCCTCGCACAGTGAACCCGCCATCGCGGCGCTGGGGTTCGACGTCGACTCTCCCGTGATTGCCTCGGCCCGGGCCCAGCAACTCAAGGCCCCCGTGGTGCCACGCAAAGTCCAGGCGGACGAGGAAGTGTTCCAAGGCATCGCCGCCCCGGACTCCACCGAGATCTTCCTGTGCCAAGGCAGCCCGGACGGGACGGCGGCATGGACGCATGAGTTCGGCGAAGGCCTCGAGCACCCTTCGGCGGGAGCGCAAGCGGTGATCGACCACGTGAACCTCGCCCAGCCCTGGCAGCACTTCGACGAAGCCGTCCTCTTCTACACGAGTGCCCTCGCACTGGAACCTCAGCCGTTCGCCGAAGTGGCGAGCCCCAGCGGCCTGGTGCGCTCGCAGGTCATGGTGACGTCGGACCGAGCCGTGCGCCTGGTCCTGAACCTCGCTCCCGTGCTTCAGCAGGAACCCGGCCAGCAGGAACCCGGCCAGCAGGGACCTGGCCAGCAAGGCAACGGCGCCCGCAAGAGCTACCAGGAACACATCGCCTTCGCAGTGGATGACCTCGTGGCCACGGCCCGGGCGGCGAAAGCACGCGGACTCGACTTCCTCCAGATACCGGCTAATTACTACGAGGACCTGGACGCGCGCTTCGCACTGGATCCTGCCTTCCTGGCCACCCTCAAGGAACTGAACCTTCTCTACGACAGGGATGCCAACGGTGAATTCCTCCACTTCTACACCGCCACGGTGGGCAGCGTGTTCTTCGAAATGGTGGAACGCCGCGGCAACTACGACGGCTACGGCGCCCCCAACGCCCCCGTGCGGCACGCCGTCCAATACGACTCGCTTCACGCCCACCACGTGCACCGCTGAGCAGAATCGCAAGCAGAAACCAGGAAAGCAACCACCCGAAAGGAGCCGGCCGTGCTGCTAGACGCAAATGCCGGGCACTACCAAGACGACGACGAGCTCGTACCGGCGGCCGAACCGCATGCCGCCCACGCGCCGTCGGACGCCGCCGTCGAAACCCAAGCGGATCTCAGCGCCGAGATCAAGGCCATCGGCGAAGCGTACGCCCGGGCGCTCAAGGACGGTGGTGCGCCGGAGACCCAGCCCCGCCTGGACTTCGCGCCGTACCGCAGCAGCATCCTGCGCCACCCCACCAAGAGCCTGCACCACGCCGATCCGGAGACCATCGAGCTGTACTCGCCGGCGTTCGGGCATCAGGACGTGCACGCCTTGGAATCCGACCTCACCATCCAGCACAACGGCGAACCCCAGGGCGAGCGGATCATCGTGCAAGGCAAAGTGCTCGACGGCGACGGCCGCCCGGTTGCCGGCCAGCTTGTGGAGATCTGGCAGGCCAACGCCGCCGGCCGCTACATCCACAAGCGCGACCAGCACCCCGCCCCGCTCGACCCGAACTTCACCGGCGTCGGACGCTGCATCACCGGACCGGACGGCTCCTACCGCTTCACCACCATCAAGCCCGGCGCCTACCCGTGGAAGAACCACCTCAACGCCTGGCGGCCGGCGCACATCCACTTCTCGATGTTCGGCACGGATTTCACGCAGCGCATCGTCACCCAGATGTACTTCCCGGGTGACCAGTTGTTCCCCCTGGACCCCATTTACCAATCGATCGTGGACCAGGACGCCCGCGACCGCCTCGTCGCCAAGTACGACCACGAGCTGACGAGCCCCGAGTGGGCCCTCGGCTACAACTGGGACATTGTCCTGAGCGGGTCGAAGCGGACCTGGACCGAAAACGAAGCCTTTGGCGACGCCGGGGATGAGGAGTAGACCATGAGCAAGCTGACACCCACACCCGGCCAGACTGTTGGCCCTTTCTACGGCTATGCCCTCCCCTTTAATAAGGACAACGAGCTCCTCGCTCCGGGCAGCCCCGGAAGCATCCGCCTGCAAGGCACCGTGTACGACGGTGCCGGAGACGCCATCCCGGACGCCATCCTGGAGATCTGGCAGCCCGACGCCGAAGGCAAGGTGGTCCAGCGCACGGGTTCCCTGGTCCGCGATGGCTACACGTTCACCGGCTGGGGCCGCGCCGCGGTAGGCAACTCCGGTGTCTTCACTTTCACCACGGTCAACCCCGGACCCACGTCCCCTGTCCCCGGAAAACCAGCGGCGGCTCCGTTTATCTCGGTTGCCGTCTTCGCCCGTGGCCTCATGAACCGCATGTTCACCCGCATCTACTTGCCGGAAAACGAGGAAGCGCTCGCGGCGGATCCGCTGCTCAGCTCCCTCGATCCCGAGCGCCGGAGCACCCTGATCGCACGCCGCGACGCGGATGGCGGACTCACCTGGGATCTGCGCCTGCAGGGCGGGAACGAGACTGTTTTTCTCGATTTCGAAGGCGCCTCCCAGTGAGTGGGGACGGCGATTTCGGGCTGCTCAGCCCGGTTTCGGCGTCGCCCGCCGTGGTGGCGCTGACTGGTGACCGTGCGGTGATTGCGGCCATCCTCGACGTCGAGGCCGCCTGGGCATCCGTGCTCGAAGAGGCGGGCTTCGCGCCCGCCGGTTCCGCCGCCGTCGTCGCCGAGGCCGCGGAATCCTGGGCCTACGACGCCGCTTCCATCGCCGAACGCGCACAAGGTGGCGCGAACCCGGTCATTCCGCTGCTGGCCGATCTTCGGGGCAGGGTCAGGCAGCTCGACGCCGGGCATCCCGGCGGGGCCGTCGGCGCGCTTGCCGCTGTGCACACCTCCCTGACCAGCCAAGACGTCCTGGATTCGGCCCTGATGCTGCTCGCGCACCGCGTGGTTTCCGCGCTTATCGCCGAAGTAAAAGGCACGACGACGGCGCTCGCCGCCCTTGCGGCACAGCATGCGGACACGCTGTGCGTGGGCAGGAGTCTGACGCAGCATGCGCTTCCGTTCACCTTCGGGCTCAGGGCGGCGCAGTGGTTCCATGGAGTGGCCGCCGCGGCCCGTCGCCTTGAATCCCTGGAGTTGCCCGTGCAGTTCGGCGGCGCCGGTGGCACCCTGGCTGCCGGTACCGTGCTCACGGAAGGCTCGTCGTCGAGCCCCTTTGCGCTTGCCGATGCCTTGGCCGGGAAGCTGGGACTGGTTCCCGCTCCCGCGCCGTGGCACACGAACCGCCTGGCTGTCACTGGACTCGGCGACGCCTTGGCTTCCCTGACGGACTCCTTCGGCAAGATCGCCTCGGACCTGCTGTTCCTCAGCCGCCCCGAGGTTGCTGAGCTGGGTGAGCCCCTTGCCGCGGGTCGGGGCGTTTCCTCTGCCATGCCGCAAAAGCAGAATCCGGTGCTGTCCGTGCTGATCCGCAGCGCAGCTCTCCAGGCTCCCCAGTTGGCAGCGCAGTTGCACCTCGCAGCGGCGAACTTCAACGACGAACGCCCGGACGGCGCCTGGCACATCGAATGGCAGGCCCTGCGGGGATTGCTTCGGCTCGCACTTGGTGCCGCCACCCAGTTGCGCGAACTTGCCGAAGGGCTCCGCGTCTTTCCCGAGGCGATGCGCCGCAACCTGGAAATCTCGGGGCCATTGCTGCTCAGCGAAGCTGTTGCGTCTTCCGTTGCCCCGCTCCTCGGCGCGGACAGGAGCGACGCAAAGGCGCGACTGCAAGCCGTCGTCGACGAGACCTTGCAAGCTCCGGTGGTGGAGCAGGCCCACATCTACACCAAGCTCCTCCGCGAAGCCGTGCCGGCCAGCAAGCTGTCCGACGAGGAACTGAAGGCACTTTTGGACCCTGCGAACTACGTCGGAGAGGCCGCCGAGATCGGCCGTCGCATCCTCGCCGCGTACCCCGAATTCACACACACCAATCCGAAGGGAGCCGATCGTGGCTAAGCCCATCGTCAAGGCGGTGTTGCTGTCCCCGCAGCGCACCCTCGGGGAGAAGCCGCTCCTGGTGGTGGGGCCCTCGCTCGGAACGTCCACGGTGCTGTGGAGCGAGACGGCAGTCCTGCTCGGCGGTGAGTTCGACGTCATCGGCTGGGACCTCCCCGGCCATGGAGTCTCACCCGTGGCCTCCGAAACGTTCAGCGTCGCCGAACTCGCCGACGCTGTGGTGGACCTCGTGGACTCGATCGCGCCCGGCGCTGTGTTCCACTACGCCGGGGATTCCCTTGGCGGCGCCACCGGCCTGCAGCTCGGCATCAAACACGCAGAGCGGCTCAAAACCTTGTCCGTGCAGTGCACCGGAGCGAAACTCGGCACGCCGGAGGGATGGCTGGAACGCGCCGAAACCGTTCGTGCGCAAGGCACCGCGGTGATGGTCCAGGGTTCCGCGCAGCGCTGGTTCGCTCCGGGTTTCATGGATCGCCAGCCCGTGGTCAGCAGCCGCCTCCTGCACACACTGCGGGACGCCGACCGCTTCAGCTACGCCTTCTGCTGCGAGGCCCTCGCCGGATTCGACGTCCGCTCCGAGCTCGGCAGCATCACCGTCCCCACGCAGGCGCTGGCCGGCGTCGAGGACACTGTTGCGCCGCCGTCGTTCGCTGAAGAAATTGCGGAGGGCATCAACGCCGGATTCAACACAGCCGGCGGCACTGCTGTCGCTATTGCGCTCGACGGTGTCGGTCACCTTGCGCCCGCGGAGGCACCCGCCGTCGTCGCGGACCTCATGCGGACGTTCATGACGGAGGCCGGAAAATGAGCACTGATTCTTCGCGCGGCGCCGTTCAGCGCGACGCCACCTCGCAGGAAATCTACGACGCCGGCATGGTGGTCCGCCGTGAAGTGCTCGGCGACGCGCACGTGGACCGTGCCAACGCCAAGAAGGACGAATTCACCGAGGACTTCCAGGACATGATCACCCGCATCGCCTGGGGCGGCATTTGGACCCGCCCGGGCCTGACGCGGCAGATGCGCTCGGCCGTCACCATCACCGCGATGGTGGCGCACGGGCATTGGGAAGAACTGGCCATGCACATCCGCGCGGCCATCACGAACGGGCTGAGCAGGGACGAAATCAAGGAAATCCTGCTGCAGACCGCCATCTATTGCGGAGTTCCCTCCGCCAACACCGCATTCAAGACCGCGCAGGGCGTTTTCGCGGAACTCGACGAGACCTCCGGATCCACCGAACCCGCGAGCCCCACCCCACCCAACTGACTCGCATTAGATGTCGTTTTGAGCCCTCATAACGACATTAACTGCGAGCTAGTTGGGACTACTGACATTTAGAGGAGACCCCATGAACCAGGCGTATGTGTACGACGCCGTGCGCACACCTTTTGGAAAGTTCGGTTCCGGCCTTGCCGGGGTGCGGCCGGATGACCTCGCGGCCCACGTGGTGCGCGAGGCCGTGAAGCGCGCGCCGGATTTGGACGTCGAGCGGATCGACGAGGTGGTGTTCGGCAACGCCAACGGCGCCGGCGAGGAGAACCGCAATATCGCCCGCATGGCCACCCTCCTGGCCGGACTCCCGACGTCGATCCCGGGCACCACGGTCAACCGCTTGTGCGGTTCTTCCCTGGACGCAGCGATCATCGCCTCCCGCCAGATCAACGCCGGCGACGCCGAGCTGATCCTGGTGGGCGGCGCCGAGTCCATGTCCCGCGCGCCCTGGGTGCTGCCCAAGACCTCCAAGCCGTACCCGGCCGGCGACATGACCCTGGCCTCGACTACCCTGGGCTGGCGCCTAGTCAACCCGGCGATGCCCAAAGAGTGGACCATTTCCCTGGGCGAGGCCACGGAGCGCCTGCGCGAGAAGTACGGAATCACCCGGGAGCGGCAGGACGAGTTCGCAGCGGCCTCGCACAACCTTGCCGCCGCGGCGTGGGACGAAGGCTTCTACGACCAGTTGGTCACCCAGGTTCCGGGCACGGAGTTGGTCCGCGACGAAGGCATCCGGGCGGGTTCGACGGCGGAGAAGCTCGGCGGGCTCAAGACGGTGTTCCGTCCCGAATCCAGCGACGCTGCCGCAGGTAAGACAACAGGCGGCACGGTCACGGCGGGAAACGCTTCTCCGCTGTCCGACGGCGCCTCCGCGGCCTGGATCGGCAGCGAAAGCGCCGCGGGGCTGCTCGGGCTGGAGCCGCTCGCCCGCATCGCCGGCCGTGGGGCCCACGGAAACGATCCCCAGTTCTTCGGCTACGCCCCGGTGGAGGCCGCCAACAAGGCACTCGCGAAGGCGGGCATCGGCTGGGAGCAGGTGGGCGCCGTCGAACTTAACGAAGCCTTCGCCGCGCAGTCCCTGGCCTGCATCGATGCGTGGGGGATCGACCCGTCCATCGTGAACCGGCACGGCGGCGCGATCGCGATGGGCCACCCGCTGGGCGCCTCCGGCACCCGGATCCTCGGGACCTTGGCCCGCAGCCTTCAGGCTTCCGGTGAGCGTTGGGGTGTCGCGGCGATCTGCATCGGTGTCGGGCAGGGCCTGGCCGTCGTGCTTGAGAACGTCACTGCCGGAGTTACGGCACAATCGGTGAAGGGCTAGGGCAATGCTGAAATTCATTGACACGGTCGGCGAAGCAGTCGCCGGCATCAAGGACGGCTCCACCGTCATGATCGGAGGCTTCGGAAACGCGGGCCAGCCGTTCGAACTCATCGACGCGCTGCTCGATTCCGGCGCCACCGACCTCACCGTGGTGAACAACAACGCGGGCCAGGGGGACCAGGGCCTTGCACTGCTCATCAAGGAAGGACGGGTCCGCAAAATGATCTGCTCCTTCCCGCGCCAGTCCGATTCCTGGCACTTCGACGCCAAGTACAAGGCCGGGGAAATCGAACTGGAACTCGTGCCGCAAGGCAACCTGGCCGAGCGCATCCGGGCGGCGGGCGCAGGGATTGGCGGGTTCTTCACGCCCACCGGCTACGGCACCATGCTCGCCGAAGGGAAGCACACGCGCTTTCTCGACGGCAAATGGCAAGTGTTCGAGACGCCCATCCACGCCGACGTCGCACTCATCAAGGCGCTCAAGGCAGACGGGAAGGGCAACCTCGTCTACCGGAAAACCGCCCGGAATTTCGGCCCCATCATGGCCGCAGCGGCGAAGCACACCATCGTCCAGGTGTCCGAGATCGTTCCGACCGGTGCCCTGGACCCGGAGAACGTGGTGACCCCCGGAATCTACGTCAACAGCATCGTGAAGGTGGCCTGACATGAGCAACCAAACCTCAACAACACCCTTGGGCCGTGACGATCTGGCGCGGCTCGTGGCGCGGGACATCGCTCCGGGCTCGTTCGTGAACCTCGGCATAGGTCAGCCTACGCTCGTCTCCAACTACCTCACAGAAGAGCAGAACATCACTCTCCACACGGAGAACGGGATGCTCGGGATGGGCCCTGAGGCCAAGGGCGAAGAGATCGACGGCGACCTCATCAACGCCGGCAAGATCCCCGTCACGGAGCTCCCCGGTGCTTCGTATTTCCACCATGCCGATTCCTTCGCGATCATGCGCGGCGGCCATTTGGATATCTGTGTGCTCGGCGCTTTCCAGGTGTCCGCCAAGGGCGACCTCGCCAATTGGCACACCGGAGCACCGGACGCCATCCCGGCCGTCGGCGGTGCGATGGACCTGGCCACGGGCGCGAAGGACGTGTTCGTCATGATGACGCTCCTGACCCGCGAGGGCGGGTCCAAACTCGTGGAGCACTGCAGCTACCCGCTTACGGGCGTGGGCTGCGTGACCCGCGTGTACACGGACAAAGCGGTCTTCCTGATAGGGCCCGACGGCGTGACCGTGCGTGAGACGTTCGGCTGCACCTTCGAAGAGCTCCAAGCCATGGTGCCGGTCCCACTGGTGCCGTTCGACGAGAAGGCGGCCGGCGCCGTCGTCGGTGTCTAGCGCGCCTAAAGTCGAGCGCGAACTGGCAGCAAATGCCCTCCGGAAGCAATCCAAGGGGCACGTGCTGCCAGTTCGCGCCAATAAGATTGGTAACCATGACCGACGCAGCAGTAGCCGGGGTGCCGCAGGCAGGTGCTCCCCAAGCGAGTGACCAGTATGTGCAATCGCTGGCACGCGGATTGTCCGTGATCCGTGCTTTCGACGCGGCCAACCCCGTCATGACGCTCAGCGAGGTGGCGGCACGCACCAACCTGACGCGTGCCACGGCCCGTCGGTTCCTGCATACCCTGGTGGAGCTGGGGTATGTCCGCACGGACGGCAAGACCTTCGCGCTCACGGCGATGGTGCTGCAGCTTGGCTATTCGTATTTGTCGGCGTTGTCCTTGCCTCAGCTTGCGCAGCCGCACCTTGAGGAGCTCTCCCTGAAACTGGGGGAGTCGACGTCGGCCGCGGTGCTGGATGGCGCGGACATCTTCTACGTGGCCCGCGTGACCACGCGGCGGATCATGACGGTCGGCATCTCGGTGGGCACTCGCTTCCCCGCCTACGCCACGTCCATGGGAAGGGTGCTTCTGGCCGACCTGCCGCAGCAGAAACTGGACGAGTACCTGTCTTCGGTGGAGTTCAAGGCCCTGACGCCACGGACCATGACGTCCCGCGAAGAGCTGGTGGCCGAGCTGGACCGGGTGCGCAGGCAGGACTGGTGCGTCTTGGACCAGGAGCTGGAACTCGGGCTTATGTCCGTTGCAGCGCCCGTCCGCAACGCTGCCGGCAAGGTGGTGGCCGCCGTCAACGTCTCGCTCCAGGCTCAAAACGTCGCCGCGCAGCCTGATCCACGAGCCTATATCGAGTCGATCCGGGAAGAAATCGTGCACACTGCAGGGCTGATTTCGGCGGATATTGCTGCCAAGCACTGAGCCGCCAAGAAGTTTCGGCGCCCGGAGGCGGAGTCTAGAGCCACAAGCTCGTCACGCCGGTGAGGCCTTGGACCTGGACCGGAATATTGCTGCTGCTCGTGGTGCCGTTGCCGAGTTGACCCTGCAGGTTGTCTCCCCAGGCGCGGACGGTTCCGTCATTGAGCAAGGCGTAGGCGTTATAGAAGTTGCACGCCATCGAGCTCACTCCGGTGAGGCCTTGGACCTGGACCGGGGTGCGGCTGTCGGTGGCGGTTCCGTTCCCGAGCTGCCCATACCAATTGGCACCCCAGGCGCGGACCGTTCCATCGCTGAGAACCGCGTACGCCGAGATTTCACTCGCGGTGACGCTGGTTACTGCGGTGAGACCCTGGACTTGGACCGGCGTGCTGCTGTTGGCGGTGCCGTTGCCTAGCTCGCCGTACGCGCCGAACCCCCAAGCGAAGACTGTCCCGTTCCCCACCACCGCGTAGGCCGTGCCGCCGTTGGCTGTGAGGGACACGGCGCCGGTGAGGCCTTGGACCTGGACCGGCGTGTTGCCGTTGGCGTTGGTGCCGTTGCCCAGCTGGCCATAGCCGTTGTAACCCCAGGCACGGACTGTCCCGTCAGTCAGGAGTGCGTAGGCGGTGCCGTAACTGGCCGTGATGGCGGAGACGCCTGCGAGGCCGCTGACCTGGACCGGGGTGTTGCTGACCGCATTGGTGCCGTTGCCGAGTTGCCCGGACTGGTTGCTGCCCCAGGCGCGGACGGTCCCGTCATTCAGTACCGCGTAGGCGGAGTCCCCATTGGCTGTGATGGAGCTGGCCTTGGCGACCCCGAGGACCTGAACGGGGATGCTGCTGTTGCTGGTGGTTGCGTTGCCGAGCTGGCCTGAGGAATTGTCGCCCCACGCCCACACCGTTCCATTGCCCAGCAGGGCGTAGGCAGTGCCTCCGCTGGCAGTGATGGATACGACTCCGGAGAGTCCGCTGACTTGGACGGGCACGCTGCTGTCGGTCGTTGTGCCGTTCCCGAGCTGGCCGAAACTGTTTCCACCCCAGGCCCACACTGTTCCGTTGATCAGCGCCGCGTACTTGGTGCCGGGGCTTTGGGCTCCCATGACGACCCCGGACAGTCCAGTTATGCCAAGCGGCACGCTGCTGAACGATGTTGTGCCGGTAACGCCGAGTTGGTGGTTGTAGTTGTCACCCCATGCGCGGATGGTTCCGTCTGCCAGCACTGCGAACGCGGTCCCTCGTGCCGCCGAGATCGATGCTGCTCCCGCGAGACCGGTGAGACCCGTGACTTGGGTGGGGACGTTGCTGTTAGCGGTAGCGCCGTTTCCGAGTTGTCCTGTCGGGTTGACTCCCCAGGCGCGGACCGTCCCGTCACGCAGCACGGCATACGCCACCGGATTGTTGGAATCCCCTTTGTCGGCAGTGATGGACGCGGCCGCCGTGAGACCGCTTAGCTGTACGGCAGTGGTGCTGTTGGTGGTGGTCCCGTTGCCCAGTTGGCCGGACTGGTTGAGGCCCCACGCCCGGGCTGTCCCGTCGCCCAGCACGGCGTAGGCACTGCCTTTGCCAGCCGCCATTGACGAGACGTTGCTGATGCCCTGCACGCGGACCGGGGTGTAGCTCTCTGATGTCGTCCCGTTTCCGAGCTGGCCGCTCCCGTTGGCGCCCCAGGAACGCACGGTCCGGTCGGCCACCAGCGCGTATGCGTTGTAGTTGTTGGCCACGATGGAGGTGACTCCGCTGAGGCCTTGGACTTGAACCGGCGTGTTGCTGCTGTTGGCGGAGGTTCCGCTGCCAAGCTGCCCGCTCGAATTGTCGCCCCACGTGCGGACGGTTCCGTCGGACAACAGGGCGTAGGCGGTGAAGTCGCTGGCTATGACGGCGGCGACCCCCGTGAGGCCGACGACCTGGACCGGTGTGCTGCTTCCGCTGCCTGTGGTGCCGTTGCCGAGTTGACCCACGAAGTTGGAGCCCCAAGCACGGACAGTTCCGTCATTGAGCAAGGCGTATGCACCGTAATAGGTGGCCGTGACCGCGGTGACGCCGGTGAGGCCTTGGACCTGGAGGGGCGTGCTGCTGAAGGTGATCCCGCCCCCGAGTTGTCCGCTGGAGCTTTCGCCCCAAGCGCGCACGGTCCCGTCACCGAGGAGTGCGTACGCCGTGCGTCCGTTGATCGCGATCGATGTGACTCTGGTGAGGCCTTGGACTTGCACGGGAGTGCTGCTGTCGTTGGTGGTTCCGTTGCCGAGCTGGCCGGATTGGTTGCTGCCCCAGGCGCGGACGGTCCCGTCGGCCAGCAGCGCGTAACTGGTGGATCCATCGCCGGCGAACGACTTGACTCCGGAGAGGCCGGCGACGGCGCCAGGACTGGCGAGGTAAGGGGTGGTCCCGTTGCCCAGTTGGCTGGATTGGTTATTGCCCCAGGTGACCGCTGAACTGCTTGACGCGGAGGGAAGGTAGTAGCCCGCGACGTCGGCGATCAGCTGGGTGGCGCCGTCGGAACGGTTGAAGAGGGTGACCTTGCCGTCGGCCCCCACGGGGACGGTGACGGAGCTCGGAACAGTCTGGCCGCTCGCGAAGTTCACATTGGACGCATTCGGCCGGATGCTCCCCGAAGCGTAGGCGGTGATGAATCCGAACGATTGCGGGCCGGTGACGGTGAGGTTGAAAACAGCGGCCGCGACGTTGGGGGGAATCCCGCCCACGCCGCCCACCCGGAAGGACACCGTCCCGTCCGGCCCCGCAGGCGCGCTGTTGCGCGTATCCAGGAGTCGCGCCGGAGTCACCGGGACGAAAGCGCCGGGAGCGCTCGGGGTCCCGGCGAGGAAATAGCCGGCGACGTCGGCGATCAGCTGGGTGCTGCCGGAGGAGCGGTTGAAGAGGATGACTTTGCCGTCGACGCCGACTGGAACCGTCACGGAGTTCGGAACCGTTTGGTCTGTCGCGAAGTTGATGTTTGAGGAGTTCGGCCGCGTGGTTCCGGAGGCGTAGGCCGTGATGAACCCGAACGACGTCGGATTCGCCACGGTCAGGTTGAAACTCACCGCGGAGACCATAGCCGGAATCCCACCCACGCCTCCCACCTGGAAAGACACCGTCCCGTCGGGGCCTGCGGGCGTGCTGCCGCGGGTGTCCAGCAACCTGGCGGGGGCTATCGGCACGAAGGCGCCGGGTACGGTCGGCGTCCCAGCCAGGTAGTACCCGGCGACGTCGGCGATCAGCTGGGTGCTGCCGGAGGAGCGGTTGAAGAGGGTGACTTTGCCGTCGCCGCCGACCGGAACTGTCACGGAGTTCGGCACTGTCTGGCCGGCGGCGAAGTTCACGTTGGAGGAGTTCGGCCGAGTGGCTCCGGAGGCGTAGGCGGTGATGAAGCCGAACGACTGCGGGCCCGTGACGGTGAGATTGAAGACCACCGCCGAAACCGAGGCCGGGATCCCGTTGACCCCGCCGACCTGGAAGGACACGGTCCCGTCCGGGCCCACGGGCGTGCTGGTGCGGGTGTCCAGGAGCCGTGCGGGTGAGATCGGAATGAAGGCGCCGGCCGCCGTCGGCCTCGCCGAGGTCCCCACGACGGCGACCGGTGCTGTCGCGGACCCGCCTGTAACGGCAGCCCCGGCGCCGGGAGCCGCAAGACCGGACAACATAAGCAGGACGCCCAATACCGCAGCCACGCCCGTTGCACCCCGCCTTGGCCGCGCACGCAAAGACACCATGAAATCCTCGAAAGACATGGCTCCCGATGACGGGCAAGCCGCTATTGATCCTCGCGAAAATTACCACATGGCGGGATCCCGGCGTGGTTGCCACGGCGCGCAGCAGCGCGTAGGCTCGCGGCCCATGACCGACGTGGATGAGCAAGGACGCACGGAACCTCCCCTGGCAGCCGACGAGGCTGCTACCCTGCTGGGCTTCCTGGATTACCAGCGAGCCACATTCGAGTGGAAGTGCGCGGGCTTGGACGCATCCGGCTTGGGAACGACCGTGGGTCCCTCGTCAATGACCCTGGGCGGGCTGCTCAAGCATCTGGCCTACGTTGAGGAGCACTGGTTTTCCCAATGCCTGCACGACCGGGACCGGCAGCCCCCGTGGGACTCGGTGGATTGGAAGGCCGACCCTGACCGGGAATGGCACTCGGCCGCCGACGACTCACCCGATCAGCTTCGTGCGCTCTGGCAGGACACGGTGTCCCGCTCCCGCTCGCTGACCGCGGAGGCAATGGCCGACGGCGGCCTGGGCCGGCTGGCCGCGCGCACCTGGTCCGATGGCCGGGCACCCAGCCTGCGATGGATCGTCCTGCACATGATCGAGGAGTACGCGCGACACAACGGCCATGCAGATCTCCTCCGGGAATCGGTGGACGGGGTCACAGGGGAGTAGCCCGCGGCCGCGCATCACCGCGTCAGCTTGGCGTGGTCCGGATGGTGGTCGCCGATGTGCCGTGGTGCGTTGGCAGCCAGGACGCGCTCGACGAACGCACAGTATTCCTCCACATAGTGGCGCAGGATGGATGCCGTGCCTTCGTCCCTGACCGATCCGTCCTCGTTGTAGGACGCCGGATTGAATTTGATGTAGGCCTCACGGCTACGGCCGTTCGAGTGGAAACGGTTTCAGTTGCCTTTAGGCCAGGCAATGAGCGGCATCTTTGGTTTTCCGATCGCGCGGCCTGAACTGATTCGATCGAGGTTGTACCCAAGCCGATCGCGGAGCGCAGGGCTGCCGCCGGGAACGCTTGCAGTCTCCTTGAGTGCAGCCCCGAATCTGGAGAGAGTATCGGCGATGATCGAATCCGCGCGACGGCCGCTGAGGCCTCCCCAGCCTGCAACCTCCGCGCGGAAGTGGTCCAGGGTGACCCTGTGATGGTTGAATTCGCCGCCAATTGCCAGGGAGAGTTCATCGCTGATCTTTTTCGATCCGGCTCTCGAAGGGTCGTCGTTGATATGGAGGATCGGTACTGCATCGTAGAGGTCGGCGATCGTTGATTCCTCGTTGGTTTTGTGGAGGATTGACACGTTTTTTGCGTGTGCGTCGTGGTTACCGATGATCACGTTGTAGAGCAGATGGCGCAGCCAAGTCTCCACATCGGTGCCATCACCAAATGAGCCGAGGAGTTCGGCGATCCGCTGTGCGGTGGGTCGGGATGGAGAGCGTGGCTGCTGGGGATTCTGGAATTTTGCGGCCGAGTCTGTCCAGTCCAAACCAAGGGCTTGCGCAGCGTCTTCCTGATGGATAGGGCGGACCGTGTTGCCTTCCACAATCCGGTCGTACCGTTCGATGGAGAGGAACGTCGTCTGGTTGTAGGTGATCAGTTCGCTATGAAAGCCAGTCAGGCCCATATGGCGTGCGATCTGGTGCGAGAAGTACTCGTCGAAGATCGTGGCGGGCCGGTGGGAGGGTGATGGTTTGAGGATATGAGTGGAATGAGCCAAATTTTCAGGGTAGGCCCAGTCCTCCCCAAATCGTGCCAGTAGTAGTTTCGGCTGGAAGCCGGGGAGCATGGAGCGGCCGCTGTCTGGTTCGTTGCCGAGATCAAAGTCTCGCTGGGCCTTCTCGAGCTTGCGGATGACTTCGCGGGTGCTTAGGGGCCGATACTTGCCAGACACATGATCGCTTGGCTTTTCAGTGCGGATCGAGAGCGCGCCAGCCATAGTTAGGCCGTAGTGCTTCAGCAAAGCAAACAGGTCACTCTCATCAATGCGCGCGGTGCTGGCAAGTCGAATTCGGTGGTTGCCCTCAGGCGCGTATCCGCCGAAGAAATTGGAGGCGTGCCGGGTGTCGGCTTTGGTTCCAGGAACCAGGGAGAAGCCTTCCGTGAGCATGCTGGGCGCTCCGGCGTATGTGGGCTCGATTGCGAAGGTCACCTGCCGCCTGTCCCTGCGGGTGGGGGTGATGACGCCGATGTGGTCGTCGTGCAGGAAGACATCGAGATGCTCAGCCATGTGGAGCTCCCGCCGGCAAATCAAAGCTCACGGTTACCTTGATACCGAGCCGCCGCAGTGTTCGGAACATTCTGGTAGCCCAGAGGTTCGACGTTCCCTTTTCAAGGTTGACTAGGTACAGGCGGGAGATCCCGAGATCTTCCGCGAGCTGTTCTTGGGTCATTCCACGTGCGGTTCGTGCGTGCTTTATGGCTGCGCCGAGGTTCTTGGGGTTGCGTGCTTCGAAGCTTGGCATTGAAAATCCCTTGTATGAATATCGCGACACCGTGCGTTGTATGAATATTACAACATTGTCCGATGTATGGATATAACAACACTGCACAGAGTCTGGATATTCATACATCGAACCCGGGGTGCCATTCCTACTCCCGCCAGGGCCTTCCGCGTCCTAGACTCAAGCCAACAACGGCTCAGGACAATGATGTTCAGAGGGACACTGGGGTTTCAGAAAGGGAGCGCGGGTGAAACTTGGCATAGCGCGGGAACGCCTGGAGGGTGAACGTCGTGTGGCCGCGACGCCGGAGACCGTCAAGCAGTTGGCTGGACTGGGACTGGACGTCGTCGTTGAAAGCGGCGCTGGAACCGCCGCGGGCCACAGCGACGAGGACTACCGCCAGGCAGGAGCCCTCATCGTCCCCGCCTTGGATCTGGCCCGACTGGACGTCTACGCGCACGTCCGCCCCCTCGAACCCGCGACGGCGGCCGCGCTTCCCCGGGGCGCTGTCACCGTAGGCCTGGCCTCGCCGTCGTCGGAACTTCCCACCGTCCGCGCGCTCGCCGAAGCGGGGGTGACCTCCTTCGCGCTTGAGCTGGTGCCGCGCATTTCCCGGGCACAATCCATGGACGCGCTCACGTCCCAGGCCCTCGTGGCCGGATACCGCTGCGTGCTCGAGGCGGCAATGCGCCTCCCGCGCTTCTTCCCGCTCTACATGACGGCCGCCGGAACCATTCCCCCGGCCCGCGTGCTGGTATTGGGGGCGGGTGTGGCCGGCCTGCAGGCCATCGGTACCGCGAAGAGGCTGGGTGCCCGCGTCTCCGCCAACGACATCCGGCCCGCTTCGGCGGACGAGGTTGCGTCCATGGGCGGCACCTTCATCAAGCTCGATGTGGAGACGGCGGAATCGTCCGGCGGCTATGCGCGCGAACTCAGCGCCGACCGCGGCGCCCTGCAGCGTGAGCTGCTCGCCCCGCACGTGGCCCAGGCAGACGTGCTCATCACGACGGCGGCGGTCCCCGGACGGCGGGCCCCTCTCCTGGTGAGCCGCGAAATGGTTCAGCACATGCGCCCGGGCTCGGTGATTGTCGACCTCGCCGCGGAGTCCGGCGGCAACGTGGAAGGCTCGGTGCCTGGCTTGGATCTTCAAATACCGACGGCGGACGGCCAGGGCACGGTCACCCTGGTGGGGATGAAGGATGTCGCCTCTGCCATGCCCGCTGACGCCTCGCGCCTCTACGCGAAGAACGTCGCGAACCTGCTGGCCCTGATGACTTGTGATGGCGCCGTCGTCCCGGACTTCGGCGATGAAGTAGTGGCGGGCGCGTGCCTGACGCACGACGGCGAGGTGCGGCACGGTCCGACGGCCGACGCCCTTGCGGCGCTCTCCGCCGAGACGGCGGAATCCGTAAGCTCCGCCAACGAGGGGGTCTCCTGATGGACGGCATCGCCCTGCTCACTATCACTGTCTTGGCGATCTTCGTGGGCTTCGAAGTGGTGTCCAAGGTCTCAAGCACGCTTCACACGCCCTTGATGTCCGGGGCCAACGCCATTCACGGAATCATCCTCGTGGGAGCGATCATCGTCGCCGGGCAGGCCTCGGACCCTTGGGTCCTCGCGGTCGCCTTGCTCGCCGTGGTCCTCGCCACCGCCAATTTGGTGGGCGGTTTCGTAGTGACCGACCGCATGTTGGAGATGTTCCGCGGCCGTAAACGCGTTGTGCCCCCAGGCGCGAAACCTGAGGCCATAAAGCCCGAGTCCAGCGCATCCGAGTCCAAGGAGCGCACGCGATGAGCCTCATCGATCCGGTGTGGACTTCGCTCCTCTACCTCGCGGCTGCCGTGTGTTTCATCCTCGCGCTCAAGGGACTCAATTCGCCACGTACTGCCCGGCGAGGCAACTTGGTAGGCGCATTCGGTGCGGCGCTCGCCGTCGCCACGGTCTTTATGTCCGTCAAAATGGACAACGTTCCCTGGATCCTGGGCGCGATGGTGGTCGGTTCGGGCGTGGCCGCGCCGATAGCGCGCCAGGTGAAGATGACCCAGATGCCGCAGCTCGTCGCGCTATTCAATGGCGTGGGCGGTGGTGCCGCGGCGCTCGTTGCACTCCTGGAACTCGCGCACACGGAGGACCACTGGGTGCGTGTGGCCATCGTCTTCACGCTGCTGGTGGGGGCGGTGTCGTTCGCAGGTTCCGCCATCACGTTCTCCAAGCTCCAGGAGCTCATGACCACCCGCCCGGTGGTGTTCCCTGGCCTGCCGACCCTCATGGGAGCGGTGCTGCTCGCTGCGGTGGGTGCCGCCGTCGCCGTCGTCTTCAGTGGTTCCCTAGCGCTCGCGCTGCTGCTCTTGGTGCTGGGGCTGGCGGCAGGCGTGCTGCTGGTGCTGCCGGTCGGCGGCGCGGACGTGCCGATCGTTATTTCGCTCCTGAATGCCTTTACGGGCCTGGCCGTGGCGGCCTCCGGCCTGGTGCTTGGCAACGTGCTCTTGGTGGTGGCCGGCACGTTGGTGGGCGCCTCGGGCACCATCCTCACCCGGGCCATGGCCACGGCCATGGGCCGCAGTGTTGCGGGAATCCTCTTCGGCGCGTTCAAGGGAGGCTCGACGGCGGGGTCGACGGCGGTGAGCGACCGCCCCGTCCGCTCCTCCAGCCCGGAAGACGTGGCCGTGCTCCTTGGCTACGCGCAACGGGTCATCATCGTTCCTGGCTATGGGCTCGCGGTAGCGCAAGGGCAGCACACGGCGGCGGAGCTGGCCCTTGCACTGGAGGCGAGGGGCATCGACGTGGATTTCGCCATCCATCCGGTGGCCGGCCGCATGCCCGGGCACATGAACGTCCTGCTTGCCGAAGCCAATGTGCCCTATGAGTCCCTCAAGGAAATGGGCGAGATCAACTCGGAATTCCGGACGGCCGACGTCGCGCTCGTGGTCGGAGCGAACGACGTCGTCAATCCAGCCGCGAAAACCACCCCAGGTTCGCCGATCTACGGCATGCCGATCCTTGAAGTGGCCGACGCGCGCCAAGTAGTGTTCCTGAAGCGCTCCATGCGGCCGGGATTCGCGGGAATCGAGAACGAACTCATGTACGAACCGCAGACCACTCTGCTGTTTGGCGATGCCAAGGAATCCCTCACCAAAGTGTTGAGTGCGGTCAAGGCGCTCAAGCTTAGTTAACCAACTCTGGGGTGCTCGCGGGCCTCTATGCTGCCAAATCGGGTGAGCACACTCAGGATCGTGGCGAGCTGCTGCTGCCCAGCCGGGTGAGCCCACTCAAGACGCGGCTGGATTCAACGCCCTATCATCGGCCAAAGACCTAGGGTGGGAATGCTCCCATCCTTGACGTTTGCCCCGGCATCGAATGGACGGTGAGTGGAGTGCCTAGACTCTCGACGCAGGAGCACAAGGTGACGCGGCGCTTCGGCGTCCGTTGGGCCGCAGTTGGAGCGTGCGCGGCAATGGTCCTGGCACTCCTCAGTGGCTTTGCTGTGCCGGCGCATGCGGCTGCAAACACCGTCATCACGCTGACCTTCGATGACGGCAACGCCGATCAAATGACCGCCGAAGCCACGATGAAGAACCTAGGTTTGCACGGTACCTTCTTCGTTCCCTCCGGATGGGTCGATCAGCCGAGCTATTTCACGTCTGCGAACTTGCATCAGCTCTTCACAGACGGCAACGAGATTGCCGGGCACACCGTCACCCACCCCGACCTGGTCACCTTGACCTCGGATGAAGTGACGCGACAGGTGTGCAACGGAAGGGTCGCCCTGGCAAACATGGGCTTCAAAGTCACAAGCTTCGCCTATCCTTTTGCTTCCACGGATCCTGCGGTGCAGACCATCGTGAAGAACTGCGGTTTTAACAGCGCACGCGGGCTCGGGGACCTTTACAGCAAGGACGATCCTGGACTCCCGGCTGCCGAAACCATCCCGCCCGCCAACCCGTATGACACCGCGGCGCCGGAGGAAGTGGACAGCACGTGGACGCTGTCCAACCTTGAAGACTCCGTGACCAGGGCCCAGGCGGCTGGCGGTGGCTGGGTTCAGTTGACCTTCCACCACATCGCGGTGGGAACCGACCCGACGCTCACCATCAGCCCCGATCTGTTCAGCCAATTCGCCTCCTGGTTAGCGCAACAACAGACGGCGGGCAGCGTCGCCGTGAAGACGGTTGACCAGGTAATCGGTGGCGCCGTCCAGCCCCTCGTCTCCGGGCCGCCGGTACCGCCGCCGCCTCCACAGGGCACCAATATGATCCAGAACCCGAGCCTGGAGACGCTCACCAGCGGGATTCCGCTGTGCTGGGCCGCGGGTGGATACGGCACCAACACCCCCAGCTTTTCAGTGGTCTCGCCGGGCCACACAGGCAACAACGCCGAACTCCTGACAATGAGCGGCTACGTCAGCGGTGACGCGAAGCTCCTGCCGGCCTTGGATCTTGGCGGCTGCTCACCGACGGGCACTCCAGGCCATATCTATCAGCTCAGCGCCTGGTATAAATCCAATGTCATCACCCAATTCGAGGTTTACTACCGGACGGGAACGGGGTATTGGACCTACTGGACGGCGAGCCCGCTGTTCAACGCGAGCAGCAACTGGACCCAGATAACCTGGACCACGCCGGCTCTTCCGGCAGGCGCCTCGGGTATCAGTTACGGACTGAACATCCAATCCAACGGTTCGATCACCACGGACGACTATTCGATGATCGACGTCACCCAGGCCGCGGCGACGGCGCCTGCGGCACCGACCGGGGTGACAGCGACGGCGGGGAACGCGTCGGCGGTGGTGTCGTGGACGGCTCCGGCCAACGGCGGGTCCCCGATCACTTCGTATGCGGTGACGCCTTCCACCGGTGGCACGGCTTTGGCTCCGGTGACGGTGTCCGGTAATCCGCCCTCGACGACGGCGACCGTCACCGGGTTGACTAACGGCACGGCCTACACGTTTACCGTGACGGCGACGAACGCCGTCGGGACGTCCGCGCCGTCTGCCGCGTCGTCTCCGGTCACCCCGACGGCCCCAACAGTTCCGGGGACTCCCACCGGCGTGAGCGCGACGGCGGGCAACGCCTCGGCGTCCGTGTCCTGGACGGCGCCGGCCAACGGCGGTTCCCCGATCACCTCCTACGCCGTGACGCCTTCCACCGGGGGCACGGCTTTGGCTCCGGTGACGGTCTCCGGGAATCCGCCCTCGACGACGGCGACCGTCACCGGGCTGAGCAACGGCACCTCCTACACCTTCACCGTGACGGCGACGAACGCCGTCGGGACGTCTGCGCCGTCCGCCGCGTCGGCCCCGGTCACTCCCACGGCGCCGGTTCCCGGCGTCACCAACGGCGGGTTCGAATCCGGGCTCACGTCCTGGACCACCGGCGGCGTCAAGGCCCCCGTGGCCTCCACCACCGCGCACACCGGCACCGGCTCCGCGCTCCTGGGCCTGGTATCCGGGGCCGAACCCCTCGGGGACAGCAGCCTGTCCCAGACCATCACCATGCCCGCCGCCGGGACCTCCACCCTGTCCTTCTGGTACCAGCCGCACACCGCAGACGAGACCTGCACCGGCACCGCCTGCCGCTACGACTGGATGGAAGCACAAGTCCGCACCACCAGCGGCACGGTCCTGGCGAGCCTGTTCAAGCTCTGCAACAACAACGGGACCTGGACCCAGCTCAGCGCCAACCTCTCCGCCTACAACGGGCAGGCCATCGTGCTCTGGTTCAACGTCCACCTCGACGGTTCCAGCCCGGCGGATGACACCTGGATGTACCTGGACGACGTCACCCTGACCAACAGCCAGACAACCCCGACGGCACCGGCGGCCCCGACAGGGGTCACCGCGACGGCCGGCAACGCCTCCGCCACCGTGTCCTGGACGGCCCCGGCCAACGGCGGCTCCGCGATCACCTCCTACACGGTCACCCCGCACGCCGGCGCCACGACCCTGGCCCCGGTCACCGACACCGGGAACCCGCCCGCCACGACGGCGAACATCACCGGACTCAGCAACGGCACCGCCTACACCTTCACCGTCACCGCCACCAACGCCATCGGCACCTCACCGGCCTCCACGGCCTCGGCGCCGGTCACCCCCACCGCGGCCGCGACGGCACCGGCGGCCCCGACAGGGGTGACCGCGACGGCCGGGAACGCCTCCGCGACCGTGTCCTGGACGGCCCCGGCCAACGGCGGCTCCGCGATCACTTCCTACGCGGTCACCCCGCACGCCGGCGCCACGACCCTGGCACCGGTCACCGTCACCGGGAACCCGCCCGCGACCACCACCAACGTCACCGGGCTCAGCAACGGCACCGCGTACACCTTCACCGTCA
>NZ_JBIYDB010000047.1:0-27281 GCF_044908325.1 Arthrobacter sp. GAS37
AAGTATCCGCTCCGTCCCGGCCGAACCGGGCGACATCCCCGCGGCGTGTCGCACCAGAACCGGTCCGAAACAACCGATTAGCCGGTTAAGAGGCACACCCGCGGGCGCGAATGCGACTTGGTGACCTCCAGATCAGAGAGCAACGCCGCGACGGTTTTGCTCGTCATCGACGTGCCGCGGTCGGCATGAACGACCTCCGGGGTCCCGTGGATTCCGAAGATCTCCTTCATCATCTCCACCGCCAGCTCCCCGGACTCCGATGCGTGGACATGGGCGCCGACGATGTAGCGGGAGTAAATATCGATCATCACGTAGCAGTCAAAATACTTCCCCTTGATGGGCCCGGGAAGCTTCGTGATGTCCCACGAGTAGACCTGCCCGGGACCGGTGGCGACCAGTTCCGGGATCGACCGGGCCGGATGCCGGGCCAGGCGGCGGCGTTCCTTGACCTGCTTGTTCTGCGCCAGCACCCGGTAGATGGTGGAGATCGACGCCAGATACGTGCCTTCGTCGAGCAGGGCCGCGTAGATCTGGATCGGCGGCAGATCAACGAACCGGGCCGAGTTCACCACCGCCAGGATCCGGGCCCGCTCGGCAGCATCGAGCTTGTTCGCCGGCGCCGGAGCGACTGAAGGGATCGGCAGCAGGCGCGGCTTCCGGGTTGCGGTAGCCCGTGCCACCCCGGCCAGCCGGGCTGCGGTCCGGGTCCGAACCCCGGAGGCCGTGAGGCTGCGGTAGGCGGACATCAGTGCTTCGTGTGCGGTGGTTCGTCCCGCGAGCTCTTCGACAGTTCTGCCAAGAGCTCGTGCGTTTTTGACATGATCTCCAACGCCACCTCCGTCGTGGCCAGACGCCGCTTCGAGTCCTCGATCTCGCGCCGCAGCCGCGCGATCTCGGCCTGCTCCGGACTCAACCGGCCAATCCGTTCACCAGGCTTCTTTCCCTCAAGGACGCCGGCATCACGGAGTTTGCGCCACTCGGTAATCTGCGAGGAATAGATCCCCTGCTCCCGCAAATACGCGCCACCCTCGTTCCGCAAAATAGCGTCTTCATAGGCGGCTAAGTGGTCAAGTTTCTGGGCCGGGGTGATCGATCGCCTCGGCGTCGGACCCCCGGAACGGGGTCCGGGACTGCTGTTCTTCATCAAACTATCGTCGCGCACGGCGATCAAAGATTGGCTGGACATCGTGAATCAATTCCTGGTTCTCGCCCTACATCACACGGCGGACTTGCTCTGAGCCGCTGGCCTCACCCAACCCTGACACGTAGGGCGTCACCGTCCGGAACGTCCGCGTCTTGCCATGACGACCGCCGGCCGGACCGGGCGTGCGAACGGACACGGTCACCGACTTCTTGCCGATGTCCACGCGGCAAAGCGTTCGAACATCACGTCCATCCCAGTCACCCACCCTGAAGCGAGAATCGATATCAGCGCCGCCCGGAGGACCCTCTGATCAGGACACACTCCCACGTGCTCTACCGCAACAATCCGGCACACCCACGGACCCCGCGTCATGCACCTCTAAGGTCTCACCCGCACCAACGTGAATAGACGTCGCCAATCGGCACCACAATTCTCACTCCTCGGCCAGCGGAAGATACTTCCGCATCAGCACACCTCTGGCACCCAAGGCTAGAGCCGGGAGCATCGGCTCACGGTGTGTCATGTAGCAGGCGGGCTCGTCGTTGATGAACCGACGTGAATGGGAAGACTTGCGGTGAATGTGGTCAAGACTTCGAACAGTCTCGCACCTCGCAGCGGTTCTGCTCTACGAGCTGCGGCAACGGGCAGCGAGACGGCCGACGGCGGACACGGAGACGGCCATGACCATGTCCATCGCGCGGCTTTCGGCCCAGTCGGGCCTGAAGTACCTCTTCAAGACCACGATGATGGACGATATGTCGCCCACTCCCCCGGACGCGACCACCTACTACATGAAAGCAGGGACACCCCAAGGACGCTGGCTCGGCTCCGGCTTGCAACACATCAACTGCACCAGCGGCGACGCAGTCACGGAAACCGACGCGAAAGCCATCTTCGATTACGCGATCCACCCGGACACCGGCGCTCCCCTGGGCCGACCCCACAGCCAACCCAGCATCGCCCAAAACACCCAAGGACAAACCGCAACGCGGCGGGCCGTCGCGGGTTTCGATCTGACATTCAGCGTCCCAAAATCCGTGTCCGTGCTCTGGGCGCTCAGCCCCCGGGCCCTGCAGGACCAGATCCTGCAGACCCACCACGACGCCGTCAACGCCACCCTGGAATGGCTCGAGGAGCTCGTCCTCCACACCCGGGCCGGACGCAATGGCGTCGCCCGCATCGGCACCCGCGGCGCCATCGCCGCCGCCTTTGACCACTGGGAGTCGCGCGCCGGGGACCCGCAGCTGCACACGCACCTGGTCATCGCCAACCGCGTCCAACGGACCACCGACGGCGCCTGGGTCACCCTCGACTCCCGGACCCTCCACAAGGCCGCCGTCGCTGCCAGCGAACACTACAACGGACTGCTCTTCGATGCCCTCCACCGCCACCTCGGGACCGACACCGACATCCGCGAGCCCGCAGCCACCACGCATAACCCGAGTGCGCAACTAACAGGCGTCGACGACAGCCTGATCCGCGAATTCTCCCACCGGTCACGCCTCATCGAGGTCGAAACCGACCGGCTCGTAGCCGCATGGACCGCGGCCCACGGCACTCCCCCAACGACTACAACCACCATCAAACTCCGCCAGCAGGCAACCCTCTCCACCCGCACCCCCAAAGCCGAGACCATCGCGCCCCTGCACCAACTCTCCGCACAGTGGCGGGCACGCGCGGCAGCCAAAGGCTTCGAGCCCCGGCTCGTTCTGGCAAACACCATCCGGCGGTCACGGACAAACCCGTTCCGATCTTCCGAATTCACCCACGACTGGGTCGACGCCGTCGCCTCACTGACGCGGGAGCGGGTCGCCACCAAGCGCGCCACCTGGAACCGGTGGAACCTCCTGGCGGAAGCTGAACGTGTCTGCGCCGCGATCCGCTGCCACACATCGGAGGACCGCGACGCCCTGATCGACGCCGTCGCCACCGCCGCCGAAGCCCAATCGGCCCCCCTGAACGACTACCGGTACAGCGTCCCCGCGGACGCGCAGCCCTATCTGCGTCTCGGCAGGCGGAGCGCCTTCGACTTCCACGGGTCCCGCCTCTACACCGACGCCACCACCCTCGCGTGCGAGGAGACCGTCATGGAAGCAAGGAACGACGACGGCGGCCCCGCCGTCCGGCCAATGGTCGCCATGGATGAACTCGCCGGCTACCAGCACCACGGCAAATTCGGGCTGCACGACGACCAGCGGGCCGCCGCTGCCGAGATCCTGCTAAGCGGAAACCGGCTCGACGCCGTCGTCGGCCCCGCCGGCACCGGCAAGACCACCACCCTCGGCGCAATCAAGGCTGTCTGGGAAGCAGAATACGGACCCGGCAGCGTCGTCGGGCTGGCTCCCGCGGCGGCGAGCGCCGAGGTTCTGGGACGGGAGCTGTCCATGGTCACGGAGAATGTCGCGAAATGGCTCTACGAGTCTGTCGGTCAGGGAGCCAGCCGTCGGGCTGAGCGTTACTTCGCCATCGAGACCCTCCTGGGTACCTTCGCACGGACAAAGATCCGATTGGCACAGGAAGCTGCCCGGCTGGCCGCGGAGCAGGATCGGTGGCGGTTCCACCCGAACCAGCTGGTCGTCGTCGACGAGGCCTCCACGGTGTCCACTCTTCAGCTGTCGGCCCTGGTGCATCAGGCCCGGGATGCCGGGGCCAAGGTGTTGTTGGTGGGTGATCCGGGGCAGCTGGATGCGATCGATGCCGGTGGCGTTCTCGGCTGGCTGGACCGGGCAGGCAAGACGAGCCGGTTGAGCACTATCTGGCGGTTTGAGCAGTCTTGGGAGCGGGAAGTCTCGCTGAAACTGCGCGCCGGGGACTTTGCGGCTATCGCCGACTATGACCGGCACGAGCGGATCAGGCACGGCACGTATCTGGACATGATCGACCAGGCCTATCTGAACTGGCAATCCGACATGCATACCGGAAAGTCGTCCATCCTTATCGCCGCGGACAACGACACCGTCGGGATGCTCAACGAACGCGCCCAAGCCGACCGCGTGAACCAAGGCCTTGTCGACGCCGGACAGACAGCGCTTCTGGGCGACGGGATGCGTGCCGGCCGCGGCGACACGGTCATCGCGCGCCGCAACGACCGCACGGTTGCGGACAGCAATGGTGACTTCATCCGTAACGGCATTATGCTCGACGTCGTACGCACTGGCAGGCGGGACGGATCCCTCACCGCCGTGCGCCGGGACACCGGCGCCATCGTCACCCTGCACCGGGACTATGTTGAGTCTGCAGTTGAGCTTGGATATGCGACGACGGCCCACCGCTCCCAGGGCATCACGGTGGACGCAGGCCACACCGTCGTCACCCAAGGCCGACTCACCCGCGAGCTTCTCTACGTCAGCATGACCCGCGGACGCATGGGAAACCACGCCTATGTCTGCGACGTTGACCCTACCGATGCCGAGCCGCTTGATCCCTCATTGCATGCGTCATGGCGGGAGATCCTGGGAGAAGTGCTCGCTGCCGAAGGTGCCGAACGGACCGCTCACGAGATCCGCGACGCCGAACGGCTCAGCGCCGACAACTTGGAACGGCTCAGCGCCGAATACGACTACCTCGCACAAATCGCATCCGCCGAAGACCTGACCAAGTTCCTCAAGGCGCACAGCCCAGCGAAGGTTGAAGAACGGCAAAAATCTCCATCGTGGGGACCGACGGTGGCAGCCTGGCGCCGGTCCACGGGCATCAGCCGTCCAGGTGCTCAGCGGATCGTCGCCAAGGCGTTGGAGACAAGCACAACGGCAAAAGACCTCACCGCGGTCATCCATACCCGGCTCCGCAGCTTGCTCAACGGAATGCCCGCCGGCGGGTCCGATCCCCTGACTGAGCCGATTCACACCGAGCGTCGTGATCTCGCAAGCATGATCAGCCAGGTACGGAAGCGAATACAAGACAGGGCAGACAAAGTCACCTTCGAAGCGCTCCTGCACGACACCGAATGGAAGCGGAACCTCCTGCGGATTCTCCCGCCAAGCGTGAGTCTGGATGACACACTCCCTGTGATTGGCAGAGTCGCTACCTACCGGGACAGATGGGGCCTCGACGACTCACCCATTCCGCTCGGGCCTGTTCCGGCGGACTACGAGTGGGAACGGAAATCGCAATACGAAAGCATCCAAGAGCTCATTGTTAAGACCGAGCATCGCCCCGCCGCGCACCAACAGCCTGAAGGTTGGTTAGAAGACTCGATCTATCGAGAAGCAAGCCTTATCCATGTCGGCTGGCAGCTCTGACTGCGCCGAGCATTTGCTCCATGAACTCGGCCCCGCCATCGAGTCGAAAAGTTACCGCTCACGCCATTTCGACACCTCATCTGTCGGAGGAGCATCCGTCCCGCACAGCGACCCACGGTGCCACCGAAAAACCCCGGAACCTTCCAGCATCGTTGCTACTCTCGGCCGGTCCGATCCGCTTCAGGATGATTGCGCGGCTGGCGCCAGCCGCGCGGCAGCTGATCGTCGATCGTAGACCCGCTGCAGTGGGACGGTCAGCAAAATAATCAACAGCGCGTAGAAGTTGATGGCGGGCACGAGCACTCCCACGATAAGGGCGATGAAGAACCCGATTGTCGAAACGGCGTTGGAGAAGACTTCGCGGCCAGGCATGGGATTGTTTTCCATCTCAAGCTGCGGATGCTTCCGGATCAACAGCGTCATGGCCGTGAGCGTGAGGCTGCTCGCGGCCATCGTCCCGATGTAGACGCCGACCGAGAGGGGGCGAAGTCCTGAACTGGGACACCATTTCCGTCGGCAGCGGCAACACCACCACCGTGAACGCCCAAAACAAGTTGAGCAACAGGAGCGGACTGCTGTAGGACCTGACATGCTCGAACGTCGAATGGTGGGCGAGCCAGAGCCGGGCGATCACCACGAAACTCAAGGCGAAGCCAGAGATCGCCGCGAAATTGTTCCCGATGAATTGCTCAGCACTCAACCCGTCTCGGGCCGCCTGGGTGACGGAGTCGACCAGCGGCAGCACGAGCAGAGTGATGGCGATGGCCGTCACGGCATCCGTGAAGAAAACGAGCCTGTCCAAGCCGCGGGTTGTTTGCATTCATTCAGTATGTTCCGACAACTGTCCGAAGCGAACTCAGTGTCCGCCACCGCCACCCTCACCGGAGTCCCTTGTGGTTGGTGCAGAAGACTTCGAACTCTTCCTTGTCCGGAGTCGTCTGAACCATCTCGCAGTTCCGAGAGCACAGACCGGTCAGCAGGACCGATTCCGTGACGACGCCTCCCCCGGACAGTACAGGGTCAAGTCGCGACGGCGAGTTTCCACCGCAAAGTCATGCTGCCTCGTCCTCCCGCGCCCATGGAATAGGAACACAGCCAGCCCCTCTACCCACGACCAGCCCGCGAAGATGATGGAGACTCCAATGACGACGACGCCAAATCGCAACCAGCCCGTCGAGGTTGACCAACAGTGGCTAACCCCGAAGGAGATCTGCGCACAGCTACAGATCCCCGAACAGACCTTCTACCAGTGGCGAGCCAAGCACATCGGGCCACACGCATACCGCATCGGCAGGCACCTGCGAATCAGCCAAAGCGACTTCGTTGCCTGGCTGTCGCTGCACGCAGAGCCGTAACCGGCCCAAAACCTGCACGGGATAATGAGCAGGTACCCACTACCCCTCGGGACATGGGGTCTCATCCGTACTGACCGGGCAACAGCAAGAAGCTGGCGTGCACGGGCCAGATACCGGGACCTCGACGGGCAAACACGAAAAATCGAAGCCCGCGGACCATCCGCCGCAGCGGCACGGCGAAATCTCCAAATCAAACTGCAAAAAAGGCAGACCCAAGGCAACGCCCTCATCAGCGCAACAGACCAGATCCGCGACCTCTCAGAGGTCTACCTGGCAGAGCTGCAACGCTCGGACAAAGCATCTCGGACCAAAGACAAGTACGCGTTCAGCGTCAAGAAGTACATTCTGCCTGGAATCGGCTCTGTCCGCATTGGAGAGACCACGCCAGGCGTCGTGGATCACTTCATTCGAAATGTTGTCGACGCGGCCGGCCCGGCTACGGCCCGCACTTGCGGGGCCGTGCTGTCGACGATGTTCAAAATTGCGCTGCGCCACGACGCTGTGAGCATCAATCCGGCCCTAGGAATCTCCATCCCGAGAAGTCGGGCGGCAAAGCCTCAAGCTCTGGATCCGAAACAGTTTCTGGATCTAAGGACCAAGCTCATTGCTTGGGAACAGGGATCAGTGCTTGGCCGCACGAGGTCCCAGGAACTCCACCAAATCGCCGACGTCCTCATCACCACAGGCCTACGCCCAGGCGAACTGTTCGCACTCTCCTGGCCTGATGTCGACCTCCACGCAGACCCGCCGACCGTCCATGTCCACGCCACAGTCATCCGTACTTCCACCGGGGGTGTCACCATTCAAGACCACCCAAAATCCGAGCACGGATTCCGCTACGTGACCATACCGCCAAATCTCGCCGAGTCGCTTCGAAGGCGACAGCTCAGGCAACGCAGCAACGCCACTGGGAATCCCTTGGACTTGGTCTTTCCCTCATCCACAGGAACGGCGTGCGATCCGAACAATGTCGGCAAGACCTGGCGCAAAGCAGCAGACGAAATCGGATACACGTGGGTGACGTTCAAAACGTTCCGCAAGGCCAACGCGACTCTCATCGCACGGACCATGGGCGCCGAAACGGCCGCCTACCAGGCAGGGCACTCCAAGGTGTCAATGACCCGAAAGCACTACGTCGAGGAATACAAAGAAGCGATCGACACACGGGCCGTGCTCGGCGCCTTCGACGCCGCCAACGGGGGACCAGGAGCGCCTGGCAAGACCGGTCTCCAAATCTGATTTAGGTGAGTTAAAGGTGAGTCCGGAGCGAAAAAGTTCAAATGGCTCTGACCAGAATCAACATACCTGCAGGTCAGAGCCAAACTACGAGCCCCCTGTCGGATTCGAACCGACGACCCCCGCTTTACAAGAGCGGTGCTCTGGCCAACTGAGCTAAGGAGGCGCGCCCGGCGGACCGGGACTAATGCCCGGACTAGCCGGAGCTAAATGCTCCGGCTAGTCCGGAGCTGGTGCGCGCGAGCGCTAGATAAGGGTAGCCCAAGACCTCCCGCCCACGGAAATTCCGCGAGAGCCAGCGCCGGCACCGGCCACCACCGGTAGGCAGCGCCGGAACCCGCCGGCACTGGGCCGCACCACTGTCCCACCACAGCAGCCGCGCCCAGCCGACGGGAGGCCTAGGCCAAGAGAACTACTTCTTCGCCGCGATAGCTGCATTCAGGACGGTCATGAAGTCCGACTTGTTGTCCCACTGCTGGCCGTCGACGAAGACCGTGGGCGTGCCGGAGATCCCGATATTCTTGGCCTCCTGCGTGACCACCATGATGAACGGCCGGTAGGTCTTGTTGTCGATGCAAGAGTCGATGTTGGCCGATCCCGCTTGCGTGGCCAACTTCTTGAGGTCGTTGTCCGAAATGCCCGGGCTGCCCTCGGCGGGCTGCTGTGCGTACAGCAGGTCCACGAGCGCCGAGTACTTGTCCGGTGACGTGTTCGCCACGCACGCTGCGGCGTTGGCGGCGCGGGACGAGTAGTTGGTGCTGGAACTGGCGTCCAGGAAGCCGAACGGACGGTATTCCAGGGTGATCTTGCCGTCGTTGCGCAACTGGGTCAGCTGCTGGCTGTACGTCGTCTCGAAGTTCTTGCAGATGGGGCAGATGAAGTCGATGTAGGCCACGACCTTCACCGGCTTGCCGGCTTCAGGCTCGGCGCCTGGAGCGGTCACGGTGGCGGGCGCGGTGGCCGGGGCTGACGGCAGGGACGCGAGGCTAACGGTGCCAGCGGCCACCTTCGTCACATCGGTGCCCTTCAGCAGCGTCACGCCGCCGTGCACGTTGGCGTTCGCCGGCGTCGGGCCCTGATCGGCAATCGGGGCGTTGTTCACAATGTTCTGGGTGAACACGAGGGCAATGACCGCGAGGATCGCCACGACGGCAACCACAATGCCCCATCCGATGAGCAACTTGTTGCGCTTGTCTTTCTTCAGCTGAGCTTCGCGGATCTCGCGGGCCTTTTCGCGGGCCTGGGCGGTGCGCTCTGCCTTGGACAGGCGTGGTTCGTTTGCGGGGCTCATCAGTTCCTCGTGATTGATCGACGGCGTTGGTTGTAGCAATGGCAACGGGGCCAGTTTACGGGAGAAGACTGGCAGCTTTGCTGGGGTCTTCGGCTCCAGTCTGAGGAACGAGCAAGTGTCCTTGATGATTCCCGCCGGTAGGGTGGGAGGTGAGTCACAAGCAACCCCAGGGGGCAGCAATGCAAGAAACGGCAAGCGAAAAAATCGACAGCGAGCCCGAAGGCAATCAGGCTCCAAAGGCCCGGAAACACGATTTCATGGTGGTCTCCAACCGCCTTCCGGTGGACCGTTACCCCAGCGATGACGGGGAAAACGGCGAGGAAGGCTGGCGCCGCTCCCCTGGCGGCCTGGTGACTGCCCTCGCGCCGATGATGACCAAGACCGACGGCGCGTGGGTAGGCTGGCACGGCGCCCCGGACGAAGCGTTGGAGCCATTCAGCCACGGTGGCATGGACCTGATTCCCGTGGACCTCAGCACGGACGATGTCGAGCTCTATTACGAAGGCTTCTCCAACGCCACCCTCTGGCCGCTCTACCACGACGTCATTGCCCCGCCGGAGTTCCACCGAACTTGGTGGGACAGCTACCGCCGGGTCAACCGGCGGTTCGCCGACGCCGTGATCCAATACGCGGACCACGGAGCCACTGTGTGGGTTCAGGACTACCAGCTCCAGCTCGTGCCGAGCATTCTCCGCCAGGCACGCCGGGACCTGCGCATCGGTTTCTTCAACCACATCCCGTTCCCGCCGCCGGAGATCTTCGCCCAATTGCCGTGGCGCCAGGCCATCATCGAAGGCCTGCTCGGCGCTGACCTGGTGGGTTTCCAACGCCCCAGTGACGCGGCAAACTTCATGCGCTCGGCACGCCGCTTCATTGGCGCAAGCGTCAAACAGCAACAGATCCACGTCAAGGGACCGGATGGCCGGATCACCCATATTGCCCGCGCACAGGCGTTCCCGATCTCCATCGCCGTGGATCAGATCAGCGAACTCGCGGAGCGCCCGGACATCATCGACCGTGCCCGGCAGATCCGCCAGGACCTCGGCAACCCCAAAACCATCCTCCTGGGCGTGGACCGCCTTGACTACACCAAGGGCATCCCCCATCGCTTGAAGGCCTTTGAGGAACTCCTTAAGGAAGGACGGCTCACCGTGGAGGACGCCACACTGATCCAGGTGGCGAGCCCCAGCCGCGAGCGCGTGCGGCAGTACAGGCTCCTGCGCGAGGAAATTGAAGGCACGGTGGGCCACATCAACGGCAGCTACGACACGATGCAGAACACCGCCGTTCGCTACCTCCATCACAGCTACCCGATCGAGGAGATGGTGGCCCTGTACCTCGCGGCCGACGTCATGCTGGTCACGGCGTTGCGCGACGGCATGAACCTCGTTGCCAAGGAATATGTCACAGCCCGGACCAACAACACGGGCGCCTTGGTCCTCAGTGAGTTCACTGGCGCGGCCGATCAACTCAAGCAAGCACTCCTCATGAATCCGCACGACATCGACGGGCTCAAGAACACGATCATGAGGGCCGTGCACCTGCCCCCGAACGAATCCCGCCGCCGGATGAAGTCCATGCGCAAGCAAATCCTCGACCACGACGTCGATCATTGGTCCGCCGAATTCCTCTCGGCCCTGGCAGAGATCGTGGTGCGCGATGACTCCTGAGACAGCAGCCACTCCCCCTCTGAGCCTGCCGCCCGAGCTGCTCGACGCCGTCCGCAGGATCGCGGGTACCGAGCACCTTTTGGTGGCCATGGACTTTGACGGCACCATCTCCCCGATCGTGGACCACGCCGACGCCGCGCGCCCGCTCCAGCGCTCAGCCGCCGCTTTCGCTGAACTCGCCAAACTTCCGAGGACGACGACGGCGCTCATCTCCGGGCGGGCACTGGCCAGCCTGCGGGCGGTCGCCTCGCCTCCCGAGGCGACGCTGCTGATAGGCAGCCATGGCGCGGAGGCCTGGATGGGCCCCGGCTCGGCGGAGCTTCGGCTCGACGACGCCCAAAGGGAGCTCCTCGCCGAAGTCCGCGAGGTCCTGGCCGGAATCTCGCAGGAAGCTCCGGGGACCGTCCTCGAGGACAAGCCCGCCGGCGTCGTGCTCCACACCCGGCGTGCCGCCGATGACGTGGCGGAGGACGCTGTCGCGGCCGCGCGGGCGGTGCTTGAAGGCCGACCGGGGGTCTTCCTCAAGAACGGCAAGCGGGTCCTTGAGACCTCCGTGGTGCATTCCTCCAAAGGCGAGGCTGTCGAGTTCCTGCGCCAAGCCACCTCCGCCACCGGGATCCTCTTTGCCGGCGACGACGTGACGGACGAAGACGCGTTTGCCAGGCTTGGCACGGGCGATGTCGGCGTCAAAGTCGGGCTGGATTTCACGCAGGCCGAGTTCCGCGTCGAGGCCCCTGTGCACGTCGCCGAACTCCTGGAGGCGGTCCTTCGCGAACGTCGCCGCGAAGTCTCCGGAGACTCGTCTCACATGTGACATTCGTAACATTTGGGCGAATGCCGGAAGTTACTGCCATACTCTTGGTTGTGATGTGACGCACAACTTCCGTGCGGCGTCACTCAGTCTCCCTTGCCCGGGCCTAGCCCAGGGCGGGGAGTCCAACTGAATAAACATGAACCATTCACAACGGATCGTCCGGCACGTACCTGCCGGTGAAGGGATTGATAACTGTGGCTACAGTTACTTTTGATAACGCTACGCGTCTGTACCCGGGCACAGATAAGCCCGCCGTCGATAAGCTCAACATCGACATCGCCGATGGCGAATTCCTGGTCCTCGTTGGACCCTCCGGTTGCGGTAAGTCCACCTCCCTGCGCATGCTCGCAGGTCTTGAGGATGTGAACTCCGGCCGCATTCTGATCGGCGACCGCGACGTCACGGACGTCCCGCCGAAGGACCGCGACATCGCCATGGTCTTCCAGAACTACGCTCTGTACCCGCACATGACGGTTGCGGACAACATGGGCTTCGCACTCAAGATCGCCGGCGTCTCCAAGGAAGAGCGCGCCGAGCGTGTCCGCGAAGCAGCCAAGCTTCTTGACCTCGAGCTTTACCTGGACCGCAAGCCGAAGGCACTCTCCGGTGGCCAGCGTCAGCGCGTTGCCATGGGCCGCGCAATCGTCCGTAACCCGCAGGTCTTCCTCATGGATGAGCCCCTTTCCAACTTGGACGCCAAGCTTCGTGTCCAGACCCGCACCCAGATCGCGTCCCTGACCCGCCGCCTCGGCGTCACCACGGTCTACGTGACCCACGACCAGGTCGAGGCCATGACCATGGGTGACCGCGTCGCTGTTCTCAAGGACGGCCTGCTGCAGCAGGTAGACACCCCGCGCAACCTGTACGACCGCCCGAAGAACGTCTTCGTTGCCGGCTTCATCGGCTCCCCCGCCATGAACCTGCTGGAACTGCCCGTCGTCGACGGCGGCGTCCAGTTCGGTGGCACGGTTTACCCGGTCCCGCACGATGTCCTCGAAGAGGCACACGGCAAGACCGTCACGCTCGGTTCCCGTCCGGAAGACCTCGAGACCGTTGGTGCCGGCGAAGGCCTTGAAGTTGAGGTTGACGTCGTCGAAGAGCTCGGCGCTGACGCTTACGTCTACGGCCACACCACGCTCGATGGCAAGAGCCACGACATCGTGGCCCGCGTCGACGGCCGCCGTCCCCCGATGAAGGGCGAGTCCATCTTCGTTCGTCCGCAGTCGGGCCACGTGCACTTGTTCGACACCAAGTCGGGCCTGCGCCTGGGCGACTAATCCCCGCCGGCACCCTAATATCGAACCGACGGCGGCCCTTCCGAGTGGACGGGCCGCCGTCGTCGTTAACAGCAGCCTCCATACGGAAGAATTGACCTCATGACCGAGCAAAGCGGTGCCAAGTGGCATGACGAACCCACCGACTACGCGCAGATCGGCAAACTCCCGCGCACCGAGGCTGCCAGTGCCAATGACATCGCGCCACCGGCGAGTGTGATCGGGTCCCTCAACATCACCGCAGCCGCAGCGGATCCCGAACTCCTGGACCTGCCCTGGCACATCGCCCTCGAGGACTGGCCTGCCGCGAACCTGGCCGCCCTGCCCCGCGGCATTTCCCGGCACATCGTGCGTTTCGCGCACCTGGCCGGGTCCGTCATTGCCATCAAGGAAACGTCCGAACACGTTGCCCGGCACGAGTACCACATGCTCCGCAAGCTGGCACGGATGGATGTGCCTTGCGTCGCGCCGGTTGCGGTCATCACTGGCCGCACCACCATTGACGGCAAGCCGCTGAACCCCGTGTTGGTCACCCGGCACCTCAAGTTCTCCATGCCGTACCGGGCGCTCTTCTCCCAGATGCTGCGCCGGGACACCCTGACAAGGCTTATCGACGCCCAAGCACTGCTGCTGGTGCGCCTGCACCTGATCGGTTTCTATTGGGGCGACGTTTCCTTGTCCAACACCTTGTTCCGCCGCGACGCCGGCGCGTTCGCGGCGTACCTGGTGGACGCCGAGACCGGCGAGCTGTACCCCGATCTGTCGGTGGGCCAGCGCGAGTACGATCTGGAGATTGCCCGCGTCAACATCGCCGGGGAGCTCATGGACCTGCTCGAAGGCGGCCTGATCGAAGAGAAGGTGGACCCGGTAGCGACGTCGGAACTCATCATGGACTCGTACCGCCGGCTATGGGCCGAACTTACCGAAAAGGAATCGTTCGAGCTCGGCGAACGCTGGCGCGTGGGCGCACGCATCCGCCGCCTCAACGAACTCGGCTTCGACGTCGAGGAATACGCGATCAAGACGACCGCAGACGGCTCTACCATCCAGCTTCAGCCCAAGGTCGTCGACGCCGGCCACCACCAGCGGCGCCTGCTCCGCCTCACTGGCCTGGATGCCCAGGAGAACCAGGCCCGCCGGCTGCTCAATGACATGGATTCATTCCGGGCGGACAACAACCCGGACATGGACGAAGAAATCAGTGCCCACACTTGGGTCAGCCAGATCTTCGAGCCTATCGTCCGCTCCATCCCGCGCGACCTCGCGGGCAAGCTCGAGCCGGCGGAAGTGGTCCACGAAGTCCTCGAACACCGCTGGTACATGAGCCAGAAGCAGGACAGCTACATCCCCTTGGCGGAAGCCGTGCAGTCCTACTTGGACACCGTGCTGCGCCACCGGCGTGACGAGGCCGCCATCATGCTCAATCCGGATACGGCGCTGCTCAAGATCCTCGAAGCTGAAACCGAGGAATCCCGTTACGACGAGGACGAATACCCGGATTCGGACGACTAGCGCCGGGGTTTAGGGCTCCAGCGTCTCCGCAAGTCCCTTAAGCACGGGTTCGCGCCCGAGCTCGATGTGGGAATACGCCAAGGTGTAGGCGAGATCGGCCTTGCCGCCGAGGATGGCGTTGCACAGTTCCATGTGCTCGTCGCGCTGGAGTTCGTTGCTGCGGTTGTGGGCGAGCCCGAAGATCCAGCGCATGCGGCCAAACAACGGTTTGACCGATTCGATGAGCAGCCGGTTGCCGGACAGCCGGACGATTTCGGCGTGGAACGCCGCGCTAAGGCGTACGACGTCGTCGGTCCGGTCGTCGTCGATCGCTTGCCTCGTGTCGTCGAGGAGTTCCTGCAGGCGACCCCCCGGTTCGCCCGCCGCGACGCGGACGGCCGCCATGCGGGCCGCGAACGTTTCGAGGCAGAGCCGCACGTCGAAGAGTTCGTTGACGTCGGTGAGCGTCAATTGGCGCACCACGGCGCCCCGGCGCGGGAAGGTTTCCACGAAACCATCCTGCTCAAGGCGTTGAATGGCTTCCCGCACGGGGATTCGTGAAACGTTGTAAACCTCGGAGAGCTCCCGCTCGCGCAGCCGCACGCCCTGCTCGTATCTCCCCGCCACGATTCCTTCAAGAACCAGCTGGTAGACCTGTTCGGCCCGGGCTTCGTCATCGCGGCCAGTCAGCGTTTCGGGCATCGGCTTCGGCCACCCTTCCCTTCCCCATCGTCTTGCATTCCACCCGAGCATACACGGGCGGAAAATAAGCTGTTTGGTATTCCAGACCGTGCAATATTTGTGATTTACATCCCATCGAACGTGCTCTACTCTATTTTTGGTATACAAAAAGTCCGGAGCTTACTCCTTGGATCATGAATCGAGCACCCCCGTTGACCCAGCCACAGTCCACCGTCGAAGCTACGGCTGCGAGTCCGTCCCCCAGCCCGGACCCGAATAGACCCACGGCCGAGGCGCGGTCGCTCCTGGCCACGGCCTGGCTGCGGATCCGCCGGAGCAAGATTGCCTTGTTGAGCCTCTGCGTCGTGGTGGCCATCATGTTGTTCGCCATCCTCGGCCCGCTGCTCAGTGCCATGTCCGGCAACGATCCATTCACGTCCAACACGAGCCCCGACGTCCTGGACGACCTCCAGACTCCCGGGTTGCCGTTGCCCGGATACATGTACCCTTCGGCCAGCCACTGGCTGGGCGTGGAACCCGGCTTGGGCCGCGACCTGTTTGCTCGCCTTGCCTACGGTGGCCAGGTATCCCTCACCATTGCCCTGCTGTCCACTGCGGTCTCGGTGGTCCTGGGAACTGTGATCGGTGCAGCCGCGGGCTACTTCGGCGGCAAAACGGACGCCATCATCAGCCGGATCATGGATCTCTTCCTCGCCTTCCCGCACCTCTTGCTGGTCCTTTCGCTGACACCCATCCTGCAGTCACGGCTCAGGGACACCCCGCTGGGCCAAGGCAGCTTTCTCCCCATGGCTTCACTCGTGATCATCCTGGGCTTCTTCGGCTGGGCATACCTCGCCCGCATCGTCCGTGGCCAGGTGCTGAGCCTCCGCGAGCGCGAGTTCGTCGAGGCCGCGCGATCCTTCGGTGCCTCGCACTTGAGCGTGCTGTTCCGGCAGATCATTCCCAACGTCATGGGCGTCGTCCTGGTATACGCCACCATGCTCATCCCCACGAACATCTCCGCAGAAGCCGCGTTGTCGTTCCTCGGCGTCGGCGTCAAGGACCCCACGCCGTCGTGGGGCCAGATGCTCAACGCCGCCCAATCCGGCAACTGGTACCTCAGCGACCCCTGGTTCCTGGCAGTCCCCGGCGCCATGCTCATCGTCACCGTCCTGGCGTTCAACCTGCTCGGCGACGCCGTGCGCGATGCCCTGGACCCCAAGGCGTCACGCCACTAGTCCCCCTTCGTATCCGTTCCACCCACCCCCCCAATGAGGAGCACAATGAATACCCCCACCAGAGCGCTGGCCCTTGCCGTGCTGATCGCCACCGCTGCCACAGGCTGCGCGGCAGGACAGAACCAGCCCGGAACTGCCGCATCAGGCGCTTCAAGCACCGAGCAGGCTCCCGAAGTGGTCAAGCCCGGTTTCACCACCAAGGGCGGCAACATCAACGTCCTGATGTCATCGGACTTCCAAACCCTGGACCCAGGCAACAGCAACTACGTCCAGACGGCCAACGTCGGCCAGCTGTACTACAGGAACCTCACCATGGCGAAGGAGACGGCCGGCCAGCCGCCCACCATCGTTCCGGACCTCGCCACGGACACGGGCCAGGTGTCCAAAGACGGACTCACCTGGACGTTCACCCTCCAGAAGGGCGTCAAGTTCGAAGACGGCCGCCCCATCACCTCCGCCGATGTCAAGTACGGCATCGAACGCACGTTCGCCCAAGACGTTTACACCCAGGCCCCGCAAGAGCTCAACGCAGCGCTCGACGCCGGCGGCTACAAGGGGCCGTACAAGGATCCTTCCGCTGACCTCAAGGCCGTTGAAACGCCCGACGAACGCACTATCGTCTTCCACTTGAAGAAGCCGTTCGCCGAGTTCCCGGCTTTGGCCTCCCGCTCCAACACCTCACCTGTCCCGAAGGACAAGGACACCAAGCTGGACTACACCAACCACCCGGTGTCGTCGGGCCCGTACATGGTTGATTCGTACAGCCGCGGAAAGTCGCTCAAACTGGTGCGCAACCGGAACTGGGATCCGTCCACCGATCCCAACCGATCGGCGCTTCCGGACACCTTCAGTTTCTCGCTCTCCACCTCGCAGGCCACCATCAGCCAGCAGCTCCTGGCCAATTCCGACCCCAATGCGCTCACCTTGGACTCCAACGGTGCACTGCAGACCTCGGATTCGGCCAAGCTGGCTGATGCCCAGGTCAAAGACCGTGTTGCTTCGGGACTGCTCGGTTGCAACGACGTCCTCAGCCTCAACACAGAGAAGATCTCCGATCCCGATGTCCGCAAGGCGATCGCCCTGGCCCTGGACCGTCAGTCCATCCTCGTCCAGTACGGCGGACGCCGCTTCGGTGAACTCACCCAGACCCCGCTCAACGCCAAGATGCGCGGCTACGTAGGCCAGGACCTGGAGATCGACCCCACCGGCAAGCCCAATCTGGAGGAAGCCAAGAAGCTCCTCGAAGGCAAGAACTACCCCAAGACCCTCACCTACGGGTATGCCAACAACCGGGATGCCTACAAGAACACAGGCACCGTGATCCAGCAGAACCTCAAGGCCTTGGGCATCGACGTCCAGCTCGTGCCGATCCCGGCTCCGAACTACTACTCCGTTCTGGCCAGTGACCAGCTGCCGGACATTGCGCGCTCGGGATGGTGCGGCGGCGCCGACCCCGCGTCAGTGCGTACGTCAGCCGATCCCATCCTCGGACCCAACAACGACGGCACCAGCTACGGCTTCTCCAACACTTCGCGCTACTTCGATCCGCAGATTTCGAAGGCCATGTTCGAGCTCCGGAACACGGCCGGGACCTCGGAAGAACTCGGCAAGAAGTGGTCTGAGGAGTTCGGCAAGGCCCTGAAGACCTACCCGATCATCCCGCTCGTCCGCAGCCACACCAACAGTGTGGTGGGCTCCAACATCCGCAATGCCCAAGTGGGCTACTTCTTCGGCGGCATCGACCTCTCGATCGTCGGCGTCGAGCACTAACCAGGCCTAATACACACAAACAGGTTCAGCCCAGAAGGGAGGCGGGCCGTCCGGCGACTACCGGGCGGCCCGCAACCAGCACCATGATCAGATTCATCTTTCGCCGGACAGGCTCCCTGATCCTGCTTCTCATAGCCGTCAGCCTCATCACCTTTACGCTATTCCAGCTCGGACCCGCCGATCCTGCGTCCGCCGCTTGCGGCCAGGAGTGCACTCCCGAACGCATTGCGGAAGCCCGCGTGGCCCTTGGCATGGACCATCCTTTCCTGATCCAGTACATCGACTACATGCGCGGTCTGGTCTCGCCACGGATGATCGGTGCTCCCGGAGCCGAGTCGATCTGCCAGTGGCCGTGCCTCGGCAAATCGTTCCAAACCAATGAAAACGTCTCGGACATCATCGCCCGATCCTTGCCCTACACGCTCTCCATGGCGGTCGGCGCGCTCGTGCTCTGGACCGTTTCCGGCGTCGGGCTCGGTTTGCTCGCCGCCCTTCGCAAGGGATCTGCTACGGACAAGTTCATCATCGGCGCAGCGTCCATTGGTGTCTCGCTGCCAATCCCCGTCACCGGCTTGTTCCTGTTGCTGGTTTTCGTCAACCAGTTGCACCTCTTACCCTTCACGACGAACGAGATCAACAGCCCCTTCGGTCCGCATGGTCCGGGGGCCTGGGTGCTCAACTACTTCCTGCCCTGGGTTGCCCTCGCGGTGCTTTTCAGCGCGGCGTACATCCGGGTCACCCGGACCAACATGATCGAGACCTTCAGCGAGGACTTCATCCGCACGGCCCGCGCCAAGGGCCTGGCGCCCCGAACAGTGACGTTCAAGCACGGCGTGCGGGCCGGCATCACTCCTGTCGTGACCATGCTTGGCATGGACATCGGACTCCTCCTCGGCGGAGCGGTCCTCACCGAGCAGATCTTCTCCGTCCCGGGGCTCGGTTTCACGGCCGTCCGGGCCGCCATTTCCGGCGACCTCCCCGTCACCATGGCCATCACCATGCTGGCTGCTTTCTTCGTCATCGTCGCGAATGTCGTTGTCGACCTCGCCTACGCTGCCATCGATCCCCGAGTGAGGCTCCAATGACCCAGCTCCAACCCAGTCCGGCCGGTCAGCCGGCCACGCGAACCGGCGCCTTCCTGGACGTCCGCAACCTTTCGGTAAGATTCCCCACCGACGACGGTCTTGTCTCTGCCGTCAACGGGATGGATTTCTCGTTGGAGCGCGGGCAGACCCTCGGCATCGTCGGAGAATCCGGGTCCGGCAAGTCGGTCACCAGCCAGGCGCTCATGGGACTGCTCAAGGGAACCTCCGCCCGCGTCACCGGCCAGGCGTTGTTCCAGGGCAAGGACCTTGTGACGCTGCCCGAATCCGGCATGCGACAACTTCGCGGCCGGAACATCGGCATGATCTTCCAGGATCCGCTCTCGGCCCTGCATCCCTTCTACACCGTGGGTCATCAGATCGCCGAGGCCTACCTCGTCCACAACAAGGCGAGCAAGAAGCAAGCCCGCACAGCCGCCGTCGACATGCTTGGAAGGGTCGGCATTCCCAGCCCCGAGCAGCGCTACGACGAATACCCGCACCATTTCTCCGGCGGCATGCGCCAACGCGCCATGATTGCCATGGCCTTGATCTGCGAACCGGAACTGCTCATCGCGGACGAACCCACCACTGCCTTGGACGTCACCGTGCAGGCACAGATCCTCGACCTCATGTCCGAACTCCAGGAAGAAACGAACTCGGCCCTCATCCTCATCACCCACGATCTTGGTGTGGTGGCCGAAGTCTGCGATTCCGTGCTGGTCATGTACGGCGGGCAGTGCGTCGAATCGGGCCCCGTGGACGAGATCTTCTACGACACACAGCACCCGTACACCCTCGGCCTGCTCAAATCGATGCCCACGCTGAGCAGTTCCTCGGGCAGGCTCAACCCCATTCCGGGCCAGCCGCCGTCGCTCCTTGACCTCCCGAAAGGCTGCATCTTCATCGCCCGGTGCGAATACGCAGCCCTCGCCGGCGACGGCGTGTGCGCAAGCCAGCGGCCGGAACTCGTGATCGAGGACGGCCACGGCAAGCGCTGCCACCTGAGCGGCCCCCAGATCGTCACCATTCGGAATACGCGTTAGGACCCGTCATGGACACGCAGGCAATTCTCCAGGTGGAGAACCTCCAGAAGCATTTCCCCATCAAAGGCGGGCTGTTCTCCCCCAAGGGATCCGAGACAGTCAAAGCGGTCGACGGCGTCTCGTTCAGTCTCGCGCGCGGCCAGACTTTGGGGCTCGTGGGTGAGTCCGGCTGCGGAAAGTCGACCACCGGACGGATGGTCGCGCGGCTCATGGATCCCACCGGCGGGAGGATCCTGATCGACGGCGTGGACATCAGCCAGCTGGGCGGCCACGATCTGTACAACTTCCGCCGCAAGGTCCAAATGATCTTCCAGGACCCCTTCGCCTCGCTCAATCCACGGCAAACCGTGGGCACGGCCATCGCGGCGCCGATGCTGGCACAAAAGATCAACCCGGCCGGCGGCCTCAAGAACCGCGTCAGGGAACTCCTCGAACAAGTAGGCCTCAAGCCTGAGCACTACAACCGTTTCCCACACGAGTTCTCCGGCGGCCAGCGCCAGCGCGTGGGAATCGCGCGCGCCATTTCGCTGAACCCGTCCGTGATTGTGTGCGACGAACCCGTGTCCGCCCTCGATGTCTCAGTACAAGCACAGGTGGTCAACTTGCTGCAGGAAATCCAGCGGGACACCGGAGTGGCATACATTTTCATCGCGCACGATCTTTCCGTGGTCCGCCATATCTCGCATGAGGTGGCGGTGATGTACCTCGGCAAGATCGTGGAACAAGGAGCCCGGGAGGAGCTGTTCCGGGATCCCCGGCATCCCTACACGCAAGCGCTCTTGTCCGCCGTGCCCTTGCCGGATCCCCGGGCAGCCCGCCAGCAGCAAAAGATCCGGCTCCGGGGAGACCTACCCTCGCCGGCAAACCCACCCAGCGGCTGCGTCTTCCGCACCCGGTGTCCGTTGTTCGGCACCTTGGACCCGGAACAACAGCAACGCTGCATCAGCGAAATCCCCCGACCCGCCAGCGCGGCTGCGCCGGCCTGCCATCACGCAGGTCTGGAATCTGCAGCCCTCGCTGGGGTGCAATAGATCCAATATCAAAGGAGCAATACATTGAACACCCTGATTCGCGCCGTCCGCCCCTGGGGTCAAGCATTGAGCGACGTCCTCATTACGGACGGCAAGATCACCGGCGTCGAACCCCATGACCCGACGCGTGCCGCGGGCGACGCCACCGTCGTCGAGGGCCGCGGCCGCCTCCTCGTGCCGTCGTTCTCGGACGTCCATGTGCACCTGGACTCCACCCGCATCGGCCTGCCGTTCCGCGAACACACAGGCGGCCCGGGCGTGTGGACCATGATGATGAACGATCGGCAGAACTGGCGCAACGCCGAGGTTCCGTTGCAGGAACGGGTCAACAACACCCTCGGCCGGATGATCGCGCGCGGCACCACGCGCGTCCGCTCCTATGCGCAGATCGACGTCGACTGCCGCCTCGAGCGTTTCGATGCCGTAATGGCCGCCAAGGAGCAGTTCAAGGGCCAGGCCGACGTCGATATCATCGCGTTCCCGCAGGCCGGCCTCCTGCTCGAGGACGGCACCGTACCCCTCATGGACCAGGCACTCAAGGCTGGCGCCAACGTCATGGGAGGCATCGATCCTTGCAGCCTCGACCGCGACCCCGCCCGGCATCTGGACATCGTCTTCGGACTGGCCGAAAAGTACCACGTCCCCATCGACATCCACCTCCACGAGCCCGGCGAGCTCGGTGTCTTCAGCACTGACCTCGTGATCGAGCGCACCCGCGCCCTGGGCATGCAGGGCAAGGTCACCATGTCCCACGCGTACCAGCTGGGCAGCGTCTCCGAAGCCACCACGCGCCGCCTCATCGACGAGTTCGCCGAGCTGGACATCTCCATGGCGTCCGTGGCGCCGGGTTCCGCTGGCGTGGCGGGCCAGCTGCCCATCCCCCTGCTCGCCGAAGCCGGCGTCCGGATGGGCTTGGGCGAGGACGGCCAGCGGGACTACTGGTCCCCCTACGGCAACACGGACATGCTCGACCGCACATGGCAGCTCGCTTTCACCCACGGCTTCCGCAAGGACGAGCTCATCGAGCACTGCCTCGCGATCGCCACGGTGGGCGGCGCCAGCATCCTTGATCCGTCCGCAACCCGCCTGAAGGGCACGGCACACCGCCCCGGCGTCGAGATCGGCGATCCTGCCGAACTCGTGCTGCTCGACGGCGAAACGGTCGCCTCCGCCGTTATGGACCGCGGCACCGACCGCACGGTGATCCACCGCGGCAAAGTCGTGGCAGAGCAGCTCGAGCTCATCTAATTCCGCATAAAAAAGTGGCCGGTCCCTCGTTTGAGGGACCGGCCACTTTCTTGGTTTGCGTGTGTCGGAGGGCGACGACAGCGTATGCCCAACTACCTCGCATTTGTTGTCGTTATGTGGGCTCATAACGACAACTACTGCAAGTCAGATGGGCCGAGTGGGAGGCCCGTGCGTGGTTTGGTTTGCGCCCTGCCCCCATTGGCTAGCGCCCGACGGCGGCGGGCTCGCCAAGGTGCTCCGTCTCTGTGGTTGCTACGGACACGGCGCGCCCGCGCACCGCGAGGAAACCGGCCACCGCGAGCAGCACCGCTTCCGCCGCCAGGGCCCAGAAGGGAACGTCCCAGCCGCCGGACCACTCATGCAGGAGTCCAGTCCCCAAAGGCCCCAGGGAGGCCAACGCGAAGCCCAAGCCCTGGCTCATGGCGGACAGGCTGCCGGCGCTCTCTGGCCCTGCCGAGCGGATGACGACCAGCGCCATTCCCAGCCCGAACCCGGCGCTCTGGACGATACCCAACAGTCCGACCATGAGGAATTGCAAAGCTACAGGCGCAGTCAACACTCCTATCAAAGCTGCCGCGACGAGCAGTCCCAAGCCGGGCCCCATAACCTTCAGAACCGCGCGACGCCCCGCGAGAACGGGGGCCAGCAGGCTCGCGGGCAGCCCTGCGACGCTGAACCACGCCAAGAGCCCTGCTGCGTCGGCCGCGGTCTGGCCTTTCGACACCAGGAACACCGCGAGCCACGAGGTAACGGCGAAATACAGCATGGCTTGCAGCCCGAAGAAGGCGGTCACGGCCCAGGCCGTCCGCTGCTTCCGCAGCGGGATGGTGCCGGCTTCCCCCGCGGCGCCGCCCGCCGTCGTCGTCTCCTGTATACCAGCGCCCGACGCCGGTCCGCCGGTCCCGTCGGGACGCGCGGCTGTTTGACCGGTGCGGTGGATCAACGCGGCCCCTAGCAAGGCGGGAACGGCCCAGACGACCAGCGCCCACGCGAGGCTCCCGCCGAGCGCTTGCTGCAGCGGCTGGACGAGTCCTGCGCCGAGCGCCGCGCCCAGCCCGAAGCCCATGGTGCACAGCCCCGTCCACCACCCGGTACCGCGATTGGCCTTGACGATCTGTGGCACGAGCACACTGGCGGTCATGATGGATGCCCCTGCCAGGAACGTTCCGGGCAACAACAGCCCGGGCACGAGTACGCGGACAAGCAGCGCGGCGGCAAGTACCAAGAGCGCCGCCGCCACGGCCCTTCCGGTGCCCAGGCGACGGGCCAGCCACGGACCGCAGGGAGCCGAGACCCCGAACGCAAGTACAGGCAAGGCTCCGAGCAGCGGCAGCAAATGCGCGTCGAGTCCGAAGCCTGCCTGCAGCTGCCCCATGGTACCGGCGATCGTCGTAATGGCCGGACGAAGGTTGATGGAGACAAGCGCCAGTGCAACGAGTACCCAGGCGGTCCTCCGAACGGGGTTCGCGGAAGTACCGCGGCGCGACGGGTGTGCTTGTCCCACTGATTGCCTCCCTGGAATCCAACTTGGTATACCAAATAAGATTAGGGGCATCGGGAATCAAAGTAAACTGGCGTGAAAATGGCAGCTAAGTGTGACGCTAGATCCTGGTGATCAGATTTGGAATACCAGAGGTCTAGATGGCCTTGCCGGGGTTGAGAATTCCGGCCGGGTCGAAAAGCTCCTTGATGCGATGCTGCAACTCGCGGATGGGCCCGGGCTGCTCAAGGCCGAGCCAGCGCAGCTTGTACTGCCCCACCCCGTGTTCACCGGTGATGGTTCCGCCCATCTCCAGCGCGGCATCGATGGAGTCGTCCAGGGCCTTGTTGAGGCGGGACATGGCATCGGTGTCCACTTCCATGTCCACACGATCCACCCAGAAGGTGGGGTGCAGGTTGCCATCGCCGGCATGTGCCACCACCTTGAGCTGGACATCGTGGGTGGCGGCCATGGCCTCGAGCGCGGCCACGTAGTCGACAAGCCGCGACCTCGGGACGGCGACGTCCTCACCTACCCGGTATTCGTTGTCCACCTCGTCGCCTCGACTTGAGCGCCGCATGTCGATGAGGCGTTCGGCTTCCGCATTCGATTCCGCCGTCACCGTGGCTCCGCCGGCCGCGAGCACTTCCCGCACCAGCGCTGCCTCCGCAGCAGCTCCGAAACCATCTGTCTGGATCAGCAGCAGCGCTTGTCCACGTTGTCCGAGGTCCGAGCCGTACAGTTCGTCGAGCTGGGCCAGCGTTCCGGCGTCGAGCATTTCCATGATGGCGGGCTGAACGCGCGCCCTTCCCACCGCCAGGACGCCCGCGGCGGCACCGCGGAAGTCTGGATAGAAGGCCGCCACTGTCTGTACCGCTCGGGGCAGATAGCGCAGGCGCACCGTCACGCCCACCACGATTCCCAGCGTGCCTTCGGAGCCCACAAACAGTGCCGTGAGATCGTATCCGGCCACGCCTTTGAAGGTCTGGTGCCCTGTGTGGATGAGCGAGCCATCGGCCAGGACGACGTCGAGCGCCAGCACCGAATCCCTGGTCACGCCGTATTTGGCGCAGCGCAAGCCGCCGGCGTTCGTGGCCACATTGCCGCCGATCGTGGACATTTTGTAGCTCGCAGGGTCCGGCGCGTACATCAGTCCGTGTTCAGCCGCCGCGGCATTCAGGTCAGCGTTCACCACGCCAGGTTCGACGACGGCGGTCTCATCGTCCGGGTTGAGCCGCAGGATGCGGTTCATGCGTTCCAGGCTGAGCACGATGCACCCCTGGCTGGCATGGGCGCCACCGGAAACCCCGGTGCCGGCACCGCGGGCAACAATCGGAACCCCGTGTTTTGCACAACTGCGCACCACGAGCTGCACGTCTTCAACGGATTGGGCGAACACCACAGCCACAGGCAGCTGCAAGTCCAGGACCGGTCCTAGGTCTGCCGCATAGGTAGTGCGTGTCTGTTCGTCGACGGCGACTTGCTCCGGAGCAAGGGCGGCCGCTAGCTCATCTATGAACCCGCCGGGGCTTTTGCTCTGCTGGATCGGCCCGGAAGGCGGAATCCTGCGGGCCATGACGATTTCCAACCTGGCTTTGTCCTGCGGATACGGCCGGCTGGCACCGGTGTATTCAAATCCGTGCCGCTCGTAGAACGCCTTGGCACGGGCATTGTCCTCGTGGACCCCCAGTTCGATCAGGCCGGCTCCAAGCTCGGCGCCAGCCACGGCGCAAGCTTCATCAAGCAACTGGTCAGCCAGGCCCAGGCCACGGTGTTCAGGTGCGACGTAGACGCTGATCAGCATGGCTTGCAGAGCCTGGCTAGGATCCTGTGGCTGCTTGATGACGACGCGCATGAGTCCGCTGATCCGGCTACTGTCCGTGCCGTCATCCGCGACGAGGGTGATGCTCGAGTCGCTCGACATCGTGGCCGCGCGCTCTTGCCATTGAGTGTCAGTCTGGCGCCGAGCGGCGGCGAGGCTCTCCACGTAGGCCATCGGGGTGTCCGACAGCATCTCCAACCGGACGTCGCGAAGCAACTCCCAGTCAGCCGCTTGGAGCCGACGGATTCTATTCACGTCCGCCGCCCATGAATCGGACATAGCGATCAAGAACTCCAGGCCAGTCAGCCGCGTAGTCTGCACGGGTCTGCGCGGGGAGTTCGGCGCCTTCCCAGCCGTGGTGCACCAGGCGAACCTCCGTACCACCGTCAACCGCGCGGAAGGCCAGGCGAAGTTCGGTGGACCACATCGCGGTGCTGCCCGGATACCAACTCGCATGGAAGGACAGCGGCGGCTGCCAATCGTCGATCGTCCCCCATATCGAGGTACGTCCGTCGTCAGCCGTCTCCAGGATCAAATTCTCCTCGAACTCAACGTGCGAGCCCGCCCCGTAGACGCTGTGGTCCTCCATCGGCCACCAGAGATGCGGGTGATCAGTGAAGCCCATGAAAGCATGCGCCACCGACGAAGGCACGACGACGGTGCACACCACGGGGTCCAGCTCACCGGATTGCTCCGGCTGGGGTTCGGAGTCCGGCGCGAGGTGACTAAAGAGGCTCTCCATGTGCACCAACTTTACCGCCCAGCGACGCCCCCGACTCCGGACCCAACGCGCTCCCCCTCAAACGCCCGCTCACATATAGGGGGTTCTGACCGGACGCTAGCTCACATATACCGGGTTCCGGCCGGACGCCCGCTCACATGTAACGGGTCCCGGCCGGACGCTAGCTCACATACAACCGGTCCCGGCCGGACGCTAGCTCACTTATGCCGGGTTCCGGCCGGACGCTAGCTCACTTATGCCGGGTTCTGGCGGGACGCTAGCTCACTTATGCCGGGTCCTGACCGGACGCCCGCTCACTTCTGCTGAGGGCGGGTGGGGGGCTGGGGCCAGCCCGGGCCGTTGATACGTGAGCCGGGGTTTCGGTTTTCCGGCACATACGTGAGCCGGGGTTTGGGATTTCCGGCACATACGTGAGCCGGGGGTTTCGGATTTCCGGCACGTACGTGAGCCGGCGTTGGTGGAAACCGGGTCATAGGTGAGCCGGGGTTGGTGGAAACCGGGTCATAGGTGAGCCGGCGTGGGCGGGTGCCGGGGTGTTAAATGGTGCAGGCCCCGACGTGTGTCGGGGCCTGGACCGTTAATGGTTGTCCGGCGGTGTCCTACTCTCCCACACCCTCCCGGGTGC
>NZ_JBIYDB010000048.1:0-25868 GCF_044908325.1 Arthrobacter sp. GAS37
TATGGCGTCGAATACCACTATTTTCCCTTGTCGGAGCACCCTTTCACCGGTTTAACACACCCCCCCGGCAGACCTGCCATGAAAACCCCGGGCTAGGACAGCTGGGAAGAAATGCGTCGTCCTGTGATCCCCGTCTCAACAGGAATAGTTGCAGGCGCGCGGCAGTTGCCGCCAGTGGACCTGTTCCCGTTTGAAAGGCACTGCCCATGTTGTTTTCCCCTTTGACTCTCGGCGAGATTGAACTTCCCAACCGCTTGGTCATGGCGCCGCTGACCCGTGTCCGATCAGGGGCTGAGGGCATTCCCGGCCCGCTGGTTGTGGAACACTACCGGCAGCGTGCCTCCCTCGGGCTGATCGTCAGCGAGGGCACCTACCCGACGCCGGCAGGCCAGTCCTACCCCGGGCAGCCCGGACTCGTCACGGAGGAACAGATCGCGGGCTGGAAGAAAGTGACCGACGCCGTCCATGCTGAAGGCGGCCGGATGTTCGCCCAGGTTATGCACGGTGGGCGCGTCTCCCACGCGGACATCACCGGCGGGCATGAGATCGTGGCACCCAGTGCCGTGGCCATCGACGGCGAAGTCCGCACACCGAACGGCAAGAAGCCGTACCCGGTGCCCCGCGAACTGAGCACCGATGAACTTCCCTCGGTGATTCAGGAAATCGTCACGGCTTCCAGGAACGCGGTCGAGGCAGGATTCGACGGCGTAGAACTCCACTCGGCGAATGGTTACCTGCTGCACGAATTCCTGGCTCCCAACACCAACGTCCGCACTGACAGCTACGGCGGCTCCCCGGAAAACCGTGCGCGCTTCGTGATCGAGACCGTCAACGCGGTGGTTGAAGCCTTGGGTGCCAACCGGGTCGGCATCCGGATTTCCCCGGAGCACTCGGTCCAGGGGATCGCCGAGACCGACCCCGCCGATGTCCGCGCAACCTATGAAGTCCTGGTGGACACCATCGCCTCGCTCAACCTCGCCTACCTCAGCATCCTTCACCATGATCCCAAGGGTGAGCTTGTCCAGGACCTGCGCGAGCGTTTCAATGGCACGTTCCTGGTGAACACCGGCTTCGGCGTAGTGACCACACTGGATGAAGCCGTGGCACTCGTGGCCGACGGTCACGCCGACGCCGTGGTTGTTGGCCGCCCCGCCATCGCCAACCCGGACCTCGCGCGTAGGTGGCGTGAGGGCCTCCCGCTCAACGAGCCGGATCCGTCCACGTTCTACGGTGAAGGCGCCAAGGGGTACACCGACTACCCGTTCTACGCCAACTAGAACCCCCGAACCCCGACGGCGGCACCTGAGAAAGGTGCCGCCGTCGCGGTTTAACCCCCTCGCGGCCACCGTCCTGGCGATTTCCGTGCCATGGCGACGGATTTTGCTGGATCATTCGAGGTGGCAGGTTCCGGAGACCCGGAATCACGGGGAATTCTCCTCGTGTGCAGGGAATGATCCAGCAGAATCCGACGCGCCGATCGTGCGCGAGAGGCTTCAGAGATCGCACAAAGCGTGCCAAGCCGCCACGAAGGGAGCATTCCTATAGGATTTGTCTATGAAACTCGCTTCCTCACGGGACCGCGCCCCCGGCCGACCCGTCAGCCGCCAGGTTCTCGCCGACCACGTCTACGAGGAACTTCTCGCGTGGCTCATGGACGGCCGGCTCGAACCAGGAGCCGCGGTCAGCATCGACGGCACGGCGCGGGAATTGGACGTGTCCCCGACCCCCGTGCGCGAGGCGCTGGCGAGGCTGGAGCACACAGGCATGGTCCGCCGAGTTGCCCTTAAGGGTTACAGGGTGGCCCCGGTTTTCACGCGCGAAGATTTTGCGGAGCTCATGGAAGCCCGGCTAGCGATTGAGCCAGTGAATGCCCGTCTGGCGTGCAGCCGGATCACTCCGGAGGGTTTGGCGGATTTGCGAGGGGCCGTGAAGGACCTGGAGACGGCTCCCCGGGGCCCCTCTTTCATGGAATTCCGGGACTATCTCGATGCCGATGAGCGCTTCCATAAGCTGATCGCCGAGCAGTCCGGCAACCAGTTCATGCTTGCCGCCTACACCGCGCTGGGGGGCCAGGTCCAGCGGTTCCGGCTGTTCGGGGGAGTGGGCATTACCGACGCAGAACAGGCCATCGCGGAACACCAAGCCGTGCTCGAAGCGCTGGCGAGCGGCGACCCGGAACAGGCCGCAGCAGCCATGGCCGACCATGTGCACAAGGTTCGGGCCCGGGCTATTGCCGACGCGCCCGCCGACTGAGCTCCCGTCTGGCACGCGGCGCCCCGGGAGAAACAAAGTTGTCGCCCCTGGGTGGTTCCCCGCGCAGCGTCCGGGTTTAGGGTTTTAGTGAAGTAACAATCCCGAAGCGGTCCCCGGGCCGGGAAGGGGTGGTTGTCATGGCAACAAAGACCCAAATCGTCAGGGGCAAACGCCAGGCCCGCATGGAGCGCGCGATTGCCAGCCCGCACTACGAGTGGACGGTCTTGATCAACGCCACGCTGGGTGTGCTGATGGCGACCATCAATTCCTCCATCATGCTGATTGCCCTGCCTGACATTTTCCGTGGCATCCACGTCGATCCGCTGGCTCCCGGCAACACCAGCATGCTGTTGTGGCTGGTGATGGGCTACATGGTGGTCACGGCGGTGTTGGTGGTTACCTTTGGCCGGCTCGGCGATATGTACGGCAGGGTGAAAATGTACAACGCCGGCTTCGCCATCTTCACCGTGTTCTCCGTGCTGCTGTCCCTCACGTGGCTTTCCGGCACCGCGGGCGTCCTTTGGCTGATCATCATGCGGGTCCTGCAGGGCATAGGCGGGGCCATGCTGATGGCCAATTCCACAGCCATTATTACCGATGTCTTCGAGATCGACCAGCGCGGCCTGGCATTGGGCCTGAACCAGGTGGCCGGCATCGCAGGGTCCTTCCTCGGCCTCATCATCGGCGGGCTGCTGGGTCCGCTGGACTGGCGGTTGGTGTTCCTTGTTTCCGTGCCGGTGGGGCTTGCGGGCACCGTCTGGGCGTACCTGAGCCTGCATGACACCGGCATCAAGCAGCCCGCCAAACTGGACTGGTGGGGCAACGCAACCTTCGCGGTGGGTCTGGTCGCAGTGCTGGTAGGCATCACCTATGGGATCCAACCGTACGGCGGCAACACCATGGGCTGGACCAACCCATGGGTGCTCGCAGCGCTGATAGGAGGCGTCGCGGTGCTGGGGGTGTTCTGCTGGGTGGAGATGAGGATAGACGAGCCCATGTTCCATCTGGCGCTGTTCCGTATCCGTGCCTTCACCGCCGGAAACCTAGCCTCCCTGATGTCCGGCATCGGCCGGGGCGGCCTGATGTTCATTCTGATCATCTGGCTGCAAGGGATCTGGCTACCTCAGCACGGTTACAGCTTTGAAACCACGCCGCTCTGGGCCGGGATCTACATGCTGCCCCTTACTGCGGGGTTCCTGATCGCCGGCCCGGTCTCCGGCTGGCTATCCGACCGCCATGGGGCCAGATTGCTGGCCACCTTGGGCATGGTGGTGGCAGCGGCCAGCTTCCTGTGGCTGCTGGTGCTGCCTGTGAACTTCAGCTACGTCCCCTTCTCGCTGGCATTGTTGGTCAACGGCCTGGGCATGGGGTTGTTCGCCGCACCCAACCGGGCCGGCATCATGAACGCGTTGCCGCCCAACCGCCGCGGTGTGGGCGCAGGCATGAGCACCACGTTCCAAAACTCGGCCATGGTGCTCTCCATCGGTATCTTCTTTTCGCTCATGATCACCGGGCTGGCCAGGACGCTGCCGCAGACACTGACCTCGGGCCTGACGGCGCACGGGGTGGCTGCCGCGGATGCCGCGAAGGTCGCCCAATTGCCCCCGGTGTCTGTGCTGTTCTCCTCCCTACTGGGCTACAACCCCGTGCAGACACTGCTCGGACCGAAAGTGCTGAGCGCCCTCCCGGCCAAGGACGCGGCGTTCCTGACCGGCCGCTCCTTCTTCCCGAGCCTGATTTCCGGCCCGTTCGCCGAAGGGTTGGCCGTGGCTTTCGCCTTTGCCATTGCCGCGTGCCTGGTGGCCGCCTTTGCCTCGGCCCTGCGCGGCGGCAAGTCTCTTTCCTAGGCCACTCAGACTTGTGCTGGATCGCTGACCCTCTTCACAAACATATGTAAGACATATAGGATCTTCGATGACGCGGGGCAGGGGTGCGGGAAAGTCGGGGCCGGCCAGCGGAAGTCCGAATAAATATGTTGACAGTCTTGCTTAGATAGTAAATCCTATAGGAAACAGGATTCCACGAAGGAGTGAAAACTATGGCCTACACCGCCGAAACCTGGCCCATCACTGCGGCCCTGCTCCAGTTCCCCGGCACTGACGCCACGGGACAGCACATCAACGACGCCGATGCTTCCGCTTGGGCCGAGGTCCTGCAGGAAGTCAAGGACGCAGGATTTGCCAACGCAGACCTCACCGACAGCTGGGTCCGCCCGGGCGACCTCAGCAAGGAACGCCTCACCGAGTTCAAACAGACCGCAGAGCACGTTGGCATTGGCATCCCGGTCATCTCGGCCATCCGCCGCAGCATCATCCACACCCGCGACTGGGCCGAGAACCTGGCGTACAGCCACCGAACCATCGACGCCGCAGCCGAATTGGGCTGCGAGGTTGTCTCCTTCGGACTCCACCAGGCCATCACCGCCGAGCAGCAAAAGCAGCTGTGGTTCTGGACGGTGGAAGGCTACAAGGATCCGGTCGGGGACAAGGAATCCTGGGGCAACGCGGTCGCACGCTTGCGGGAACTCGGTGAGCACGCCGCGGAAGCCGGCATCCTCCTGTCCCTGGAAATGTACGAGGACACTTACCTCGGCACCGCCGATTCCTCGGTCCAGCTGGTGCAGGACATCGGGCTGGACAACGTTGGCCTCAACCCGGACCTTGGCAATCTCATCCGCCTCCACCGTCCCATCGAGGACTGGCGCGAGATGGTGGCCAAGACCCTGCCGTACTCCAACTACTGGCACATGAAGAACTACATCCGCGACGAAGACGTCGCCCGTGATAGCTACATCACCATGCCCGCGCCGATGGAGAGCGGCCTCATCAACTACCGCGAAGCCTTCAAACTCGCGCTCTCGGTGGGCTTCCAGGGCATCTTGTGCACCGAGCACTACGGCGGCGACGGGCTCAGCGTCACGGCGAGCAACCAGGAATACCTCCGGCGACAGGTCCTTCCGAAGACAGAGAACTACGTCCTCGGCGAGAGCCAGGTCGCCCAGGGCCGGCAGCAGCCCTCCGGCTCCACCCAGCCAGCATCCTCGCAACTGGCTGGCGTCTAGAACCATGACAAGGATTTTCGACAACCCCGCAGACTTCGCGGACGATGCCCTGGACGGATTCGTCGCCGCCAACCGCGGCTATGTTGCCCGGGTGGACGGCGGAGTGGTCCGGTCCACCGAAGTCCCCACCGGGCAGGTCGCCCTGGTGGTGGGCGGCGGCTCGGGACACTACCCTGCTTTCGCTGGACTGGTCGGACCCGGCCTCGCAACGGCCTCGGCGTGCGGCAACATGTTCGCCTCCCCTGCGGCGGGCCAAGTGTACCGGGTGGCCAAGGCAGCCAACGCCGGTGGCGGTGTCCTGCTCAGCTATGGCAACTACGCCGGCGACGTGCTGCACTTCGGCCAGGCACAGTTGCGGCTCAACGCCGAAGGCATCGAGACCCGCACCGTGACTGTTACCGACGACATCGCCAGCGCGCCGTTGGACCAGATCGAAAAGCGGCGGGGGATCGCGGGCGACCTCACGGTGTTCAAGATCGCCGGTGCCGCGGCCGAAGCGGGACTGGACCTCGACGCCGTCGAGCGCTTGGCCATCAAGACGAACTACCGCACACGCTCGCTGGGGGTGGCCTTCGACGGTTGCACCCTTCCGGGCGCCGCGGATCCGCTGTTCCACGTTCCAGTGGGCCAGATGTCCCTCGGCCTGGGCATCCACGGGGAGCCGGGCATTTCCGAGCACACCATGCCCACCGCTTCCGAGCTCGCCGAACTGCTCGTCTCCAAGCTCCTCGATGACAAACCGGACGACGCCGGAAACCGAGTGGTGGCCATCGTCAACGGCCTCGGCACCGTCAAATACGACGAACTCTTCCTGCTCTTCGGCAAGATCGAGAAGCTCCTCAGCAAAGCAGGACTCACGGTGGTCGAGCCCGAGTGCGGCGAGCTCGTGACAAGCCTGGACATGTCCGGACTCTCGCTGACGCTGCTGTGGCTGGACGAGGAGCTCGAACAGTACTGGGCAGCACCCGCGGACACCCCGGCTTTCCGCAAGGGCAACCTCGCGCCCCGCCTGCCTCGCAACCTAGCGAGCGTCACCGCGGTGGACGAGTCCGACGTCGAGCAGCCCACCGTGGCTGCTGCCGAACTCGGGCGGCAGGCCGTGGCCGTGCTCGCCCAGGTGCGGGACGTCGTCGTCGAGCATGAAGAAGAACTCGGCAAGCTGGACGCGATTGCTGGCGACGGCGACCACGGCATCGGCATGCGGCGCGGCGTGGACGCGGCTTTCACTGCAGCCGAAACGGCAATCGGAGCCTCGGTCGGTCGGATCCTGACGGCGGCGGGGGAGGCCTGGAGCGAACGTGCTGGCGGCACCTCCGGCGCTCTGTGGGGCTCGGCGATCATTGCGGCCGGACAGGCGCTCGGCAACAAAGCGGGCTACTCGGGCGAGGACGCGGCGGCCGCCGTCACTGGCTTTGTGGACGCGATCACGGAGCTCGGCAAAGCCGAACCTGGCGACAAGACCATGGTGGACGCGCTGCTGCCGTTCCGGGACGCGTTCCTCACAGAGTTCGACGCCGGAGCCCCGGTTGACCGCGCCCTCGCGGTAGCTGCTGCGGCGGCCGAGTCCGCGGCAGCTGAGACCGCGCGTTTGCGTCCGCTCAAGGGCCGGGCCCGTCCGCTCGCAGAGAAGAGCTTGGGCCACCCTGATCCTGGCGCCGTCTCCTTCGGGCTGATCACGGCGAGGATCTCACAACATATCGATGCGCAGCTGGCGCCCCCGGCAGGAAACGGAGTTCAATCATGACCACATCAGCGGGCTGGCGCATTGTCGTCGGCAATGACGAAGCGGGCGTCGAATACAAGCAGGCACTCATGGCGCTGCTTGAGGCCGATCCCCGGGTGGCGTCGGTGCAGGACGTGGGCGTCGGCGCCAACGACTCCACCGCCTACCCGCACGTTGCCGTGGACGCGGCGCGCAAAGTTGCCGAGGGCGAAGCAGACCGTGCCCTCTTGATCTGCGGCACGGGCCTGGGCGTGGCCATCGCGGCCAACAAGGTCCCCGGAATCCGGGCCGTCACCGCGCACGACAGCTACTCCGTGGAGCGCTCGGTCCTGAGCAACAACGCCCAGGTCCTGACCATGGGACAGCGGGTGATTGGCTTGGAACTGGCCAAGAAACTGGTGGACGAATGGCTGGGCCACCACTTCGACGAAACATCACCTTCCGCCGCCAAGGTGGACGCCATTTGCTCCTACGAGCCCGATTACACAAAGGCAGTGTGACATGACTGAAACCCGGAAAACCCCCGCGGGCACGACGGCCGCCCGGAAGATCGCCGTCGTCGGCTCCGGTTACATGGGCGGCGGGATCGCGCAGGTTCTGGCCCTCGGCGGGGCACGCGTGGCGTTGGCGGATGTGTCCGCCGAAATCGCGCAGAAGAACTACGACCGCCTGCTGGTGGAGTCGGACGAATTCGTGGCCGCGGGCCTCTTTCCCGAAGGTTCCACGGCAATCCTGAAGGCCAATCTGTGGGCCGCCAAGGACATCGAAGAGGCCGTCGCGGACGCCGACTTCATCGAAGAAGCCGTCCCAGAGGTCCTCGACATCAAGCACCAGACCCTGGCCCGGATCAGTGCCGCTGCCCGTCCGGACGCGCTGATCGGCTCCAACACCTCCACGATTTCCATTGCAGATCTCGCCAAGGCCGTCGCAGCTCCGGAGCGATTCCTGGGCGTCCACTTCTCCAACCCGTCGCCGTTCATTCCCGGCGTCGAGATCATTCCCCACGCCGGCACCACGCCGGAGACTGTGGCTGCTTCCCGCGAACTGGTCCACGCGGCCGGCAAGCAAACCGCCGTTGTCAAGGACGTCACCGGTTTCGTGCTCAACCGGCTGCAGTACGCGCTTTTCCACGAGGCTGCCCAGCTGGTGGAGCAGGGGATCGCAACAGCCGACGACGTCGACACCCTGGTCCGCACGACGTTCGGCTTCCGCTTGCCGTTCTTTGGTCCATTCGCGATCGCGGACATGGCCGGACTGGACGTCTACGACTTCTGCTATAAGTCCCTGCAGACCGGATTCCCGGAACGCTTCGCCACGCCGAAAATCCTGAGCGACCTCGTGGAGGCGGGGAAGCTCGGGACCAAGTCCGGGGCAGGCTTCCTCAACGTCCCTGCGGAACGCACGCCCGAACTCATCGCTTACCGGAACAAGGCCTACGTGGCCATGCAGAAGCTCCTCGACGAGCTCGGCCCGGCACCCATCAACTAGTCCCGACATTCACAGGAGAATACCCATGAACACCTTCCCCGCAGAACGCACCGCGATCGTCACCGGCGCCGTCTCCGAGCGCGGCATCGGCCGGGCCACCGTCAACTACTTGGCCGCGCAGGGCTGGAACATCGGCATCATCGACCTCGACGACGCCCTCTGCAAGAGCACCGCCAAGGAAATCGCCGCCGAATATGGCGTGCAGGCCTATGGCGTGGGCGCCAACGTGGCCGATGAAGCATCCGTGCGCTTGGCGATCGACACGCTCGAGGCCGAGTTGCCGCAGATCGTAGCCCTGGCCAACGTTGCCGGCGTCAGCTCACCGATTCCGTACCTGGAACTCGAGCCGGCCGAGTGGAACCGTGTCCTGAGCATCAACCTCAACGGCGTCCACTACGCCACCCGCCGCGTGGCCGAGTCAATGGTCAAGAACCGCATCGGACGCATCGTGAACATCTCCTCGGTTTCCGCGCAGCGCGGCGGCGGGACGTTCTCGAAGACCCCGTACTCGGTGGCCAAGGCCGGCGTCATCGGGCTGACCCGCGCCACCGCCCGCGAACTGGGCGAGTACGACATCACCGTCAACGCCATTTCTCCCGGCCCGATCGACACCGACATCATGGGCGGCACCCTCAGCGAGGAACGCAAGGACGAACTCACCAAGGACCTCGTGGTGAACCGCGTGGGCTCCACCCGGGATATCGCCGCCGCCATCGCCTTCCTCATCAGCGAAGACTCCGGCTACATCTCGGGCCAGACGCTGAATGTCGACGGCGGCCTGTACATGCACTAATCCGGAATGCCTGAAACCTGACTACCCAACACTGATTACTCAACTGTCATTACTCAACGAGGAGTTTCGATGTCCCTTGCCACTTCATCCACGAAGGAGATGCTGGATTCGCCGGTCCTGAAATCGGCGATCCGCAAGGCTGCCACCCGGCTCATGCCGATGCTGGTCATCCTCTATGTGGTCTCCTTCCTCGACCGCACCAATGTCGGTTTCGCCGAAGCTGCGCTCGGCGCTGACAAAGGCGTCTCGGCCGGGGCGTTCGCGCTCGGTGCCGGTATTTTCTTCATCGGTTACGCGATCTTTGAAATCCCCAGCAACCTGCTGCTCAAGAAGGTCGGCGCGAAGATCTGGCTTGCCCGTATTGCCATCACCTGGGGCATCGTCTCGGCCTGCTTTGCGTTCGTGCAGGGTGAGACGTCCTTCGTGATCCTGCGGTTCCTGCTCGGCGTGACCGAGGCGGGCCTGTTCCCGGGCGTCATCATGTACCTGGCCGAGTGGTTCCCGAACAAGGTGCGCGTGCAGATGTTCGCGGTCTTCTACCTCGCCCAGCCGTTCTCCCAGATGATCGGCAACCCCCTCTCGGGCTGGCTCATCAATATCGGCGACCAGCTTCCGGGCGTCCGTGGCTGGCAGGTCATGTTCTTCACCGAGGGCATCCTGGCCGTGCTCGCCGGCATTGCGGCTTTCTTCTTCCTGATCAACGGCCCGGAGAAGGCCAAGTTCCTCAACACGGACGAGAAGTTCGCGCTCAAGGAGATCATGACTCAGGAGGACACTGTCAAGGATGAAACCGGGCCGCGGGGCGTGTTTGCGGCGATGCGCAACGGTCGCGTCTGGTACTTCACCCTCATCTACTTCTGCCTGCAGATCGCCGTTTACGGCGTCACCTTCTTCCTCCCGCAGCAGGTTTCTTCACTGACGGGCCAAAAGGTGGGCCTCGCCGTCGGCCTACTGATCGCGGTTCCGTGGTTCTTCGGTATCTTCGCCTGCTACCTGATCGGCCGGGCAGCCAACACGGTTGCCAAGCGCCGCATGTTCGGCACGGTGCTGTTCGTATCGACAGGTCTGTGCATCCTGGGTTCGGCTTGGGCCGGGACCAACCACCAGCCGGTGCTGGGGATGGTCTTCATTACCCTCGCGGTATGCAGCTTCCTCGCAGTCGGGCCGGTTGTCTGGGCCTACCCCACGGCATTCCTTGCCGGGTCCGCAGCCGCGGCCGGCATCGGCCTGATCAACTCGCTGGGCAACCTGGGCGGTTTCGTGGCTCCGATCCTGCGGACCGCGGTCAACAGCGCCACGGCAGACCCCACCGGATCGGCCGGGGTTTACGCGCTCGGAATTCTGCCCTTCCTGGCGGCCGCCATGATGTATGGCACCCGGGCATTCAGGAACAAGGCCGACGATCTCCTGGGCAAGTAGCCCGTTGTACATCGGGGTCAGCACCAAGATGTACATGGGCTACCGCCACAGCCTGTCTTGGCTGGAACAACTGCGAAGTGAAGTGGACACCCGTCCGGCCCTTGTGGCCGGGCGGGTGGTCCCGTTTGTGATCCCGTCGTTCCCCATGTTGCCCGACGCGGTCCGGATACTGGAAGGCTCCCCGTTCCTCCCGGGCGCGCAGAACTGTGGCTGGGCTGAGGGGCCGTGGACGGGTGAAGTGTCACCGTCCCTGCTGGCGGAGCTGGGTGTGCGGCTCGTGGAGATCGGACACGCGGAACGACGCCGGCACTTCGCCGAGGACGACGCCGTGGTCGCATTGAAGGTCCGGGCCGCGGTGGATGCAGGGTTGACCCCGCTGTTGTGTGTCGGCGAGGAGGCCGTTGCCGGTCCGGCGGTGTCGGCGTCGTTCGTGTTCCGGCAGATCTCTGCCGCCGTCCGGGACGACTGGGCGACGGCGGCCCGTTTGGTTATCGCGTACGAACCGGTGTGGGCCATCGGCGCGGACCAGCCAGCCGGCGCGGCTTACGTGTCCGACGTCGTCGCCCGTCTCCGGGACTTGCTCGCCGAACATGGCCTCGCCGGGCTGCCGATCATTTACGGTGGCTCGGCCAAGCCGGGGCTCCTGCCTGAACTGCGGGGCGTGTCCGGACTTTTCCTAGGCCGCTTCGCCCACGACGCAGCGAACTTCGGCGCGGTACTGGATGAAGCGCTGGGCTTGCCCAACTGATCCCCACCGCCGCCCTCGCCTCGCAAGCTCGGCCAGGGAACCCTGGCGGCGTGGGCCCTCGCAGTTGTTGTCGTTTTCAGGCCGCATAACGACAACTAATGCGAGTCAGTTGGGTTGCCACGCTGGCACAGTCCCACAAAACCGCCCAGGTGCTCCAGCCCTTCCGGTTGGGTGGGCAGGTAGTTTGTCAGCTCCGGTGAGCGCACGACGACGGCGCGCCACTGACCGCGCGACACCGCCACATTGATCCGGTTGTGCGAGAGCAGGAACTCCATGCCGCGCGGTACCTCGGCGGCAGCGGACGCAGCCATGGACACGATCACCACGGGAGCTTCCTGGCCCTGGAACTTGTCCACGGTCCCGACCCGCACGCCGCGAAGTCCAGCCGCTCTCAGTTCGTGTTGGATGAGCTGCACCTGGGCGTTATAGGCAGCCACTACGAGGATGTCCTTTTCAAGCAGCGGCCGCTCCTCGGGTGATTCGTGGGGGTCCAGCCAAGCCAGGCCAAGGTGTACCTTGACTTGGTGGACTACCTCCGCAGCTTCTTCGGGAGACTGGGTGGAATTTCCGCTGTGCGGGACGTAAACGCACTCGACGCCGGCCCGAACCCCGGAGAGCCTCCGCCCGGAGGCAGCCGGTGCCGAATGCAGCCGACCATCGTAAGACAGTTCAGACACCGCGGCGCACAAATCCGGGTGCATGCGCCACGACGTCGCCAGGAAGTAGCCGAGCTCCGCGGGCAGGGTGTGCAGGCCGTGGGCCAGCCAGCCGAGTGCAGACTCATCGACCGGTTCGGGGTGCTTGCCCTGGGTGACTTGGGGAAGTTGCTGGGGGTCGCCGAGGAGCAGGAGTCGCTTTGTTGCCCGGCTCACGGCGAGGGTGTTGGCGAGGGAGAACTGACCGGCTTCGTCGATCACCAGCAAGTCCAGGGATCCCGCAGAAACGGTCCGGCCCGTCATGGACCACGCCGTGCCGCCGATCAAGCAGCCTCCGGGGGATCCAAGCAGTCGCTCGATGTCGTCCTTGGCCTGCTTGTCCCATGGGACGGGGTCGTCATGCTTCATTTCCTTAGCGATGAGCGCCGGGTCCACCCCGGCCTTCACCGCGGCGTGGAGCATGTTTTCGACTACCGCATGTGACTGTGCAACAACCCCTACCTTCCAGCCTGCACGCACCAGCCGCGCGACGACGTGCGAGCCAACGTACGTCTTGCCCGTTCCGGGAGGCCCCTGCACGGCTAGGTATGACTGGTCCAGATCCGATACAGCGGCGGTGATGGCGTCCACGTATGCATCGTCACCGGACCCGACGGCGGGCAGTTCCGGAAGCGTGGCCAGCCTCGGGGGGATCCGGCGCAACAAGTCCAAGGCCGGATCTTTCGGCCATGACGGCAGGCGGGAACGAAGCTTGATGGCCAGTTCGCTCAGGGACTTGCGCTGCCCGTCCGTGTTGACTGGAGCGTCGGGCGTCAGGGCCATGGGAAGCTGCGAGTATTCGTCGGCACCCTTGGGCAGTCGCTCTGAAATCGTCACGACATCCGAGGCGCCGTCGTCGGGCCCCGAAAGCGTGCCGCCGTCATCAAGGTCGTCGGGATCGCCGACCTCGATCACCTCCGTGCCGGACATTCCCGATCTGCCGAGAGTGCTTTCGTTCTTGCCGAGGAAGGCATCGGGGAGTGGCGGTTCGTACATCCGGAAGTACTTCTTACCGGGCGCGAAACCGGAGCCGTCGGCGGCGTGTCCGATCAGCCGTACCTTCCGTGCCGGGTTGCTGCGGGGAGTTGGCTTGGCCCAGTCCTCCAGCACTTCGCCGCCTTCCACGATGAAGCAGTCCCTCGTGTCTTCCCATTCGGAGACTGGCCGGTCCAGGCGGTCGAAGTGTCCCCACCAGAATTGCTTGTCCTCACGCCGGTGAAAGCCGACCGCGGCCGCCACCATGGCCACCGCCCGGTTGTCGTCGGAGCGGAGGGAATCGTCCGGCAAGTCCGCAAGGTAGTCGAGGAGGGCTGTTTCCTCGGGCGCGGCCTCGTACTTGTCAGGCTCGGTCTCCGCGGGTAGCCCGGGTCCCGAAGCAACCGGAAATCCGGGTTCAATGGAGCGTTCCGCGGCCAGGCCCAGCAGCCAATTCCGCAGTTCGAGAGTGGAGAGGCAGTCGTATTCGTTGTAGTCGGAAATACCCGCCAGGATCGTTGCCGCTTCATCCTCGCGGTTCGCGTCCCGGGCCGTGCAGTAGTTGGCGTAGGCAACCACGGAGGCTCCGGCGTCGGTCACGTCGCCCGAACGCAAATGCTTGCCCATATACAGGGGCTCGAGTTTCTTGATGCTGTAAGAGTCTTCAGAGATGCGGATGCTGTGCCGCACGGTGTCGTAGAGGTCCACCAGTACGCCTTCGCGGAGGAGGTTATCCACGGCGGCTTCGCCCACAGTGTGGATGACCGACAGGTTCCGCAGCGCGGTTTTCTCGTAGGCAGCGTAGTGGTAGATCCGCATATCCGGATACTTCATGCGGCGTTCTTCCACGTATTCGAGGAACTCGATGAACGCCTGCCGTTCCTCAGCCCGGGAATGTGCCCAGAACGGCTTGAACACTGGAGATTCGCCCGGCTCGGTCGGATTTTCGATAACCCCGAACAAGTACTCCAGTCCCCAGCGGCCGGTTACCGGGTCTTGCCACAGGGGGTCTCCCTCGAAGTCGAAGAAGATGTCTCCAGCGTCGGGCAGGGGGAGCCGGGCCAGGGAGTTCGACTCCAGGACGGAATAGCTGATGCTCTTCGCGGTGCCCGTCTTGTCCGTGTAATTGACAGTGTCATCGGGTGTGGCCGTTCCGGTTTGCAGTCGGGCTTGTTCCTGCAGCCGACGTGTGGCGGAATCCGCGGCGTCGGGCATCTCGGCAAGGGCGTCGATGGTGAAGATACCGTTTTCCATGAGCTTCTTGCGCCGGGTGATTCTCATCCCTGCCACCATCAGCAGATCCCGGTGGAGGCGCACTTGTTCTTTGCAGTAGTCGCAGCGACCGCACGCGGTGACTCCGGGCGCGCCCCATTGGATAGCCTCCAAGCGCGATCGGTGCGCGTCCGTCAGCGCGAGGAATCGGTCCCGGCGTTCACGGAACACCGGCAGGACATCGGCGAGTCGGTGGTCGCTGTGCACGTAGTCGAAGCCGCCACGGCCGTCCGATCCAGCAAGGTCCCGCTGGATGGTAGCCCCGAGGACAAGGGTCAGATCCGGGGCCGGAGTGATTCCCGCCTTGAGTAGTTGGTCGCCGTAGGCAGCCAGTTGCAACAGCGCAGTGACCTTGGCGTGGCGGGCGAGCTTGGTGTCGTAGACCGCGTAGCTGCCGTCCGGCTGTTTGACGAGGAAATCGGACCGTCCGTGAAACTGACCGTCGAAGAATGCCGCCTGGAAGACCACATCCGCGCCGGATCGCAACGCCTCGATGGATTCCGCATGCTTGGCTTGCAGGGTGGCGCGGTCCATCGCTTTGGCGGGAACGACGTCGTACACGCCCGTGCGCGCCAGCGGATCCCAGGCGCCGAACTCGGCCACGAAACGGTCCAGCACCCTGTGCTCGTGAACGTCGCCCAGCGCGGCGGTCCGTTCCAGCATTTCGTCGACGTCGAAGGCCGGCTTCTGCGAGCGGCCCAGCTTCTCGTCCAACTTGCGCAGCAACTGGTACTCGCACGTGGAGGCCGTCACGAGGTCGCTGGCGGAAAACACCAAATCCTGCTCGTGCCCTGCAACTTCTGAATCGAGAAAAAACACCGTGCCCCCAGACCGTTGAGCTGATGAAGCCAAGCTATCAGGGCGGTCCGACAGTGAGGCAGCCTGGCGGTGGGGCTCAGCCGCCGAAACGGAGAGTGATCACCAGGCCGATCAGCGCGACCACGCCGGCCAGGAGCATCGCTGCCCTTGGATTGCCGAAGTTGAGGGTCCATCCCAGACCGAAGCGGCGCGGAACCATCAGCGCGTGGTCTTCGCGGTTGACGTAGAACAAGCCGCTCCGCCAGTATTTGTCGTCCTCCCGGTGAGTCAGTCCGGTGTCCTCCTCGCCCTCGTCCCGTGCGCGGTTGTTCCTGGCGAAGACAACGACTGCTACCGCGACGGCGGCCAGGATCGGGAGCGCGACCACGAGCGGCGCCCACGGCGTGACCGTTCCCGTCCACATCAACAACGATGATCCCAGCATCGCCAGGTCGATCATCGCGAGCAATCCGAGGAGTGCTTTGGCACCCAGCAACATATACCGGCGGTGCCAGTACGCGGAGCCTGCCGGGTGCGCCGGGTCGATGTCGGGCCGGCTGCGGAAGAGGATCGCCGCCGCGATACCCACGAGCAGTGCGGTCACGCCGATTTGCACGAATACCAGCGAAAAGGCCGTGCCGATCGATTTGGCGGCCAATCGGTTGGGCATGCCTTTCGCACCGTAGTGCACCGCGAGCACATCGGGCATGGACGGGTAGCTGATCACGCCGATCACCACAGTGGCGATAGTGATGATCAACGCCGGCGCCAGCCAGAGCCAGGGAAAACGCGGTGGATCGGTCCGCAATTCGGTGTCCACCGCGATGACTTGGTGCACGCCCTCATACCAACCTCCGGCGGCCTTGGCGGCCCGGATCTCGTGGTTGGCAAGGAAGAAGCAGCCGTACCAGAAGCCGACGAGCACCAGCACCGAGAGCGGCAGTAGCAACGTTTCGCCTGTCATTCCGTAAATGGCAAGGCAGACCCCGATGGCGACGATCCCGCTCAGGAGAACCCTCCAACGATAGATGCGGGTCTGCCTGACAACGGTCGGGTCGTCGGCACGCTGGGCCGGTACGCGGACCCCGAAGGGAACCGTCGGGCTGTTGATCGCGGGCAGGACCAGCGCGATGGCGAGCACCAGTGCCGCCAACGCGGAGCTCAGGACAATGGCAACGGTCATGGTGTTTCCTCTGGCTGCGTGGTTCCAAACGAATCGAGTATCGACCGGCAGGACTTGAGAACTTCGTCGGCCGATAGTCCCCTCGCGACGGCTTCGGCAAGTAGGGTCCGCGCCCTCCCGGCCCATTCCGCGCCGAGCGGCGGGTCCGCGACCATCGGGGTCACCACCGCGCCGGTCTTTCGGTTGAGCTGGATCAGGCCTTGCTGGCGCAACAGGTCATAGGCTTTGTTCACGGTGTGGAAATTGATCCCGAAGTCCGCGGCGAGCGTCCTGGTGGCCGGCAACGTGCTGCCCTCGGCCAGCACGCCGTCGGCGATCGCCTCCACGATCTGGTCCCGCAGCTGCTGGTAGATCGGCACGTCGCTGGCCAGGTCTATGTTGAGGATCATCTCTCACACCTCCGTCTTTATTATATAAGTTATAGAACAAGTAGCGGAAGATCCCCACTACCCGGAAAGCAGGCTCCGAATGACCACCTCTGACGCCCCAACCGCCCAAGATCCGGCCTTCGAAGCGGCATACCAGGCAGCCCAAAAGGGCCTTCGCGAGGGCGGCATTCCCATCGGCGCAGCGCTCGCGCGTGGTGGCGTGGTTATCGCGAGCGGGCACAACGAACGCGTCCAAAACGGCGATCCCATCGCGCACGGGGAAATGTCGGCTCTCCGCGCAGCCGGCCGGCAGAAGAGCTACCGGGACACGACCCTCTATACGACCCTCGCGCCGTGTGCCATGTGCACGGGCACCATCATCCAGTTCAAAATCCCGCGTGTGGTGGTGGGGGAGGCCCGCACCTTCGGCGGCGAATTCGAGCTGCTGCGGTCCAGGGGCGTGGAGGTGGTGGTCCTCGATGACCAGCGGTGCGTGGACATGATGCGCACCTTCCAGGAAGAGAATCCGGAACTGTGGGCCGAGGACATCGCCGAGTAAATCCGGCGGGAGCAAACAGCATCTGGCCAGAGCCAAAGCCCAAGCGTAGGCTGACAGCATCGGCGTCGGTGCCGGGGGTCCGCGTCGATACCCAATCGATCAAGGAGGACTCATGAGTGTTGTGCGCGAATTCATGTCCACCAATGCCCAGTGCGTCAAGGAAGAGCAGTCGCTGCGTGACGCGGCTGTCCTGATGCGCGATCTGGACGTCGGTTCGCTGCCGATCTGCGGCAACGATGGAAAACTCAAAGGATTCATCACTGACCGCGACATTGTGGTCAAGTGCGTTGCTGAGGGACTGGATGCTGACCGGCTGACCGCGGCAGATCTCGCCCAGGGCACGCCGATCTGGATCGATGCAGATGCCAGCGTCGATGCCGCCATCGACCTGATGGAAAAGCACCAGATCCGGCGCCTTCCGGTCATCACCGACCACAAGTTGGTGGGCATCATCAGCCAGGGCGACATCGCCCGCAACTACACCGAGGAGCGCGTAGGTGAATTGGTGGAGCACATCTCCGCCAGGACCCCCATGGCGCAACTGGGCTAACCGCAACTTTCGCACCCATCAAGCGTCACGGCCCGCCGGCCGTGGCGCTTCCATATGTGGGTATTCCGCGCGGTCTTTAGCCACGGCGAACCCGTAAGGCAAAATGTCATGGTGACTCATCTTCCAAAGCACCAGTCAGCACAGCACCAGTCAGCAGACGCCGCCATCCATGCACTGATCGCCGAAGAGCTCGGTGTGAAGTCCTGGCAGGTCAAGGCCGCGGTTGACTTGCTCGACGCCGGATCCACCGTCCCGTTTATCGCCCGGTACCGCAAGGAAGTCACCGGGACGCTCGATGACACCCAGCTGCGCGAGCTCGAGGAACGGCTCCGGTACCTGCGCGACCTGGAGGACCGCCGTCGAACGGTCCTTGAGGCGATTGCCGCGCAAGGCAAGCTGACTCCGGAACTGGAGGCCGCCGTCGTCGGGGCCGATACCAAGTCCCGGCTGGAAGACATCTACCTGCCCTTCAAATCAAAGCGCCGCACCAAAGCGCAGATCGCCCGCGAGGCCGGCCTCGAGCCGCTCGCCGATGCGCTTCTCGCGAACCCGCAGCTCGAACCCGAGGGTGAGGCCGCCAAGTACCTGAACGCCGAGCACTCCATCGACGACGCCTCCGCGGCGCTCGCCGGCGCCCGCTCGATCCTCGTGGAGCGGGTATCCCAGGACCCCGATCTCGCCGAAACGCTGCGCGAGCGGTTGTGGACGCAGGGGCGGATGGTTTCGCGCGTGAAGAAGGGCCAGGAAACCGAGGGGCAGAAGTTCAAGGACTACTTCGAGTTCTCCCAGGTGCCTTCCGGCATGCCCGGCCACCGCGTGCTCGCGCTCTTGCGCGGCGAGAACGACGGCGTCCTGGAGCTTGATCTCGCCGAGGCAGAACCAGCCGACGACGACGCCCTGGCCGCCGCGCGCGGCCGGTACGAGAACGCCGTGGCCAAGTGCCTCGGGGTCGCCGAGCGTGGCCGGCCCGCCGATTCGTGGCTTGTGCAGACCGCACAGATCGCCTGGCGCTCGCGCATCCTGGACCGGCTCAGCAATGATCTGCGCGGTCGCATGTTCGCGCAGGCCGAGGATGAAGCCGTCCGGGTGTTCGCCGCAAACCTCCGCGACGTGCTCCTCGCCGCCCCGGCCGGAAACCGTGCCACACTGGGCCTGGACCCGGGACTGCGGACGGGCGTAAAGGTGGCCGTGGTCGATGGCACGGGCAAGGTCGTAGCCACGGATACCGTCTACCCCCACGCCCCGGCAAAGAAGTGGGACGAGGCCTTGGTGACGCTGGAGCGCTTGGCGCGGCAGCACGGCGTCGAGCTCGTGGCGATCGGCAACGGCACGGCGTCGCGCGAAACGGACAAGCTCGCCGTACAGCTCATCAAGTCGATGGCAGCATCCGGCGGGCCGACGCTGCAGAAACTCGTGGTCTCCGAGGCCGGTGCTTCTGTGTACTCGGCGTCTGCGCTCGCGGCTGCGGAACTGCCCGGCATGGACGTCTCCTTGCGCGGGGCCGTTTCGATCGCCCGACGCTTGCAGGATCCGCTCGCTGAATTGGTGAAGATCGAACCGAAGTCGATCGGCGTGGGGCAGTACCAGCACGATGTCACGGCTGCCAAGCTCGACCGTTCGCTGGACGCCGTCGTCGAGGACTGCGTGAACGCGGTGGGCGTGGACGTGAACACGGCGTCGCCCGCGCTGCTGGCCCGGGTGGCCGGCGTCGGGCCGCTCCTGAGCGAAAACATTGTGGCGTACCGCAACGAGAACGGCCCGTTCGCCAAGCGGGCTGACCTCAAGAAGGTGCCGCGGCTGGGTGCCAAGGCGTTTGAGCAGTGCGCGGGCTTCCTGCGGATCACCGGGGGAGCCGAACCGCTCGACGCGTCCAGTGTCCACCCGGAAGCGTATTCGGTGGCTCGGAAGATCGTGGCTGCTGCCCGTGGAGCTGCCGTGTCTACGCTGGATCCGCAAGCGTTCGTGGATGGGTCGTTTGGCCTGCCCACCGTGCGCGACATCATGTCCGAGCTCGAAAAGCCGGGCCGCGACCCCCGGCCCGCATTCGCCGCAGCGACGTTCTCCGAGGGCATCGAGAAGATCTCCGACCTCAAGCCCGGCATGATCCTGGAAGGCACTGTCACCAATGTGGCGGCGTTCGGGGCTTTCGTTGATGTCGGGGTGCACCAGGATGGCCTGGTCCACGTGTCCGCACTGGCCAACAAGTTCGTGTCCGATCCCCGCGAGATCGTGAAATCCGGACAGCTCGTGCGGGTGAAGGTCCTCGAGGCGGATCCGGAGCGGAAGCGGATTTCGCTCACCTTGAGGCTCGACGACGAACCCGGCACCGCGGGCGGGTCCGGTTCGCGAGGCGGCGGGCGTGAGCGAGGCCCGCGTGTTGGTGAGCGTGAGCGCGGCGAGCGCAACGGGGGCGAGCGAGGCGAACGGCGTCCGGCGCCGCAGGCTGGACAGGGCGCTCGCAAGGCGGTTCCCGCGAAGGCGGCTCCCCAGGCGCCGGTCAACACGGCCATGGCGGAAGCCCTCCGGAGGGCCGGGCTGGGGAAGTAATCGCGCCACTTTTTAGGCATTACGTGGGTGCAGGCCGACAGCTGAGTTCTGGAACGCAGCGAAGGGCCTGCACCCACGATTTCGAGCAAAGCGCTTTGAATAGCGCCATGTAGGAGATCAGCAGCGTTAGCTTGTGCCAGGGGGAGCATGGTTCGAATGCACACGCCGAGGAAGAGTATTCAGGCTTCGCCAAGGAAATCGGAGCCGTTTTGGCGGCCGAAGGGATCGAAACCGAAGCGGAGTTAAGCGCAGTGGCGGAGCTCGGCATGACTGCGGGGCAGGGCTACCTGTTGGGCCGGCCGTCCGTGCGGCCAGAGGAATGGGCACTCTGGGATGAGGCGTTCCAGCACCGGAGAAGACCGAAGACATCGACGAATCCCGGTCCCAACGGCACTCCGGTCCCTTAAAACAGGAACCAGAATGCCGCCGTCTTCACCAAAGGGCCTAACCGCCATCTTCGATGAAACTACTCATTCGCCCCAAGCGAGAACACTCATTTTGCCGCCAAACAACACTCAATTCGGCGCTATCAGCACCTAGTCGCAACTTTCCTCTAACAAATGCAACTTACGATTGTCACTCACTCGCTACAACTCAAAGGGGAGAGAAATGGGCATTGGGAAGAAAATACGAAGCGTGCGCCGCCTACGTGTCCTTTTCTCGGCAGGAGGGGTGATCATTTCTTGTGGATAAGGTGAAAACCACGCCTTGGTTGGCCATCATCACCACTCAGTTGGTTGCAGCGCTTGGGCTGCTGGCGTTGCTCGTTCGATTCGACGCCCGCTGGTATGACTACATTTGGGTCGTCGCCTTGGTGGCCTACGAGATCTTGGTTATTCGGGCGCTCGTCCGTCGGCAGAACAAGTAGCCGGAAACGGTTAAACGACGGCGGCACCCGGGTTCCTTTCCTCAGGAACCGGAGCGCCGCCGTCGTTCGCGTCTAGCTCGATCCGCTACGGTGCCGGGATCGGGAAGAAAGCCCGCGGATCCTGCAACAAGGCCGGGTAGTCGAAGTCCGTGCGGTCGACGATCTTGGTGACCTCGAAGTTGCGACCGAAACGGCCGTCTTCCAGGGTGATCGGCCGGCCGAGGATCTTGCCCAGGGCAAACTTGGCGCCGCCCTCGACGGGGACGAGGACAGGAGTGTTGCCGGGGAGCGTGCGGAAGGCTTCATCCTGGCGCTGGCGGTTGCGCGTGGGCTTCTTCACCAGCTGCTTCGGGGCCTTGCGGGCAGTCTTGCCCGGGCGGCGGGATTTCTCTGACTCATAGACGAACTGGTAACCGTCGCTGTTGGCGGCCTTGGCCTTACCTGCTGCCGGCATCCCCACCTTGTCGATCTTTTCGGGTTCGACGTCGCCCACCGGCGCGCGAAGCACCCAGATGAAGTCGTCGTAGGGGTCTTCAGGAATGAACTCGTGGCTTGGCTCAGGCCAGAGGTACTCCAAGTCATTCGGAGTGTCAGGGAAGAGCTCGGCGTAGAAGCGCGGCTCCTTCTGGAGCAGCTTGGAGCGGTGGCTTAGGTGGAAATCGGCGTCGCCCAGCCATGGCGGCATCGGAATCCTGGAAACATAGTCCGGGTGGGCTGCCTGGGGTGCGAACTCGGTGATGCTGGCGCGGGTGTTGTCCGGGTTGCCGCGGGCGACCCATTCATCCACCATGGCCAGGCCGTAGAGAGTAAGGGCGGGGACGTAGCCCATCCACATGCGGATAGCGGGGTGGGAGGGCCGGCCGAACTCGGGGATCACCAGTGCGCGAAGGATCTGCAGTGCTTCGACACGCTGCTTGCCAAGCCTTGCGGTGTCCAAGACGGCAGCACTTTGCTTGAAATCGGGGAACGGGAGGAAGGTCTGCATCCTTTCAGTTTGGCGGTCGAAGGGCGCAGATCCAAGTTGGGGATGTGTGGTCTTCCCCTCGCTCGTGTTATCGGGGGCCTGATGACGGCCGTTGGGCGTCCGGCCCGTTGAGTATTCGTCCTACTCTTGTCGGGTGGAAACTTTTGGCGAATCGACGACGACGGCGGCACCTCCGGTTGCCGAACTGCACCTACACATCGAGGGGACGCTTCAGCCCGAGCTGATTTTCGCGCTCGCGGAACGGAACGGGATTGAGCTTCCGTACGCGGATTTGGACGAGCTGCGCGCACGGTACGAGTTCACGGATCTGCAGTCATTCCTGGATCTGTACTACGCCAACATGGCCGTGTTGCGCACCGAGCAGGATTTTGCGGACATGACCAGGGCTTATTTGGCCCGCGCCGCGGACGGCGGCGTGCGGCACGTCGAGGTCATGATGGATCCGCAGGCACACATTTCACGCGGGGTGGCACTGGAGACGTGCGTGAACGGCGTTGCATCTGCACTCGCGACGTCGGAGGGCGAGTTCGGCGTCTCGACCCTCCTTATTGCCGCGTTCCTGAGGGACATGTCCGAGGAATCTGCGCTGGAGGTTTTGGACCAGCTTCTCGCGATGAAGGCGCCGATTGCGGGCATCGGCCTGGACTCGGCCGAGGTGGGCAATCCGCCGTCGAAGTTCGAACGGCTGTACCGCCGCGCGGCGGAGTCCGGACTGCGACGGATCGCCCACGCCGGCGAGGAAGGCCCCGCTTCGTACGTATACGAGGCTCTCGACCTGCTTGGCGCGGAGAGGATCGACCACGGCATCCGGTGCATGGAAGATCCGGCCCTCGTGGAGCGGTTGGTGGCCGAGCAGGTTCCGCTGACAGTGTGCCCCTTGTCCAATGTCCGGCTGCGCGCCGTGGATACCCTGGCCGATCACCCTTTGCCTGCGATGTTGGCAGCCGGTCTGAATGTCAGTGTGAACTCGGATGATCCTGCGTACTTCGGCGGTTACGTGGACGACAACTTCGAGCAGCTTGTCGCCGTGCACGGGTTGTCTGTTGGCGACCGGGCACGCCTGGCTGCGAACTCGGTGCGTTCATCGTTCGCGGACGAGGCACGGAAGGCTGAACTGTTGGCCGAGGTTTCGGAGTGGGAGAACGCTTCAGGGGAGTAGGGACAAGACAGTACCCCAACCGCGAGCTACCGACCGGTATCCGAGACCCATCCATCACTTGTCGCCGTTTGGCCGTAATAGTGGGACACGACACACGGTGTTTACCAAGAATAGTCGCCAGAATTTACAGAACATTGGCAGACTGCTGAAGGAATGTTCGCCGTTGAAGGAGACCCAGTGGCCAAGTCCACCGTCGAAAAAAGCAGTGCCCGCCTCAAGACCGTCCTGGACGTCTTGGCTGAGGGAACGTGGTCCGAGAAGTCGTTGAATGCCGGCGAGATCCTGGCAGAGGCGATTGTCCGTGTCCCGCTGGATGAGCGCGAGAGTGAGCTGCTCAGTGGAGGCATTCCACGCGGCCACAAGAGCCTGACGACTGAGACCGCCAAGCTCGTCAAGGCCGGCTGGCTGGTCAAGGGCCGTTCGGGCTGGACCATCACCGACGACGGCCTTCGTGCCACGGTCGCTTTCGCCAAGCCGGACGAGTTCGCCAGTGCCTTGGCTGAGGGTACCCCTGTCCCTGCAGATACCCCGCTTCCCACGGCCCCCGCCAAGAAGGCCGTTGCCAGGAAGCCCGCGGTCAAGAAGGCTCCCGCTGCGGAAAAGGCACCGGCCGCTAAAGCAGCCGCGGAAAAGGCTCCCGCCGCCAAGGCAGCAGCGCCCAAGAAAGCTGCAGCACCCAAAGTGACTGCCGCCGTGGAGAAGCTCGAGCAGCCGTCCGCCGTCGCGATCGCTGGTGACTTCAACACGATTCTCGGCGCGCCGGAGGACTGGGCTCCGCAGTACGACGAGGTGCAGATGAAGTTCAATTCCCGCCGTAAGGTGTGGACCATCGCGGCCACGCTGCCTGCCGGTTTCTACACCTACAAGATCGCGCTGAACCGTTCGTGGGATGAGAACTACGGTGCGTTCGGCGCTCGTGATGGCGCCAACCACGAGCTGAACCACGACGGCGGCAAGATCACCTTCACGTACGACCACGCCACGCGCGACATCGTCACGGCTTAGCCCTAATTCCCAGGTTTTCTCCAAGTTCAAATCCGGGTTTGGAGAAAACCTGGGAACAAAGCGCCCGGGCTCCGAGGTTAGGGTAGGTCAAAAGGACCTAACCGAGGAGCCAGCGATGACCGATGCCACCTTCCGCCACAACGTTGACCGCGAACGCTTTGAAGTGCTCGCTGATGGCCACGTGATCGGTAAGGCCGCGTACAAAGCGTACGACGACGGCGGGTCCCCGCAGCGGATTTTCTACCACACCGTGATCAACGAGGAGTTCGGCGGCCAAGGGCTGGCGGGCAGGCTCGCCGAAGTTGCCTTGGACGAGACTGTGAGCGAGGGACTCGGGATCGTGCCGGTGTGCCCTTTCATCAAGAAGTTCCTCACCAAGCACTCGGAATACGCGGCGAATGTGACTGCCCCGACGCTGGCGCATTTGGAGTACCTCAACGCGGCCCTCGTTCCGGCTGCCAGGGCCTAAAAGCGGCGGGTCGCGCCGCCGTCGAGCCTCACGAATACATCAATGAACCCGGAGTCGTGAGAACCTCGCCGGTCTCCAGCCAGGTCTTGAGGCCGGAGAGGATCATCGGCCAACCGCCGTAGATCTGGTCGTTGCCGCCTTCGCGCAGGTCACTGTGGGTGACGGTCAGGTGGCAGGAGTCGCCTACCGGTTCGATCTCCCAAGTGACGCGTGACGTGCCCTCGGCCTTGACGTCCTCGCCCCAGAGCGCGCGCATGGTCTGGACGAGCCGGCGCGGGGGATCGACCTCCACGTTTTCGCCTTCGCCGAGGACCATTCCGTTGGCCTTGGGATTGTGCATCTCGTAGTGCCCGCCCGGCGTCCAGTCCGCAGTGTGGGTGTTGCCGAACTGGTACTTGCTGCGGGTGTCGCTGTCCGTGATGGCTTCCCAAAGCCGCTCCGGAGTGGTCTTGATGTAGATTTCGAAGATCTTTTCCACGGGACTTTCCAATCTGGTTTTGAGGTCGCTCAACGCAGCGGCCCATGGTTCTGCATATTTGCTCACCCAACGGTCGTGGACGAGCCTGATGGGTACCGGATTCAGGTAATGGAGCTTTTCGCGACCACGACGGCGGGTCACAACCAGCCCGGCTTCCTCAAGGATCTTGAGGTGCTTCATGATCCCGAAACGGGTCATGTCGAACCGTGCTTCAAGCGCGCTGAGCGTCTGCCCGTCCTCGCGGAAGAGCTCGTCGAGCAGATCCCTGCGGGTGGGGTCGGAGAGTGCCTTGAAGACGGCGTCCATGCATTCAGAATAGGTGACCATTTGGTCACATGTCAATGGATTCGGGTGGACTTCAACTGGGCGGGTTTATGTCCGGGTGGGTCTGAAGTGGTGGTTGCGTCGGGGTGTTTGGCGGGGGTCGACGTGGGGTGGTGGTTTGAACCATGGCACGCCGGTTTCCATGGTG
>NZ_JBIYDB010000049.1:0-25857 GCF_044908325.1 Arthrobacter sp. GAS37
GTGTCGCCCACGCCCCGCCGGCCGCAACCCCCCAACCCGATCTATGTCCAACCCGGCAAACCCCGGTCGGGGGGTGGCGGCGGGGGGCGGCCTCCCCCACCCCCCCCCCCGGCCCACACCCACGAATTCGGCAACCCAGGACTACTTTTTAGCAGCAGCCCTCTTCGCAGGCGCCTTGCGGGCCGTCGTGGTGGTCCGCTTGACCGGGCCCTTGGCGCGCTTCTCGGCAAGCAGCTCGATTGCCTGCTCCCGGGTCAGCTCCTCCAAGGACGTGGCGCGCGGAACCGTGATGTTGGTGACACCGTCGGTGATGTACGGGCCGAAACGGCCTTCCTTCACCACGATGTTCTTCTCCGAGACCGGGTCCGGACCGAACTCGGCCAGAGGCGGTACGGCTGCACGTGCACCACGCTGCTTCGGCTGGGAGTAGATCTCCAGTGCCTGGTCCAGGGTGATCGTGAAGATCTCTTCCTCGGATCCGATGGACCGCGAGTCCGTGCCCTTCTTCAAGTAGGGCCCAAAGCGGCCGTTCTGCACCGTAATGGGGTTGCCTTCGGCGTCCGCGCCGAGGACGCGGGGCAGGCTCATGAGCTGAATGGCTTCGTCGAGCGTGATCGAGTCAACGGACATTGACTTGAACAGCGAGCCTGTGCGCGGCTTGGCCTTGACGGGCTTCTTCGGCGGCTTGGGTTTGCCGTTCTTGTAGTACTCCACCGGCTGGTTTGCCAGCTGCTCTTCCGTCATCTCGGGGATGATCTCGGTGACATAAGCGCCGTAGCGGCCGTTCTTGGCAACCACGGTGTGCCCGGTGTGCGGGTCCGCGCCCAGGACACGTTCCTCGGGGGCAGCCGTTTCCATGAGCTCCACGGCCTTGGCCGCAGTAAGTTCGTCCGGAGCGAGATCCTCGGGGACGTTGGCACGCGCCGACTCCACGACTTCGCCGGTCTTTGGATCGATGGTGGGGATCGAGCTTTCCAAGTACGGCCCGAACTTGCCGACGCGCAGGGTGATCCCTTCGGCAATCGGCACCGAGTTGATCTCGCGCGCATCGATTTCACCGAGGTTGTTGACGATGCTCAGCAGGCCCGGATCGGCATCTTCACCGTAGTAGAAGTGCTTGAGCCAAGCAGCACCGACGGCCTGGCCGTTGGCGATCTTGTCCAGGTCGCCTTCCATGTCCGCCGTGAATTCATAGTCCACGTAGTCGGTGAAGTGCTGCTCGAGCAAGCGGATCACGGAGAAGGCGATCCAGCTGGGGACCAGCGCGGACCCCTGCTTCCGGACGTAGCCGCGGTCCTGGATGGTGGAGATCGTGGACGCGTAGGTGGACGGACGGCCAATGCCGCGCTTTTCCAGCTCCGCCGTCAGCGATGCTTCCGTGTACCGCGGCGGTGGCGAGGTCTCGTGGCCAACAGCAACGATTTCCGAAGCCGTGAGGGAATCATCCTTTGCCACGTTGGGCAGGCGCCGGGCTTCGTCGGAGTCGTCGTCGCCGCGGCTCTCGTCCTTGCCTTCTTCGTAAGCCGCGAGGAAGCCCGGGAAGGTGATGACCGTTCCGGAGGCCGAGAATTCGGCGTCGCGACCATCGTTAGCCACTGCGCCGAGGCGGATGGTGGCGGTGGAGCCCTTGGCGTCGCCCATCTGGGAGGCAATGGTGCGCTTCCAGATAAGTTCGTAAAGGCGGAAAGCGTCGCCGGTCAGATGGTTGGCCACCTGCGCCGGGGTGCGGAAGGAGTCACCCGCGGGGCGGATGGCCTCGTGGGCTTCCTGGGCGTTGGCTGCCTTGTTGGCGTAGACGCGGGGAGACTGCGGCACGTACTCGGGACCGTACAGTTCGGCGGCCTGGCGGCGGGCGGCCGTGAGGGCTTCGTCGCTCAAGGCGGACGAGTCCGTACGCATATAGGTGATGTAGCCGTTTTCATACAGGCGCTGGGCGATCTGCATGGTGCTCTTGGAGGTGAAGCGCAGCTTGCGGCCGGCCTCCTGCTGAAGTGTCGACGTCGTGAACGGCGCCGCGGGACGGCGCGTGTACGGCTTGGTGTCGACTGAGCGGACGCGGAAGTCCGCGTTCTCCAGCCCGGCGACCAACGACGTCGCGAGTTCCTCGTTGAGGTGGACCGCGTTCGCGGAGGTGAGGATGCCGTTGTCGTTGAAGTCACGGCCGCTGGCTACCTTCGCGCCGTCCACGGCAGCGAGCTTCGCTTTGAACGTCGCGGAGCCGGTACCGAACTGGCCCGTCAGGTCCCAGTACGATGCGGACTTGAAGGCCATGCGTTCGCGTTCGCGGTCAACCACCATGCGGGTCACGACCGACTGCACACGGCCGGCGGACAGGCCACGGGCAACCTTGCGCCACAGCACCGGGGAGATTTCGTAACCGTACAGTCGGTCCAGGATACGGCGCGTTTCCTGGGCGTCGACGAGGGCGCTGTCGACGTCGCGCAGGTTGTCCATGGCGCGGTGGATGGCTTCCTTGGTGATTTCACCGAAGGTCATGCGGTAGACGGGAACCTTGGGCTTCAGGACCTCCAGGAGGTGCCACGCGATGGCTTCGCCCTCGCGGTCCCCATCGGTTGCGAGATAGAGCGCGTCAGCGTCTTTGAGCTGGGCCTTGAGTTCGGCAACCTTTTTCTTCTTGTCCGGGGACACCACGTAATACGGTTTGAAGTCATTCTCGATGTCGACGGCGAACTTGCCTACCGAGGTCTTCTTCAGTTCTGCAGGGAGGTCCGAGGGCTGTGGGAGGTCGCGGATGTGACCTATCGAGGCCTCGACAATGAAGCCTTCGCCCAGGTACTTGGCGATGGTCTTGCTCTTGGCCGGAGACTCCACGATCACGAGTTTCTTGCCGGTTTTTGCCTTGCTGGGCACGGTTCTCCTACAGAAAAATGAATTGCTTGGGCTCGTGCCCATATTGGCCTAGTTCACCATATTTTGCAGAATCGTGCGTTTCCATGTGCACAAGTGCTGTGGAGGAGCAGTGGTGTGAACTAGGTTGAAGACGGCGTCCGGTCGTCCGGAATCATTGACCACATCGTAGCGATTCGGACTGCTCCTTCGGGAATCCGCGTGGGATCTTCGAGTTCATATGACCTGATGAGGTCCTGGAATTTGGCCTTGAGATCCGTCCGCTGATCCGGAGTCAAATACAGCAGATCGCTGGACAACACCATGGCGGCTGCCTCGTTCGCGGCCTCGCCGCGCTGGCGCCGCTCACCACGGGCCCGGGTGAAGGCGGTCGCCCGACGCCGGAAGGCGTCCAGTTCGAGTTCGACGACGGCGATCTCCGGGCTCGGAGCGTTGCCGCCGGATTTGATGGTGAAGTCCGAACCCGCGGCCTTCCAACGGCGTTCGCGCGCATCGCCCTCGTTGTCCGCAGCAGTCACTATCCCCCATTTCTGGAGGGCCCGCAGGTGGTAGCTCATGGCGCTCGGCGTGAGCCCGGTCTGCGCGGCGAGCTCGGTGGCCGTGCGGCTCAGCTGTGTGGAATACAGCTCCGAGATGACCTCAAGCCGGGCTGCATGCGCAAGCGCACGGATCGCTTTGGGATCGGTGATCTCCACCGTCTTCTCGGGCCGTTTCCGGCGCTTCGGGGATGCCAGCCCGGTGGATACCCCATTGTCTTCATTCACCGGAACAGTTTATCCGCCGGTGCCGCCGCAATTGTCCTATGTCGCGGGAAGCAGGAAGCCGTCGCGGACCAGGTTCCCCACATCGGAGAACAACCCGGCGCGGAAAGCGTCGTCGTCGAAGTCGTCCCCTCCACCCAGCAGGGCGGCCAAGGCGCCGATCAGCTGGCGGACGGACAGCTCGCCGTCACATGCCGACACGAAGCCGGCCAGCTCGGTGCTCAGCAGATTCGTCCGGCGCAGCCCTGCGCCCTGGCGCAACAAGATGACGCCGGGGTGTTCGGCGCCGGGCCGCTGGTGGCGTTCCTCGGTCACGTCCTCGGCCACCACCAGGTGGGCGTCGGCGAGCTCGTGGGTATCCAGCCAGTCGGCGCGTTCGACGGCGGCGGCAAGGTGCGGACCGATCGGTTGCTCGATGGGGTACGTGATTTCCTCGAAACGCGCGGGCGCGGCTCCTGGACGCGCGTCCTGCGGCCGGCGCAGCCAGATCATTCCGAAACCAATGGCCTCCACGTTGCGGGACGCGAAATCCTCCAAGTAGGCGGCGTAGGCATCGCGATAGAGCTCGCGGTCACGGCCTTCGGAGGCGTCCTGCAGCCAGGTCTCCGCGTACAGCTCGGGACTCACCTGTTCCCGTTGGATGAACCACGCCTCCGTGCCGGAACCTGCGAGCCACGACGCGGGCCGTTCACTCCAGCCGCTGCCCGCGGGGATCTCCCAGTTGCCGAGCATTTGCGCCGTGCCGCCGGGCGCGAGAACGTCGGGAAGCGTGCGGACGAGGTTGGCGACGATGTCGTCGCCGGGCAGCCCGCCGTCGCGGTAGGTGAACTGATCCGAAGAACGCTCGCCGGCACTTCGCGGGGTAATCACGAAAGGCGGATTGGACACCACCAGATCGAAAGTCTCACCGGCCACGGGTTCCAGGAGCGAGCCCAGCCGCAAGCTCACGCGGGACTCGAGATCGGCCGGGTCAAGGTGTAGGGCCTCCGCATTGAGCATCAGGTTAAAGCGGGTGAACGCGAGGGCCCGTTCGGAGATGTCCGTGGCCGTGACGTGCTCACTGTGGTGCAGGAGGTGAAAAGTCTGGATTCCACAGCCCGTCCCGAGGTCAAGGGCGCGTTTCGAGTGCCGGCGGATGGTGGTCTGGACAAGCGTGGTGGAGGCCTGCCCGATGCCCAGCACATGGTCATGCCGGAGCACGCCGGGCTGCTGGTGGGCGGCAAGATCGCTGGAAACCCAGAGTTCGGCGCCGCCGCTGCCGCTGTTGTGTGCTCCGGAGTCACATTCCCAACCGTACGGCCTCAAATCCACTTTGGCGGCGACAGCACCGCCGTCGTTCTTCTCCGCCAAGCCAAGCTCCATCAGTCCCGAGGTTCGGATGCGCGGCAGGGCGGCGTCGACGTCGCCTTCGGTCTGCGGGACAGCGAGAAGCCACAAGCGCACGACGACGGCGAGCGCGGCTTTCGCGCGGTCCGCCGCCGGGTCTCCGGTGGAGGCAGCCGGCTCGGTGACGATGAGTGCAGGGATGAGCTGATCCCGGGCGAGGGCCGCGTGGGCGGACTCCCCCAGAAGTCCTGCCACTCCGTCCACGGTGTAGCCAACGTTCCGCAGGTCGTCGGCGAGCGCTGTGAGCAGCTCGGGAAGGTCGGTGCGGGGAGCGTCAAGGGTGGTTGGGGTGGTACCAAAGATAGCGGGCGTTGCGGGATCAGTCACCGTGCAAGTCTATTGGGGCGGCTGGGCGGCTACGTCGGCGGCTGCGTCGGCGGCTGCGTCGGCGGGGAGGTGTTCGAGCAGGTAGCGTTGAATCATGGCATTTCACCCCTCCACTTGGCGTCGCGCTGCACTTTTGGTCATTGGTGCAGCCACCCTGGCGATGACTGCATGCTCCTCCGGGGGGTCTGTCTCCAACGCCGACATCCCCGCGTGGAAGGCGACAACCATGCCCTCGGCGGCCGGGGTCGTCGTGGAGGATTCCGGTAAAATCCCGAATCGCGCCCCCCTGGTCAAGAGCTTCGCCAGCGTCGCTGCGGGAAGCTACGTCCTGACCGTTGCCTGCGACGGCGGCGGCAAGGCATTCTTCGACGTTTCCTCGGGCGGTACGCAGATCACCGAGGCCGGGGCGGCGTGCAATGGCAGCCGAGAAACGTCCCGCCTCAAGATTCCCTCGACCGGTCCGCTAAGCATCAGCGCAAGCAGCGTGGATGCACCCGTGATCTACGCGTACCAACTGGTACCGGCTTCGTAACTGCCCCCTCGTTCGGGGCTGCAGCCGGGCGTAGAGTCGGGTGATGGGGTGGGCACGCGCCCTGAAGGTACGGACGACGCGGTCGGCGATTCCCGCCGTCGTGCTTTGCGGCGTGCTCGCGTGCGGCACGATGGCGTCGTGCGAATACAGCTACGACGACGGCCGTGCGCCGGTGAGCAGTCCGCCGTCGCCGGTCATCACGGATCCGGTACTGACCCGCGACCCGGCGCTGGGGCAGACCGTTACGGGCGACGCGCTGAAAGCTTGGGCGCAGGACGTGCTTCCAGACGTGAACGGGCTGTCCTTCTATAGCAGCTTCGGCCTGTTGTCCGCCGGCGAATCCCGAGACGAAGAGACCACCCAGCTTCCGGGCGGAACGTATGCGGTGACGCTGGCGTGCCGAGGTGCCCGCAGCGCCGAATTCACCGTGCGCAACGGGAGCGAAGTCCTCACCGAGGTGATGCTGCGGTGCGGCACCACGCGGGTCAAGGTCCTGCAGCTGGAGACGGACGCCGTCCTGGGTATCACGATCACCGCCAATGCAGCGGCGAACTTCGCGTACCGGGTGAGCCGGATCTAACGACCGGACCTAGGCTGCGCAGCCTTCCGGGCAACGCAACGTTTCCGGGCTCGAGGCACATTCGGCGCAATACAGTGTGAGGTTGCGGCAGCTTAGATTGGAGCAATTTTCAAACTTGTTGGTGGGCGCCTGGCAGCGGACGCATTGGCCAATGGTCTTGGCGTCCTCACTGAATTCCACGTGCATGCGCTTGTCGAAAACGTACAAGGAGCCTTCCCACAGGCCCTGGTCCTTGTAGGTTTCGCCGTAGCGGACAATCCCGCCGTCGAGTTGGTAGACCTCCTTGAAACCGCGGTTCACCATGAGGCTGGAAAGGACTTCGCAACGGATTCCGCCTGTGCAGTAGGTGACGACAGGCTGGTCCTTAAGGTCGTCGTATTTTCCCGAGTCGAGTTCCTTGATGAAGTCGTGGGTCGTGGCGACGTCGGGAACAATTGCGTCCTTGAACTTGCCGATCTGGGCTTCGAAGGCGTTGCGTCCGTCGAAGAACTTCACCTCCTGCCCGCCCGCCTTCTTTTCCTCCAGGAGTGCGTGGAGCTCCTCAGGCTGAAGGTGGGTGCCCCCGCCGACGACGCCGTTCTCATCCACCTTCAGTTCGCCGGGGGCACCGAAGGACACGATCTCATCGCGAACCTTGACGCTGAGCCTCGGAAAGTCGTCGGCTCCGCCTTCGGACCATTTGAAGTCGATACCGTGGAAGCCCCTGTATTCCTTGGTGGTCTTCACATACTGCTTGACGTTGTTCAGTTCCCCGCCAACGGTGGCGTTGATGCCGTCCCGCGAAATAAGGATGCGCCCGGTCAGGCCGAGCTTCTCGCACAGGGCGCGCTGCCAGAGCCGAACGGCGTCCGGGTCCGCGATCGGAGTAAAGCCATAGAAGAGCACAATTCTGTTTAAAGCCACGTATTTAAGGGTACTTGGTGGCCCCAAACCCATGTGTCGGGCTGCCATCGGGCTGCTCTAAGTGTTAATGGAGCTGTTACTGACGGCCCCTGTTGATTCCCAGACCGCTGGCATAGTCTCTCTACATGAGTCACGACGCCTTGGTTGAAGACATCGCTGAGCTGCTCGAAGTCTGGGTGGCTGGCTGGTCTGGGTCCCGGAGTTACGAAACGCGCAAGGAAGGCCGGTTCCCGGCAGCCCTGCGTGCGGACAAAACCGGCGACTGGGAATTCTTTGCGCACGACCCGTCGGATGCTGAGTTCGCCGAGCTGGCAGCCAAGACCGCCCAGGCGGACACTCGTATCCTGACGATCCTCACGAACGACGTCGCACGCTACACCCAGTTGGCTCGCGAGAACGGGCTGAATATCACTTCGGATTCCCAAACCATGATGATCGTGGACATGGGGACGCAGGATGCGGAAGATCCGTGGCTTTCGGATGACGACCTCAAGCTCACGACTTCCGAAAACAAGGGCGTCCATTACGCGGTGGTCCATGCCGGCGAAAAGGTGGCGGCCAGCGGTCAGGTGTTCGTGGTCAGGCAGACGGCGGTGTTCGACAAGATCGTCACCGAGCCCAACTACCAGCGCCGGGGACTGGGCAGCTTCATCATGAAAGCCCTCGCCGCGCAGGCATTTCAATACGATGTTGAAAGCGGTCTCCTCCTGGCTTCCTTGGACGGACAGCATCTCTACTCACACCTTGGCTGGAAGCACGTGTGCCAGGTACTCATGATGTCCACCAAACGGGTCGACGAGACTGACCTGTCTGTGGCGTAGCCGACGGTCCTGTGGCGTAACCGACCTTCGGCGCCGGTCGGTTTCCGGCGCGGTGACAGAATGTTCAAGTGAACGCAACTGAATCGATGATCTCCCTCCTGGGCAGGAGCCCGGACCCGGAGCAGTTGCGACATGTCCGCATTATTCCGGCGCGCCAGGCGATCCACGAGTCATGGCCGGGCTGGGCCCATCCCGATGTCGTTGCCGCCTACGGAGCCTTGGGCATCCACGAGCCGTACCGGCACCAGATCGAAGCAGCCGAGCTCGCCCACTCGGGCCAAAACGTCGTCATTGCCACGGGGACCGCCTCCGGCAAGTCGCTTGCCTACCAGCTGCCCGCCCTCGACGCGATCCATCGTTCCGAGTTGCGGGTGCTGTCCGAGCCGGGCAAGATCCACGACGACGGTGCCGTCACCCTGTATCTCTCTCCCACCAAAGCCCTTGCAGCCGACCAGCTGGCAGCGATCCGTGCACTCAAGCTCCCTACGGTCCGGGCGGAAACGTACGACGGCGATACCGAGCAGTCCCAGCGTCGCTGGATCCGCGATCACGCCAACTTCATCCTCGCCAATCCCGACATGCTGCACTTCGGGATCCTGCCCAACCACACGTGGTGGGCCCGCTTTTTCCGCAGGCTGCGGTACGTGATCGTGGACGAGGCCCACAGCTACCGTGGGGTGTTCGGGTCCCACGTCGCCAACCTCATGCGGAGGCTCCGGCGAATCTGCGCCTACTACGGTGCCGGCACCTCGTTTCCTGAACCGGTATTCATTGCGGCGTCGGCGACAGCGTCGGACCCCGGCACGTCCTTTGCCCGGCTCATCGGCACCCCCGTCCGCGAAGTTTCCGAAGACTGTTCACCGCATGGCTCCACGACGGTGGCTTTTTGGGAACCAACCCTGACCGAGCTGAAGGGCGAAAACGGGGCAAAATCCCGCAGGACCGCCGTGGCCGAGACCGCGGACTTGCTGGCCAATCTGGTGTCCTCCCGTGTGCGGACCATCGCCTTCATCAAATCCAGGCGCGGTGCAGAAACTATTTCGTCTATCACCAAGCGCCTCCTCGATGAGGTGGACCCCAGCCTGCCCCAGCGTGTTGCTGCGTACCGCTCCGGCTATCTCCCCGAGGAGAGACGGGCTTTGGAAAAGGCTCTGCGTTCCGGTGAGCTGCTTGGCGTCTCCAGCACGTCCGCATTGGAATTGGGTATCGACATTTCCGGGCTCGACGCAGTGCTGGTAGCTGGCTGGCCCGGGACAAGGGCGTCCCTGTTCCAACAGATCGGACGGGCAGGCCGCGCGGGCCAAGACGCCATCGCCGCATTCGTGGCCAGCGACGATCCCTTGGACACATACCTCGTCAACCATCCGGAGGCGATCTTTGATGTGTCAGTCGAGGCCACGGTCTTCGATCCCGGAAATCCCTACGTGCTCGGCCCCCATCTGTGCGCGGCGGCGGCCGAGCTCCCGATCGGCGTGGCTGAACTTGACCTGTTCGGTCCAACGTCCGAGTCCCTGCTGAATCAGCTGGTGGAGCAGGGGTACCTGAGGAAACGCCCTGCGGGCTGGTTCTGGACCCACCCCGAGAGCGCCGCGGCCATGGTGAATCTCCGCGCAGATGGCGGCGGCCCCGTAAGCATCGTGGACTCCGAGACTGGCTACCTGTTGGGCACCATGGACTCGCCACAGACGCACTACCAGGCGCACACCGGTGCGATCTATGTGCACCAAGGCGACAGTTACTTGGTCGAGGAACTGAACGAAGAAGACCACTGCGTGGTGGTTCGTCGAACCAACCCGGACTACTACACCACAGCACGGGACGTGACGCAGATCGAGGTCCTGCAGACTCTCCGGACCATGGAATGGGGGGATATCGCGGTCCACTTCGGCGAAGTGAGGGTAACAACACAGGTGGTCTCCTTCCAACGTAAGGCACTGATTTCCAATGAGGTTTTGGGGGAAGAACCGCTGGAGCTCGGGGCCAGGGATCTCTTCACCAAGGCGGTATGGTTCGTGGTTCACAACCGTTCGCTGACTGGCGCGGGCCTTGTCGAAGCCCAGTTCCCGGGCGCGCTTCACGCCGCCGAGCACGCCGCCATCGGGCTTCTCCCTCTGGTCGCTTCAAGTGACCGTTGGGATATCGGTGGAGTCTCAACAGCGCTCCACGCCGACACCGGAGTTCCCACGATCTTTGTCTACGACGGTCATCCAGGCGGTGCAGGATTTGCCGAGCGTGGCTTCGAGAAGGCCAAAGTGTGGTTGACCGCCACAAGGGACGCCATCAAAGCATGCGAGTGTGACACCGGCTGCCCTTCCTGCGTCCAGTCCCCCAAATGCGGCAACAAGAACAATCCACTGGACAAGGACGCCGCGGTCACCCTGATCGACGTGCTCCTGCGGGACGCGGCTTAAGGAGGCGGCCCGGCCCGAGAGCGGCCGGTTGCGGTCCCGAAGACTGCGCCGCGGTCCAGCTCAGTGCGGATCTCTACGATCCCGCCTTCGCCCGCTGTGCAAGCCGACAACGAAGCTCCGTGCCGCGCAGCCGTTTCGCTGGCGACCACGCAAGGATCTCCGGTTGTCAGGCCGCGGGCCGCGTCAGCTCCTGCGAGGGCAGCGAGATCGGCGGCAGATGCTGCGCGGTGGGCCATCGCCATGGCCTGGGCCAGGGTCAACGCCGCCGCCATGCAGATCATGACAACAAAGCCCAGGACAACGGCCAGAACGGTTCCCGAGCCGTGCTCCGCCTCGCTGCAGCCGGCACCGGCGGGGATGGTTCTCGAACCGTGCTCCGCACCGCGATGGCCATCGCCGACGCGGGCGATACCAACTCTCACGCCGCGACCTCTTTCACGGCGGCTTGGAGCCCAAGCAACGGCATAGCCTCGTTGAAGTCCACAACGCCGCCTCCAACGGCGAGGAGGGGCGCAGTGGCTGCTGGCGACTGCGGGGCCTCTCCCCTTGCAGATGCCGTCGCCGAAAGCCACCACGGGATGAGAGAGCCCAACGGGCCGACGACCCGGGCGGAGACTGTGACGTTTATCCATTCGCCGTCTTCCGCAACGACGACCGAGGCGGCATCGCCTGCCAGTCTTCGAACGATTCCGTCTACGGCCGCGTGGCCATCTCCGCGGGCGAGGGCCCTGGCTCCTGCTCTGGCCGCCTCTTCCAAGCGAAGCTGCGTAATTCCAGCGGCCGATCCTGCCAGAAGCAAGGCCAAAAGAAGCAGGACGGTGGGTAGGGCCACGGCGAATTCCGCAGTGACGGCACCGTTGTCCCTCTCAGGGGAGACGTCTCGCTTAGAACCCCGGCGCGGTGTCATGGCAGGGAGAGTGCGCTGCGAATGAGGTTGAGGAGGAAGCCACGTACTTCCTCGCTGCGAAGGATGACCACCAGGAGTCCGGCGAAGCCCACTGCCGCAAGCGTGGCAATGGCATTTATCTGGCCTCTCAAAGAGCGTCTATACTGTCCACAAGCCAGTTCGAAAGGGTAGGTCTTAGTGCAGCTTTTTACTACTGATGGGCGTCTGCTGTCGTCCCAGGACGCGGACGGGTTGCGAAGCTTGGGCGTGCCAAACGGCATGCCATTCTTCTTGGACAGGCGGGGCAACTACGTTTCGAGCATCAACGAGTTCTTAAGGTTTTTGCCTTCCGACCGTGTCCGGTCCCGACATTCCTGGATGGCCTACGCGCGTGACATTCTCGCGTGGAGCGATTTCCTAGAGGAGCGACAAGGAAAGGCGAGCGTTTGGGAGGCGACGCGAAACGATGTCTTGGCCTACCACGCTTTGCGTAGAACCGTTGATCCAGAGACAGCAATCTCGGCCGGGACGTGGAACCGTGCAGTTGTTTCGCTGGACCGACTGTACCGATGGGGCCTAGACAACGACATCATCGATACCCTTCCATTCTCGTACAGCTATGCAGTCAAATTCTTGGAGGAAAAGTATGTAATCAGTGTCAACCGTTCGAAAGAAAAGGGCGCGAAGAAGCCGACTATGCGATTCTTCAGTCCAGAGCAGTATGTTCGCTTTAGGAACGTGGGAATTCTGGGCTTAAACGCGGATGGGTCCATCGATAGGAAATATCGCGGTCGAACTTTTGAACGCAATGCCGTAATGAGCGAATTGTTAGTCACGACGGGCCTCCGAATCGCCGAGGCAAACGCGTTGTCGGTAATTGAGGTCTCAGATCTCCGGCCTGACGCATCTCTGAAGACAATTCCTTTCATGTTGCCTGCAGCTATCACGAAGGGAGAGAAATCGCGGCAGATATTCGTGCCTCAACGTGTTCTGAAGCAAATACGCTCATACTGCACCATCGAGCGCTCCGAAGCTGTCCACGCGGCCCAGAATAGGGGGCTGTACGACTCTCCGAAATGGATAGTCTTCCGTCAGTCGAACCGACGTTCTGGCCTCAGAGAGGACGGTAAGCGAGTCCAATGGGTCAAGTTGCCCCCAGAACGGCGGAGACTCGCCATTCTGGAGGACTCTGACGGGCGCCGGGAGCCGTTGAGTCTTTGGCTCTCGCCCCTAGGGACACCGGTGTCCGAGTCCGCGTGGAACAAGATCTTCTACAAGGCGGCGGCGCGATGCACTTCCAGGGGATTCCCTTTGGAAGCATACCCGCACAAGCTCCGTCACACTTTCGCGTCCAATCTCAAAGACATGCTTCGCAAAACTGAATACGAAGGGAACATTCTGCGCCTCATTCAGCTCCTCTTGGGGCATGCATCCATAGAAACGACCGGCATCTACGCCGACGAGAGTCCTGAAACCCTTAACGTAACCGCTGAAGTAACGGACGATTGGTCCGAATTGCTACGAGAATTGGAGCAGCAGGCCAGATGAGATCCCTCCCTGACGGACGCAACTTCGACGACGGCGATCCGTACTCGACTGAACTAACCAACTCCGGCGTCACGCTCCTTGATAGACAAGCGACATTCCAGTTTCCAGGAGAGGTCCCGTTGACGGTGGACCTCACCGACATGCCCTGTGCGCCAATCACGCACATGCTGTTGGCGGCTCTCTTCGAAAGAGCGTCCTTAGGCGGCCCAATCGCGACGCCAGGCTCAGTAGGAGTAAGTGTCGGCAAGATCAAGCTCTTTGTCCGCTACCTAGCCGGACACCCGTCGCCACCCATAGGAGTAACGGACCTCGAGCGGCAGCACCTCGATGGTTTCGAAGATCGCTTGCGTGAGGAACATGGCAGCGAGAAGACGTTCGCAGCGGTTTCGGTGTTGGCCATTGTTGTCTTGCTGAAGGCTGCTTCAGCAATCGGTTTCCCTCTCGCGTCAGACCTTCGGGCGCGACTTACGTGGAATATCAACGGCGATTGGGGCTCGAACAGGACGTACGAGCCTTACACATTCGATATTTGGGATAGCGTGCGAACAGCGGCCGCAGAGGCCCAAAGAAAGACGGTACGTTCCCGCCACGCCATTGCCACGGAAGTATGGGGCGGGCCGGCAAAGGACCTTTTGGAAGAGGTAATTGCGACGGGGAAAATCGCTGGGGATGGCTTTGCTCGTGCCAAGAACTGCGGTGGGGCTCAGAGAATCTACCGCAAAGCGTTCATCCTAAAGCAAGATTTAGTCCCGTTCATATTGCGTCTGGCGATGGAAACGGGTTGGGAGCCAGACGTGATCCGTGGTCTTCGCGCCGATTGCCTCGTGAATGAGAGTAACGGCACCGTGGGCGTACTGACCCGGAAACGACGCCGACATGGGTCCGAGCACAAAGAAGTCCGGGTAAAAGATGGAAGCTTGTCCACTCCGGGTGGCATTATTCGGGCAGTCATCACACTCACGGCTAGTGCCCGCGCGACACTCGGTTCCGACATGCTGTGGCTCGGCCACCAACAGTTTGGCTCTCTTGGGGTCTATAAATTTGACGACACGAAATCACTATTTCGTCAGTTTGTGACGGACTACGGCCTCACAGATCCAGACGGCGGCCCGCTCAAGCTCAACCTGGTTCGTATACGGAAGACCTACAAGTCCCTGCGATATCGAGCACTAAACGGAGACATGAATGACTTTCCGAATGGGCACTCAGCAGATGTCGCTGCGCGCAATTACGCCAATGTGGAGACTAACCGGGACCTTCACGAACAGACGATCTCCGACGGTATTCTCGACTTCCTCACCGCAACCGATGGTCAGGCAAAGCCCTCAAACCCGTCGCCGCAACCGGCCACGTCCCATCCCACTGACACGTGGCTGTCTACGTGCGTGAACATCTATGAGTCGCCATATGGCGAAATCGGCAAACCCTGTAAGGCCGTCCCCTGGATGTGCTTTGCCTGTCCGAACAGCGTTTCCTCTCCACACAAGCTCCCTGCGCAACTGGCTTTCATGAAGCTCGCACACGATCAGCGTCACCAGCTCAGCGCTGAAGTCTGGAACGCTCGGTATGGCTACGCGTGGACGCACTTGGCCAGGGAGATCATCCCGCGCTTTTCCGCGGAAGAAATTGCAGAGGCCAAGCTGATAGCTGGACACGACCCAGCTAACGGATTTCTTACTATTGCGATGGGAGTCGAAGTTTGAAAGCACAGGCGCGAGAGGGAAAAACTCCAGCTCAATCACGGAAATATCCTGCGCCTGATGCACTGACAGTCGTCGGCCGCAAACTCATCAAGGCCCCCTCCCCATTTGGAGACGACGTCTGGCGCCTGGGCATCACGGCAGGCGGGACGGGGAAGAAGATCGACCCCGTCGACTTTACCGTCGTTCCACTGAAATGGCGGAGGGTGGCGAAACTAATCACCTACGCGTACATAAACCAGAGCCCATTCCCAGGGAAGAAAGCGCACCGCCCCTCCACTGCATATGCCCTGAATCGGCACCTACGATATTTCTGGAGTTTTCTGGACGAAAGTGGAGTCGATCGCCTTGCGGCCGTGACGCAGAAGAATCTGGATAGCTTCTTCCTCTGGCTGCAAAACCATCCCTCCAGTTACTCAGACTCTCCAGTCCAGCAGGCCAACTCTCTCAGGGCCGTCAAGGCCCTCTACGAGTATCGAGAGTTCCTGGAGGACGCCATCGGATTCGAGCCGTGGCACGGAAAACCCATAGCTAGGCTCGCTGGCGTTTCCTCCAACAACGAGAATAAGACACCCCGAATCCCGGAGACAATCTCGGAGCCCCTTCTAGCATGGGCAATGTTCTATGTTGAAACGGCAAGCGTCGACATTCTCGCATGCAAGACGGAGGTGGAGAGCCTGAGGAGGCAGCATACCGGTGTCTTCTCCTTCAAGGAAGATCGAATAGGGCTGCTGAAATGGGCATCCAGAAGGATCAATATGGGTCGTGGGTTACCTAAGCTCAGTAAATTCACTCTCACGCCAGCAACTGATTTGGAACAACCCGATCTGCCATTCATCCGCCGCCTGGCAGGGCTCCCCGCGCGTTCAAGAGCCGGGGCGAGTAAGAGACTGGCGGCGGCTTTGTCTTCATTCCCACTCGAAGATGGCGGTCTCGAAACTCAGGTCTCGCTCGACCCTACGACGATGAAGCCCTGGCGCACACCTCTGCACGAGCTGGATGTCCCTCTGGAAGTGAAGGCCCTCAGAACGGCCTGTCTAATATTGCTGTTTGCTCTAACTGGGATGCGGACCGACGAGGTCTTCGCTTTGAGGCGGGGATGCCACTCGATGAAGAAAAGTCAAGACGGACTTCTGGATCGTCATGTGATCAGGGGAATGTCGTTCAAATCCAGAGCTGCGGAAGGAGAGGCAGCCACTTGGATCACGGTCGAACCCGTGGCCAAGGCCGTGAAGATCCTGGAGGCCCTGAGCGGCACTCAAGAGCTCTGTTCCTTCCAAGCCACGAGGCATTATTGGAACCCTGACGGGCCCTTCCATGCCATGAGCTCCGGAGTCTTCAATAGGGACACGAAGGACTTCATCGCGTGGGTTAATACCGAACATGCCGCCGCCGACAACCAGGGGCCTATCCCCACAGAATATGATGGGCGCAAGTTTGTAATAAGCACAAGAAGCTTCCGCCGGACCCTAGCCTGGTACATCGCCAATAGGCCTTTCGGAATCGTCGCCGGAATGACCCAGTATAAGCATCTTCATGTCGCTACCTTCGAAGGATACGCTGGAACGTCGAAGTCCGGATTCAAGTTGGAGGTCGAGGCCGAATTGGCTCTCGCCCGCGAGCGAGACATCATCGATCGCTATGAATCCTTCAAGGCAGGAGAAAGCTCCGCGGGGCCCGGTGTCCGAAAGATTGATTCGGAGTTTGCCAATATCCAACGTGAGCTCGGTGACTTCCCTGGAATGATCGTAGATGAGCGCCGGCGGTCTCGGATGCTAAGGGGATTGGCACGTACTCTGTACCCGGGGCTGCTTGTGGACTGTTACTTCGATCCGGCCGCGTCATTATGCCTCAAAACGTTCGGAGGAATGACCGACGCTCCCATATTTTCGCTTTGTGATCCAACAAGTTGCGGCTGCGCGTATATCTCCAATTCGAAGCTGCCGGCTTGGGTCGAACGACAAAGCAGGTTGGAGGCGATACTGGCCGACCCTTTAGCCACGAGCAACCAACTAACCCAGACTCGGGTGTTGACGGAACAATCAACACGAGTTGTTGTCCGGTTACGGAGCACCAACGGTAAGGACATTGCATGAGTCAGACGACCGGTGAAAAGATTCGGGCCGCCGCAGAAAGAATCCTTCAGGGAAAGCCTGAGCGAAGCGGTGGACGGATAACTGTGACCGATCTGGCCAAGGAAGCCGGCCTAAGTCGTGCCACCGTAAATAAAATTGAATACCGCCACCTCATCGAGCATTTCCGAACACAGTCAGTTTCCAATCCGGAAGCTGACACCTCGGTCGAGGTCTGGCGCAGCCGATATAGTCGGCTGGAGGCTGCGACGAATGCCCATATGCGCGAATGTTCCAGCGCGACTAAGAAGTTAGAGGCGCAGTTGCAGACTCTGGCGAACACTGTTCAGCTGCAAGCCGTCCTGATCGAGCACCTTCGGAGCGGGGGAACCGAACCGACCCCGCTGCGGGCACCCCCAAACTGACATCGCGAAGGGTTGGACTCTACACCTGGCTGTCCTGTGTCGACTGGACCCCGGACCTCGAAGCTCCAACCTGACTTGGCTCGTTTCCTTAATGTATGACTTTTGGGTTGTTAATGGCGTCGAGGATAGCTTGCTGTTCGGTGCGTTGATGGCGATGGTCGCTGAGCGCAGGGGCCGGAGTTGTTTGATGACGTTGCCGACGGCGAGCCCGGTCCTGTTCCGGACCGTGCGGGAGACGGCAAGCGCGGTGAACACGATCGTCAGGTGTGCCTCGATCGCGTCGCGGGTGCGGTGGAACGTGGCCTGGCCCGCAGGGCTGTTTTGCTCATCCGGAAGGACTGCTCGACGTGCCACAGGTCGTGGTACGAGCCGATCACCTCGCCTGCGGCCATGACCGTCGCGGGGATATTCGTTCACGTAGCCCTTAGGCCGGCCAGCTGCCTTGCGCGTGTCAGTGACGCCTCGTCGAGGCTGCGTTTCCCGCCGCTGGTCTTGACGAAGCGCGGGGTCCGGGCCGACTTCTGTCTCTCGATGACCTCGCGGGCCCGGTGCTCCTGGGCCGTGAGGGTGCTGGCGTCGCGGACCGCTCTCTTGCGGGAATAGGCCCACACGACCCGCCATGAGCCGGGTGTTTGACGGGGTCCCAGACGGGTTCGGCGCGCAGGTCCGGGTTGTTCTCGTTCCTGTGGCCGGTCCTGGGGCTGATCGTGTCGATCGGCTGCCCGTCGGTGAACGCGTCGCCGTGCCAGCGGAAATGCGAGGCCAGGTCATTAGGCGCCTTGGTCATCCGGGAACCGACGATGAACCGCAGGTTCGCCTCGTCCAGCTCACGCAGATTCGAGGCCGAGAGCATGCCGGCATCGGCGACGACGACCATGTCGGCCAGACCGTGCCGGGCCTGGAACTGCTTGATGATCGGGACGATGGTCGCGGTCTCGGCCTTCTTTCCTTCGAAGCAGCCGATCTCCAGGGGGAACCCGCCGCGGTCCACGAGCAGACCGACGACGATCTGCGGGTCGACGCGGCGTTCCTTGGAATACCCGACCTTGCGCAGCTCGTCTTCCTTCTCGGCCTCGAAGTACAGGGTGGTGACGTCGTAGAGCACCAGGGAGATGTCCCCGCTGGTGCTGGCGTGCTGGAAGCACCAGCTCGCGATCCGGTCGCGGTACTTGCCGCAGCGGCCCGGCCGAGGGCGCGTTTCATCGTCGCGTAGCTGGCCGGGGACCGGCCCAGGTCCCGAAGGACTCTTCCGGTATCCAGCAGTGATGTCGGTTCCACGACCCGGGCGACCACCAGGTCGCGGAACACCTCGTCACCGAGCCCGTCGAATCCCAACGCTATGAACACCCCTGCCAGCGCATCGAACAGGATCCGCGAGTCCGTTCCCACCACGCGTCCCGGGCCATCACGACCGGCCGGCGTCACCGTGTCAGGAATGTTGAACAGGCCAGGATCCCCGACAGGGGCGACCAAGCCCTTTACCGACGGCGCGGGATCGATACCCCGAATAGCACCGCATGCTTTCACTATGGGTTTCGCAAGGTTCACCACACGGTCGTACACGAGCGAACCGAAGTCCTTTGGAAGGGGTGTCACCATCGGGTGGAAAAATTCAGCTCCTCTGGAACAGGACCGCCAATGGGCCGCACGGTTCCAGCACGATTGGGTAGTCCCCATCCACCAGCGCCTTCAGGAACTCGGAATGACTTCGAGAGACTATTCCCAGCTGAGCGGTATCGGCTACGACCGTCTCACAAAGTCCTTCGAGGCGATGCCGTCATCCGACTGGAGGATGTTTCCCAAGCTGAGCGTCTTCTCGGGGGCATCGTTGAAGTACCGCCCAAGCACCCACACGAGCCGCCGAACTAGGCGCGTTCAAACGTCAACGGACCAGACCGACTGACGTCAGCCCCAAAGCCTCCGAACCAATCCCGACCTGTTCGCCGAAGAACCTCGGATCGGCGAAATGTAGATTCAGATGCTTAACCCGCAAGTCGCCGCTGCGAGATGGGCAAGCACAACAATCCAGTACCGCCCAGCTTCAGGGACTTCCCCGGGCAACTCCCTGATGGGCGACGTCGATGGCCGTACAGGCAGACCGCGCCCAGCCGAGCTCAGCCGATCGCCCTACTACCATCCAAAAATTCCGCCAACCACGGTTCTCCGGGCGACCAAAGTTACTTCCCCGACGCACCCGCGTCCGCGGGCAAGGGAGGGAACAGGTATATCATCACGTCCCGGGCCAATGGTAAGAATTGCTCAGCCGAGACCCCGAGGAACCTCTAGTTCAAGACTTTCTTCGCGGTTCACGCACTAGTTACGCACGCACCGGTGCCCCCTTCGGTATCTGGCCAGCCTCTACATCGGGCCACTGCCGCCCGCCGTTGTACTGCCTCTCGAGTCGCTGCACTTCCCTCAGTATGGCCTCACAGATGAATGCAGATAGTGACGCCCTTCGTTCAAGTGGTTGGGTTGCTACGAATGCTGCCCGCATGCGCTTCCCGTCCCGAGTCGATTGATAGAAGCTGACTTTTGGCTTCGCCGGGCTCTCAGCGTGGCTGGTCTGGCTCAGCGCTACGTCGTCGTGCGGGGCTGGCTCCCTCTGGGACCTTTCGTTCCCAGGCTGGATGATGATTCTCACCCGCGCCCCATCGGTTCCCACGGTCAGCTCATATTCGTTCTGGCTGGTTGGATGCTGCATTCGAAGCCTTCGGATGTGTCAGGTTATGGCCCGCCGCCCAGGTCTGGATCAAGGGAAACGGAGGCTCACCACACGCAAGATGCCATTTAAATATTCCCATACATGTATGTGGAGCCTTAGATACTGTAGCCGTAAGGCTCGATTAGTGACACTCGAAACGGCAAGGCGCGCGGCCTGGACAACCTACGCCCGTGAACTCGGGATGAACCTGTTGCGGGCACGGGTCACGAAGAACCTCAGTCAGGAGAAGTTAGCCCACCTTGCCGGCATATCTGCTTTCACCTATCAAAAGTACGAAAAAGGCGAGTCACGCCCTGGGACTCCGATGAACCCTCGCTTGGTCACGATCGTTGCGCTAAGCCAGGCCCTCGACGTCCCTCTAGTGGACCTGCTTCCTGCGGCCGCTCCGGACATGACAACCGGTCGCTAGATCGGCAACGGTAAGCGGGCGTTTAGTGCGAAGCGCGACTGCTTGAGGTCCTAGTACGCGGCGTTGACTGGGTAAGGTCGAGCCGTCTGGCGACGCCGACCAAGGTGTCGAGTTCGCACTTCTACGTTTTAACGGTGAGATGTAGGATCCTCGTGGAGATTCGCATATCGCCCTTGTCATCAAGCGGTTTCCAAGCGAGATTAACGCAGATCGATCATGTGCTTTGCAACCCGAACATGATCAAAACTCGCCCCAGCTCAGAACTGGTAACACTGCCTCCACCACGTCAATGCCACGCAGCCTGCCGGGCACTCGGCAATCTGTCTCATCGAAGCCGGACAGCACCGTAGGCGTGCAGCGGACTAGCTGGCCATTCACGATAATCCTAAGAGCGGCGACGAACGACCGGGGTCTTCCGAGTGCTTCTGCCGGACGCCATGACGAGATTCGACGCTCGCCCTTGATAGCTTCTTTCAACTTGGCTTTCCACCCACATGAGCAGATCGGACGAGGCCAAATCGACTGCCATGAGTATTTGAAGGTTTGGAAGCCACTCGATATTGCCTTTCGGGGCCAGTGATATTGCCGGTGGGGGCCAGTGGCCGAGATTGTGGGGGCCACGGGCCCCCACCGACGTTTCTTACTGCTTCATGGTGGCGTGTTGGCGCATGTTGTGGTTGCCGGTATCGACCCAGATGGTGTTGTGCACGATGCGGTCCATGATCGCATCGGCGTGGACCCCGGAGCCGAGCCGCTGGTGCCAGTCTTTCTTGGCGTACTGGGTGCAGAACACGGTCGATGCCGTGTCGTACCGGCGCTCCAGCAGTTCCAGCAGCATGCTGCGCATGCCCTCGTCGGGGTGGTCGAGAAGCCATTCGTCGATCACGAGCAGGGTGAAGGCCGCGTACTTGTTCAGGAATTTGGTTTGTCCCTGTGGCTTGTCCTTCGCCAGCGCCCAGGCTTCCTCAAGGTCGGGCATGCGGACGTAGTGGGCCCGGATCCGGTGCTGGCAGGCCTGCTTCGCCAGCGCGCACCCCAGGTAGGACTTCCCGGATCCGGTGAATCCTTGAAACACGACGTTCTGCTGCCGTTCGATGAACGAACACGTGCCGAGCTGGGCGATCACGTTCCGGTCCAGACCACGCTCGTCCACGAGGTCCAGCCGGCGCAGATCCGCGCCCGGGTAGCGTAGCCCGGCCCGCCGGATCAATCCCTCAACCTTGGCGTGGTTGAACCCGGAGTGGGCCTCGTCGACGACCAGCCGGAGCCGTTCCTCGAAGGCCATGCCGAGCACCAGCGTCTCGTCCTGGGCCTCGAGCGCCTCCAGCATCGGGGCGGCACCCATCTCACGGAGCTTGCGTTTGGTTTCGATATCGATCCCGCTCACTTGGCACCACCTGCGTAGTATTCGGCGCCGCGGACGTATCCGCCGTGTTCGGCCGGTTCATCCCGTGATGGCCTGAGCCCGGCGGCCTTGTCCTGCTCCGTGGCCAGGATCGGCTGCAGATGCGCATACCGCGGGGACCGCACCCGGCCTGCCAACGCAAGCCGGCACGCTGCCTCGACCCGTTCGGCCGAGTAACGCCGGGAGAGCCGCAACACGGCCAGTGCCGCGTCCAGGCCCTGCTCGTCGACCGGGACGGACTCGAAGATCCGGTTGACCACGGCCACCGCTGTCGGGCCGATCCGTCCGGCCCACTCCCGCACCCGGGCCGGGTCCCACTGCCGGTACTTCTCGCCCGCGGGCAGGTCGGCGTCGTTGGTGCGGTACTCGTTGGCCGCGCCCTCGGGCAGCAGCAGGTGGCTGGTCAGCCGTTCGCTGCCCCGGTAGGCCTGAATCACCCGATCGGTGACCCGCAGGTCCACCGTGGTGCCGATATTGGCAAAGGGCACCGAGTAGTAGTTCCTCTCCCAGACCACGTGCCCGTTCCGGCCCACCCGGCGCCCGTAGACCCACCTGCTGATCTCGTAGGCCGCCGCCGGCAACCCGGTCAGCAACGGCTGCTCCTCGGCCGCGAACACGCTGGCCCTGGACCCGGACCGTTTCTGGAACGGCTCCGCGTTATAGGCTGCCACCCTCTCGATGATGGCGGCCCGGAGCTCCGGCAACGAGGTGAATTGCCGCTGACGCAGCCCGGCGATGATCCAGGTAGCCACGTGGGCGACCGTGTTTTCCACGCTGGCCTTATCCTTCGGTGCCCTGACACGTCCGGGCAGCACCGCCGCTGAATAGTGCGCCGCCATCTCGCGGTAAGCGTCGTTGAGCACGACCTCGCCCTCGCGGGGATGCTTGATGACCCCGGTCTTCAGATTGTCCGGCACGATCCGCGGCACCGAACCGGTGAACGCCTCGAACATCGCCACGTGAGCCCGCAACCAAGTGTCCTGCTTCATGTCCAGGGCGGGTTCGACGAACGCATACCGGCTGAAAGGCAGGCATGCCACGAACAGATACACGGTCCCTGCCTTGCCCGTGACCGGATCAGCCAACTGCATCGTCGGCCCCGACCAGTCGACCTCCACCGTCTGCCCGGCCTTGTGCCCGACCCGGGATGCCGCCCCCGTTACCAGCACGTGCCGCTGGTAGGTCCTGCAGAACCGGTCATAGCCCATCATCGGCTCACCGGCAGCTGCGCACGAATCGGCGTACTCGCCATGCAGCAGCTTCAGCGTCACCCCGACCCGGGCCATCTCCCGGTGGACCTGGTCCCAGTCCGGCTGCGCGAACACGCTCTGATGCTCACCGCGGCCCGGGAACAACCGGGCATACACCTCGCGATCCGAGCTGTCGGCGATATCGTCCCAAACCACACCGGCCGCATCGGCAGCCTCCAGCACCGCCGTGATGCTCTTCCGCGACATTCCCTGCGATGCCGCAATCGCCCGCCCGGACAGGCCCTCGGCGCGCAACTGCAACACGAGCTTCGCTCTGATCTTCCGTACCATTGATGTTTACTCCTTCCGCCGTGCGCCCTATACACACGACGGAAGGAGCCTAAACTTGGTGGCCCCCAAGCACGCCACTACCGGCACCCAAGACCGCTACCGCACGCTCTGCCCACCGGCCCCCAAACACACGACAGATGGACCCCAACAGCGCGAATATTCAGCCAGGAGAGTGGGTCGAAAAACCAAAGCTTCGACTGGGAATTTCTCCCGGTCGATCAACTGCACTCGAGACGTGGCCGCCTGGCAAATCCTTTGCGTAAAACGTGCCGGGCGGCCTGGTAGGCCAAGTAGGTGAGTCTCGTCGCCGGGTTCCCCAAATCTCATGATTACGGTACATTTGTACCGATAGTGAGGAGGGTTATGGCAACGGATACCGATGGGCGGCGGGAGCGGGGTCAGGCGCGCCGCGAGTTGCTGCTCGACGCCGCGGTTGCGGTCATCGCTTCTGCTGGCGCCGGTCGGCTCACCCACCGCGCGGTCGCTTCGGAGGCGGACGTCTCGCTCGCCTCCGTCACGTACCACTTCCCCGGGATCAGCGACCTTCGTCAGGCCGCCTTCGGGCACGCGGGTTCGCGCATCGGACTCGCGTTCCGCGCCCTGGTCGAAGCCCACCTCGATGAGCCTGAACTCATCCCGGAACTTGCCGCTGACTATTCCGCGACGCTCGTGGACGTCAGGCGTGAGGACACGATCGCGGTATTCGAGATGATTCTGGCCTCCAGTCACGACAGTTCGCTGCAACCCGTCATCGGCGAACTCGACGGATACCTCGCCAACCTGCTGACGCCCTACGTCGCCGACCGGAGGACCGCACTGAACCTCGGTTCGAGCATCCAGGGCCTCATTCTCAGTCACCTCGCACGGGGTGACTCCACCGACGACGGCGTACTCCGCGACGCCGTCGCCGACCTCATCCGCAGATTCGCCACATCACCTCACTAGGAGAACATTCATGGACCTGTTTCTGACCGCGCTCAGCGGGATCGCCTGGACAATCGTGTACATCCAGGCAATCCGCCTCGGATTCAAGTACAAGACCTATGCGATGCCGATCGCGGCCCTGGGGCTCAACATTGCATGGGAATGGACGTACGCTGTGCACGACCTCGCCGTCGATCCCGGGGTGCAAGCGTGGGTGAACCTGACCTGGGCTCTCGCGGATGTCTTCATCCTGGTGACCTTCTTCCGCTACGGGCGCCACGAGCTCCCCGGCTTCATTTCCCGGCCCCTCTTCATCGCGTGGGGCGTGGCGATCATCGTGACCTCGTTCCTGATTCAGTGGCTGTTCATCGCTGAATTCGGCATGGCAGGGAACAAAGCTGCGGCGTACAGCGCTTTCCTGCAGAACCTCCTGATGTCGGGATTGTTCATCGCAATGTTCGTGGCCCGCCGTGGCCCGCGAGGACAGAGCCTCCTGATTGCGGTTGCCAAGTGGATCGGGACGCTCGCGCCGACTATCCTCATCGGGTTCCTCGCCAACTCCGTCTTCGTGATCGGCACCGGCCTGCTCTGCAGCGTCTTCGATCTCGCTTACATCGGACTACTGCTGTGGGCAAAACGCAACCCGGGCCGCTTTCCCGTCGACGCGGTGCACTCGACCACGCCATCGGAGTCACTGAAGTCTGCCTAGCCACCCGCAATCGCCGAGTGCCCATACGTGATCCGTTGTCGGCTAGGCGATCGGCTGCCCCAGTGGCACGGAAGCCAAATCCGGATCGACTCCTATTCGATGGCACACCGTCCCGCAAGCCGACGCCCGGTGCAAGGACCACCACCCCAGACCCGGCACATGCCCCCGGCTCCCGCGAACGCAGCACATGCCCCCGGCTCCCGCGAACGCAGCACCTGAAACCCCAGCGCCCGCCAACCCGGCATCGGCCAACCCTGCACCGACCCCCAGCACCAGCACCTATGCCGACTCCACGGGAGCCCTCCAAGGCGGCAATATCCCCTGTGTCAAATAAGATTTGGCGGCTGAGGGACTCAAGCGGTGAAATCGTAATTCAAGGGACCCCCGCAGTGGACGTCGCCCGCGACCTCGGCGTCTCCGTGGCCAGGCTCTCCCGCTGGCTCCCCGCCTCGGAACGGTCACAAGGGAAGCGGGCATAGACGGGCGCTAATTACCGGGGTGGTCAGCCACGCATTTGATGGTCTCCACCCCCATCTGTGGACCTGTCATAGGAAGGCTAGTGCACGCCGGGCCTAAAATGACGTGGTCCGGCCAACTTCGAAGATGAGGTGCCGGGCGTTTTCTGGATTGAGTAAGAGTTTCACGAGGGAGCCGTCCTTGAACGCCCTGCTCAGTCCTCTCACGCAGCGGATCAGGCGACCCGTACGTTCCTGTGAACAGTCTGGGACAAACAAAGAAACCCGAACCCCGGACGGGTTGCCGCGCTTCGATGATAAGCCGGTTCCGGGCTCCAGCCAGTTTCCAGGTCAGGAGGACTTTCCACGGTAGATGTCTAATCAACAGTCGACGTGTTCCTGAGCCCGCCAGGCCCGTAGAACGACCCGCTTGACGCGTGAACCAGACGCTGCAGGCGTGTCCCTGCATCCA
>NZ_JBIYDB010000050.1:0-24926 GCF_044908325.1 Arthrobacter sp. GAS37
GCGCGCATGGTGGGTCCTATGTGGTCCGTGGACGGCCGCCCGGTAGTCGTGCCCCCTGGATCGTCCGCTCCCGCGGTCATCCTGGCGCGCGTGGCCTCCGTGGTCACCGCTCCTGGGCCGTGGCCGGTACGGGTCACGGACGGTGATCTGGTGCTGGAGCTGGTGCTGGGCGTTGACGGCTCGGTCATCGAGGGGTCTGTGGAGGCGCCGGCCGCTGGCCGGTGGTGGCGCCGGTGAAGGCCGCCATCGGTTTGGTCCTGGCGGCCGTCATGATCCCGCTGCTTGTCGTGGTCATGATCATGGGCGCGGGCGGTAAGGACGGCGCTCTGGCCGCTTGCTCGCCTGCGGGGAACGTGACCGTGAGTGCCCCGGATGGCATGGTTGCCGGGTATGGCGGGGTGCAGCTGGGCAACGCGGTCACGATCGTGAAGACCGGGCAACAGATGGGCGTTCCTGCTGAGGGCCTTCTGGTCGGTGTCATGACGGCCATGGGGGAGTCCGGGTTGAAGAACCTCAATTACGGGGACGACATTCACGGCGTGACCAATCCTGACGGTTCGCTTACGTGCAGCTTGGGCTTGTTCCAGCAGCAGTGGTGCCTGCCCGGTAATCCGTGGGGCACGAAAGCGGACGTGACGGACCCGGCGAAGGCCGCAGCCACGTTCTTCAAGGCACTGATGAAGTCACAGGGCTGGCAGGGCCTGGCGCCGGACGAAGCAGCGCACCGGGTCCAGGGCAACTACTCCGCCGCCGGGTACACCAAGTTCATTCCCGCAGCGCGTGACGTCCTGGCTGCGATCACGGGCGGGAAGATCCAGTCCGGGACGGGCGGCTGCGCGTCAGCCGGTCTTCCGGGATCCTCCGGTGCCGGGGATGACTACCCGTGGAAGGACGGCCCGTTCAACGAGAACAACCCCGTGACGAACCTGGCCTACCGGAACTGCACGGATTTCGCCTGGTGGCGGGTCGTGCAGCAGCTCGGGCTCCAGCCGCTCAGCTCCTCCAAGCTTGGCCCGGGCAACGCGGCCACCTGGGGCTCTGCCTGGGCGCGGGCGGGCTGGACCGTGTCGAAGACGCCGAAGGTCGGTGCCATCGTCTGGTACGGCGCGGGCGTGAACGGTGCTTCCAGCGCTTACGGCCATGTGGCCGTAGTCAAGGAGATCACGGCCGATGGGCGCGTGATCGAGGAGGGCTACAACTTCGGCATCCCCCCGAACGGGGCCTACTACACGCTGACGATCAACCCGGACCGGCCGTCCGGGTACCTGTACATCCCCAGCAAGGAAGAGTTCCAGAAGGCGGCTATGTGATGAACAAGAAGGTTTTCCTGGCAGTGGCCGCGATTGTGCTCCTGGTCTTGGTGGCCGCCGGGTTTTACTGGCGGGCGGCTCTGGTGTCCGATCAGAAGGCCGCGGCTCCGGCTCCGTCCCCGTCGCCGTCCTGCAGCCTCTCGTGCCAGGACGTGCCCCAGGCGAACTACACCGGTCCGGCGTCGCTGCCGGCCGACGCGGACAGCGAGAAGGCCGGCGTGGATGCCGCGGTGAAGGTCATGGGGGCCTACACGGACGTGGCCAAGTCAAAGGATGCGTGGTTCCAGGCGCTGGCGCCGCTGCTCACCACCGGGTATGCCCAGGATGCCCAGTACATTCAGCCGTCGCGGTTGCCGGTCCGGAAGATCACCACGGCCCCGTCCGTGGTTCCCGCGGCGGTGCCGGACGGGCACCAGATCCGGGTGAAGTTCGGCACGAACGCGGGGGATTGGGTGGTCATCATGACGCGCGCCGCCGCTGGTGCACCGTGGCTGGCCGCGAACGTGTTGCCTGCGAAGGACGCGCAGTGAGCGCGGCGGAGTGGCTGTTCCCGGCCGGGACGTTCACCGTTCCGGCAGCACCGTTCGTGGGTGTGCACCACGGGGCAGGGACGTCCACGTGGGCGGCTCTGCTGGACGGTGGAGATCACGGCCTGGTCATGCCGGAGGAGGGAGTGGTGACGGCTGTGTGCCGGGCGACTCCTCCGGCGTTGACCTCGGCCAAGGCCTTGGTGAAGGCGCATGGCGTGGAGCGCTTCCGGGCGTTCCTGGTCGTTGCTGATGCGCCGGGCCGGCATCTTCCCGCGGCTGCGCGGGAACTCAAAGTTCTTGCATCCGTGGTGCCGGTGGTCGAGGTGCCGTGGATGGTCAAGCTTCGGGGCCTGGATGATCCCAGGTCCGTGGCTGGGGTGATCGCCAAGCCCGTGCAGCGGGTGGCGGATCAGCTGGCCGCCGCCCGCGTCAGGGTGCCCCGGGGATACGTGGAAATCGAGAGAGGAATCAACAAGTGAGTCAGTTCGAAGTAATCAAGGCACGGATCATTACCTCTGTGCCAGTGAAGCCCTTGTGCCTGCCGGATCAGGCGCAGAACGCGTTGGACACCTTCAAGCTCTGGTCTTTGATCGTCGCGGGCGCCATGGCTGTGGTGACGCTGATCTTCGTGGGCGTGGGTTGGTGGTTCGAGCACAAGCGCGGTGACGGCGGGGCGATGATGAAGTCCCTTCTGATCTGGATTGGCGGTGCCGTTCTCGTGGCTATCGCCGCGGGTGTGGCTGCTGCCTTCATCCCGTCCGGGTCCACCGACTGCGTGAAGACGCTGAACGGCTGAGGCTCATGGCGAACCTGATCAAGCGTGCCTGGAACCACAAGGCCACCGGGGTAGGGGCCTTGGTTGTCCTGGGGCTGGTGGTCATTGTGGTCATTGCGGGGATCGTGCTCTCCTTCGTGGCGCCTGTGAAGCCTGGCGCTCAGGGAGCCCAGCCGAGCGGGGCGGCCCCGGTCCAGACGGACGCGCCGACTGCGGATGCCGGGGCGTGTAGCGTCCCGGTGGGGGATACCTCGTTCCGCCCGAAGCTGCCCTCGGATCTGCGGTGGGCAGCTGCCCAGGGTCTGACCTGGCCGGTCTCCGCGGCCGTGGGGCCGACCAAGAGCAAGGACGGGTTCCCCGTCTGCTTCGCCCGTTCCCCCCTCGGAGCGGCCCTGTTCGAGACGACAGCTACTTACCTGATGTGGACGTCTGCGAATCCTCGCGGTGCTGTGGATGCCTACGTTCTTGACTCTCCGGGCAAGTCGGTTTTCAAGAATGGGGCCACCCCAGGTAGCTCGCAGAAAATCGCGCAGGCCGGTTGGACAGCCGCGGGGTTCATCGTGGATGCATTCACTCCTGACGAAGCTCAGATAACCGTCGTTTTCAGCACCCCAGGCTCTCAGAGCGGTTACACGGGGTTCCCGTACACCGTTGTCTGGAAGGACGGGAGCTGGCACATAAAGGTCCTAGATAGCGGTGCGACTTGGACGGGTTCCCCGTCCGCTCCTGTGAAGGGGCAGTTTGTTGAGTGGGGGGGCAGCAATGGCTGATTGCAGCAACCCCGTTGCCGTTGCAACGAACGCTGTTGGTTGTGCAGTCCAGCAGGTCACGAATGACGGTGTGAGTAATTTCGCGGAGGCCATGATGAAGGGCTACGACAGCATTCTGAAGGAGTTTGCGACGTCGTGGCTGGGTAAGGGCGTCACGGTCGATATGACCGGCCCGAGTGTGGAGTGGTTCCAGACGACCGTGTCCGTTGTCTCTGTGTTTCTGGTGACGATTGGCCTGATGTTCGCCGGGATCAAGGTTATGCGGGATCAGAACGGCCGCCCGGCCCGGGATGCGTTGGAGACGCTGGCGAAGGTCGCGTTTGTCTCCTTCGCGGGGTCTTTGGCGATTCAGGTGTTCGTGGTGGGCGGTGACGCCTTCGGGAAGTGGATCTTGGCCGCTGCCGGGCTGGATACGTCAACGTTTGTTGTCGCTGCCGGGGCGGTGTTGGCGATTCCGGGGCTGGCGATCATTCTGGGCCTGTTCGGGATCCTGACGGTGCTGTGCCAGTGGGCGCTGATGTTTATTCGGGGCGCGGTCTTGCCGCTGCTGGCCGGGTTCTGGCCGGTCGCGGCCGCGGCCGCGATGTTGGAGGGCGGCAAGAAGAGTTTCGACAGCGTGACGCAGTGGCTGCTGGCGTTCGTGATTTACTCCCCGTTGGCGGCGTCGATCTATGCCATGGCCTGGCGGCTGAAGAACGGGCAGGACGGCATCGGGGGAGTGGTCAGTGGTTGGATCCTGATCGTTCTGGCAGTGGCGGCCCTGCCGGCTCTCATGCGCGTCCTCGCCCCTGTCGCGTCAGCCCTGGGGAAGATGGCCGGCGGCGTGATGGCCATGGGAATCACGGCCGCGGTGGTGGGTGCTGGTGTCGCTATCGGTGCTGCCGTATTCACGGGCGGCGCCTCGGCTGCGGCTGGTGCTTCAGGTGCCGGCGGCGCAGCCGGGGCTGGTGCCGGCGGCGGTGCAGCTGGTGGAGGAGCCGCCGGCGCCACTGCTGGTGGCGGCGCAGCTGGTGGCGGTGCAGCTGGTGGCGGTGCGGCTGGTGGTGAAGGCGCTGGTGGCGCTAACGGGCAGGACGGCGGTGCGGGCAAGCACGCCGCCGATGGCGCGGACGGTTCCTCCTCGAATGGTCCGGCAGGCGGTTCCTCTTCGACCAGCGGCTCAACAGACGGTGGTGGCGGTGCTGCTGGCGGTGCCTCGGGCACTGGTGACGGCGGCAATGGCGGAGGGAGCGGCTGGCAAGCGGCCCAAGGGGCGCTGGACGGTGGAGACAGTAATGACGGAGGAGCTGAAGGGATGGTCACAGAATGAGCGAGAACGAGAAAGACGACACGGCTAAGCGGGTCACGGTGTCATATCAGCCCCTGTCCACGAAAGATGCGATCAGGAAGACGAAGCAGTTGCGGCACGCCTCGGGCACGAGTCCTTCAGTCTTCGTGTTCGGGCGCCCGGGCAAGGGCAAGAGCCTTCTTGACCGTCTGGAAAGCATGGAGAGCGCTTGGGCAGGGGAAGGGGTCCGGGAATGAGTGAGAAGGAGAAGGTCAAGTTCGGGAACTGGCTGAGTGCTGCTCCTGCAACGATGGGTGGCCTGTCGATGATTGGCTGGATGAGCGTGGTGATTGCCGTGATGCTCATGGTGGTCTGTTTCATCTTCGGGAACTTCCTCGGTGGTCTCCTGGCCCTGCTGCTGGGCTTGATCTTCGTGTTTCTGTTCATGTTCCGCTTCGGTGAGATGGACGCGGGCCGGACTATCGCCGCCCGCGTTCTGGAACGCGCGAGCCAGAAGCGGCGCAAGGACACCGGGGCGACGCAGTACCGGACGGGTCTGTTCTCCGGGCTGCCCGCCGGCCAGTTGTGGGCGTTGCCGGGGGCGCTGGCGGACATTGAGGAGCTGAACGGCACGGACGGCGAGGGGGAGTCGTTCACGCTGCTGCATCACCGCTCCGTGGGCAAGCTCGCGGCGACGTTGACGTGCGTCCCGGACGGGGCTGATCTGCTGCCCCAGGGCATGCTGGATGCGCAGGTGGAGACGTTCGGCGGATGGATTGCCGATCTTTCGGAGGACACCTCGATTGCCGGCGCGACGATCACGGTGGAGTCGGCGCTGCTGTCGAAGAAGCCTCTGGTGCAGAAGCTGGAGGGGCACGTGGCCGAGTGGGCGCCCGCGGCCGCGAAGGAAGCCCATGCCCAGGCCACGGCCCAGCTCCCGGACTTTTTCACCGATACGTCGGTGCACGGCACGGTGGTGTGGGACGTGAAGTCGGTGGGTGAGGATCTGGAGGAAGCCACCGCTGAAGTCGCGGGCAAGCTGCCTTACCACCGTGATTTCCTTTATGCCTCCGGTGGGGGGATGCCCGCTGTGGGGACCTCGGAGGACCTGGCACGGGTCGTGCAGATCGCTTACAACCCGCACCGGGCCATCGAGGCGGCCACGGATGATCTGTTGGGCCACGAGAATCCGATGCGGCTGAGCGAGGCAGGCCCGGATTACTTCGATGATTTCCCCACGCGGGTGGCGTTCCACGACGGCGTTGCGTCCATGACGGCCGTGATGGTGATCCCGCCGCGGATCCACATCACGGAGAAGACGTTCAAGAAGCTTTTCGCCCCGGCCACCAAGTTCCTGCGCAAGCGGGTCACGGTCTTCTACCGGCCGCTGTCTTCCGGTGAGGCGTTGAAGAAGGCCGAGCAGCTGCGCCGCTCCACCCGCACGTCGGCGTCGGCCAAATCGATGGCGTCAGCCTTCGATGAGAACAAGGTCCAGCTGGCGAAGAAAAACGAATCCGACCTGGTGGACGGTGCCGCCATGCAGGCGTTCAGCCTGATGGTCACGGTGACCTTCGAACCGACGAAGAAGGCCTACCGGGAGGCCACCCAGAAGCTGAAGAACCTCCTGGAATCAACCAAGCTGACGTACCGGTTCGTGGATTACGGGGTTTCCTCCGCATTCCACGCCACCCTGCCCCTGGGCATCCTGCCCTGGGAGTACAAGGACATCGTTGACACCGTAGCGGAGGGCATGTGATGGCTGGCGTGACGTTCAAGAAAGCCCCGTACCGGCCGGAGGTCCTGGAGCGGAAGATGAACGGGTTCGCGGGCCGCATGGGCGGCCGGTGGGGCCGTTTCCCGAACGTGCCGGAGTGGTACAGCACGTCCGTGCAGCTCTGCGGGATCAATCCGTTCGTTTCCGGGTCCGCCCGTCCGACGAACGGCTCCCCGCTCGGCCGCGACATGAAGTCTCACGCCGCGGTCGCCATGGATCATGAGTCGCTGTACCGGGAGTCGGTGATCACCTCGCCGTCGTGCTTCATGTTCGGCATCAACGGTGTCGGCAAGAGCAGCACGGCGCAGACCATCCTGTACGGGCAGGCCGCCCGCGGGATCACCCCGGGCGTGTTCAATCCGATCAAGAAGGACGAGCACACTAAGTTCACGGAGGCCCTGGGCGGGGAGGTGTACTCCTTCGGCCCGGGCAAGACGGACCGCTTCAACCTCCTTTCGGACGGTCCCCTGGGGACGGCGGCCGCGGAGATCGGCGGCCAGATCGGCCAGGAGCTTCTGGAGCTCGCACGGGATAAGTCGATCCAGCTGGTGCAGCTGCTCACCCGGACCTCTCGCGGGATCCCGCTGGAGGACATTGAGGACACGGCGCTGGAATGCCTGGTCGATGACGGACGGGAGCGGAACCGGCGCCCGGTCACCGGGCACCTTCTGGAGGCGTTCAACACCCCGTCCGAGCGGACGTTGGGGATGCTGGGCATGACGACGGCGGAGCAGTTCCACGCCCGGTACCAGCGTCTGGGCGAGACGATCCGGTCCATGCTCTCCGGGGAGCTGGGCCGGATGCTCGGCGGTGAGGAGTCCATCACGTTCAACCCGGGCAACCCGGGCGGATGGTGCTTTGACACGGCCTCGGTCCCTGAGTCCAACACCCGGCTGCTGTCAGCGGCGATGCTGGCGTCCTGGTCGTCGGGCATGGATATCATCGACGCCCACTGGGAGCTGGCCCTGCACGAGCAGCGCAAAGCTGAGGAGGCCCTAGAGGCCGGGGAACTGTACGTGCCCGGGATCAAGTGGCGCGGATACAGCACGTTCATGGACGAGTTCTGGTTCCCGCTGCGCGCTTGCGAAGGGATCGTGGACCGGGTGGACCGGCTGGGCCGGACCAACCGGAGCGAGGGCGTGGCCGAGATGAAGGCCACGCACTCCCCGAAGGATCTGGAGTCCCTGCCGAACGTCCAGGACCGGCCGAAGGCCAAGGGCCTGGTGGAGCGCTGCGGACTCATCGCGGTCATGGCGCTGACCGAAGAGGACCTGCAGACGCTCAGCCGCATCCGTCCCATGACCGATGATGAGATCCGCCTGGTGCGCGGCTTCAACGCCGCCCCGGCCTGGCACCAGCCTAAGCGGCGCCTGTTGAAGAGGGACGGCAAGCCCAACCCTCCCCCGGGAGCGGGAAAGGTGCTGTTCAAGGTGGAGGGCCGCGTGGGGATCCCCGTGAAGATGGTCCAGACCGACGTCCAGTCGGACAACCACATCACCGACAGCCGTTTCCGGAACCAGAGCTGAGAAGGACGAACCGATGGGTGCACCCACCAGAAACCGCTGGCAGAAGCGCCGGGATCTTCCCGCGCGGGTCTTCGTCACCATCTTGGCCGTCCTGCTGGTATCGGTCATCGCTGGCCTGTCCCTGGGCGCCTACTGGGCGACCGGGAAAACCATGGTCCCGGTGGACGTCATCATCGGCTTCACGGAGCACCGGCTGACGTTCGGCGGCCTGTACTTCGCCGCCATGGGCGCCGTGGCCGTCGCGCTGGGCCTGGTCTTCTGGGGCGCGACGGCGTTCCTGGGCAAGTACAGTACGCGGCCGTCCTGGGTGGACGTCGCGGCCCAGCACATGGCTTCCCCGAAGGAAGCCGCCTCGCTGTCGCGCAAGGCCGTGGAGAAGAAGGCTCGGAAACTCGGAGTGAAGGGAGCGGGCAAGTGAACCTGGCGTTGATGTCGAAGCCGAAGAAGAAGGCGGTGCCGGTTGGGCCGATGTTCATTGGCCTGCCCCTGGGCATGTCGGTCAACGGCGGCAAGGAGTTGTGGGCGTCGCTTGAGGACGTGGGCCTGGTGTTCGCCGGGCCCCGGACCGGCAAGAGCACCGCCTACGCGGTGCCGTTCATCCTGGCCGCTCACGGCCCGCTGCTGGTCACGACGAACAAGAACGACTTGCACCACCACACCCGGGCCCTCCGTGAGGAGATGGGGCGGGTGTTCGTGGCGGATCCGGAAGGCATCGCCACGACGGAGGATCAAGGCTGGCGGGTGGAGCTGCTGCGCGACACCACGACGTCGCGGAAGGCCGATGAGCTGGCCGATATCTTCGAGGCCGTGGCCGGGGCCGGCGCGGAAGCGGCGGTGAAATCCCAGGGGCTTGATTTCTTCCCGCAGCGTGGGAAGTCGCTCCTGGCTGCCTTGTTCCTGGCCGCGTCGGTCAGCCAGGGCTGGACGGAGAAGCCCCACAGCTACACGGGGCCGAAGTATTTCCTGCGGGAGATCATCGCCTGGTTGGCTGAGCCCGCGGCCGAGAACCCGGTGCCGTTGCAGATCCTGGATGAGACCGAGTTCCGGGATGTGACGAACCAGCTGGTCGGCCTCTACAGCGGGGACTCCCCGCAGGAGCGTTCGGGCGTGTTCTCCACCGCCCAGGCCTTTGTGAAGTGCCTGCTCGATGAGCAACTCATGGACTGGGTGAACCCGCGCCCGGGCGAAGAGGACGGCGCCGGGCGGATGATCTTCGATGCCGCGAAGTTCATGGAGGGAAAGAACACCATCTACCTGCTCTCCACCGACGACGGGCCGGCCAAGGCTCTGATCACGGCCCTGACCCAATCCGTGATCGAGGAAGCCCGGGCGAAGGCGAAGCTGGAACCGAAAGGGCGGCTGTCGGTGCCGATGGTGTGCGTGCTGGACGAAGCCGCCAACGTCTGCCCGTGGCCGCGTCTACCGAAGCTGTATTCGTTCTTTGGATCCCAGGGCATCCTGGTGTGGACCTTCCTGCAGTCGTACTCCCAAGGCGTGCGGGTGTGGGGCGAACACGGCATGAAGGCCCTCATGGACGCCTCCAACCACAGGATCTACGGCGGCGGCAACCTGCCCGGGCCGTTGTTGGAGCTGATCTCCAGCGCCGTCGGGGACTACTACTACACGACCCCGGGTAGCCGTGGCGCCTCGGCCGGTCCCCGGCAGGAGCACCGGGACCGGATCTTCGACGCCGCGGAGCTGCAGGCCCTTCCGCGTGGCAGGGCGATCCTGCTTTCCTCGGGAAACCGCGCCATGCTGGTACGGACTGTCCCGTGGATGGCCAGCCCACAGGCTGCAGCAGTAGAGGCATCGGTGAAGCGGTTCGACGCACAGGCGGAAGAAACCCTGGCGGAAGAGCTGGGGGAGTACCAGGCCAGCCTTGCTGACCCCGACATGACGGCAGGGGCAGCGGTGTGAGCATCAATTTCGACCCCGAGAGCGGCGAAGTCGTCGACGGGCCGGCCGTCGAACTCCACGATGACCTGCCCATCGGGGAACCGCCGGCGGATCCAGAGGACTACCCGCCGCCGGATGAGGAGGAGGACGGCGGCGCGGCCGAAGCCGAAAGTTCCGAAGTCCAGCCGGTACGGCGCGAGACCGGTCTGGACTTCGACGTAAGCGCCAGCGAAGCGGCCGCCATGATGACCGAACGGCTGGGCAAAAAGACCACGCCAGCTTCGTTCCGGCGAATGGTGATCGACGGCGAAGCCCCGGAAATGGTCGATCCGGAGGCCGATTCGCCGCGCTGGTCACAGATCGTCCTGGATGCCTGGCTGGACGTGCTGGAAGCGGAGGCCGCCGAAGCCGAAACCGTGGACATCGAAGTGTCCCCGGACGGTAAGGACTTTTACCTTACGGCCGCCGAAGCCGCTTCGCTGTTCTCCGAAACGGTGGGCGGGAAGATCACCGTGGCCGCGTTCCGGCGGATGGTCATGGCCGGCGACGCCCCGGCGGCAGCCGTGCATGCCGGCGGCACCGCAAAGTGGTCCCAGGCGGCGCTTGACGCCTGGCTGACCGACAGCCTCCTGAAACCGGGCCAAGCGCCAGCCCCGGAGGTGGAAGTGCCGGGCGAGGCCGAGGAGGAGGCCAAGCCAGTCCACCGGGACGTGTACGACTTCTACGCCCGTACCTTCTCCGTGTACTACGAGCTGCACGACGCCGCCCCGAACGCGAAGAACCGGGCTCATCCGCAGATGACGTGGTGCACCAAGTGGTGGCTGCACCGCAGCGTCGTCGGCCGGATCAATGCCGCCTGGTTCGCGTGGGAAGTCGCCCACGCGGAAGGCGGCACGGCGATCTCCGCGTGGATTCTGGAACACGCGGACCGGCACTTCGATCGGATCATGGCCGAGAACGGCCCGTTACGCATGTGCAAGAGCGATCACAGCGACGCCCTGGACGTGTACCCCACCGAACCCGCGCCGGAAGCCCTGCGCACACCTACCGAGGATGAAGGAGCAGAACAATGAACAACACCGAAACCGCCGCCCGCTGGCACAAGCTGGTCGTGGACACTGACGGCGCCGTGAGTGTCGACGGCGAGCACCTGGATGTCGAGGATGCCTTCACCCAGGCCCTGGGGATCTTCGCTGAGGAAGCGAAGAACACCGGCGCCGACGTCCTGGTGCACAGCACGGACGAGGCGACGTCCACCGCGAACTGGTTCACGGTGGACGGCGAAGGCCAACTGAACCCGGCCACCGCCCCGGTGGAGACGACACCTGCAGCTCCTCCGGCATCGCGGCCGCGGCCCGCTGACAGAGCACGCACCGGACTGGAGACGGCTCCAGCAGCCGTGCTGCCGGGACCGGCGGCCACGCCTGAGACGCCACTGGCGGCGCTCCCCGCTGCCCCGGCGGATCTGCCGTCCCGGAAATCACTGCGTGACTCGGCCTCCTTCCTGGAGGTTGAGGAGCACGTAGCCCCTGCCCTGAAGGGCTGGCAGGGCCGGATGAACGGGCTTGGCGTGGGTCTGCGCCTTGCCCCGGGAGCTGTGGAGCTCGCGGAACGTGAGGACGAGCACCTGGTGGCCCGGACCTATCCGGGTCCGCGCACCATCGCCGTGGTGAACCAGAAGGGCGGCGCGGCGAAAACCCCGACAGTAGTCAACCTGGCCGCCACGTTCGGCCGTGCGGGTCTTACCGTCTGCGCCTGGGACAACAATGAGTCCACGGGGTCTATGTGGCAGAGGATTGACTGCTCCGACCACCGGGCCTCTGCTCTGAACGTGATTGCACGGGCTGAGCAGCTGCTCGCGGACACTGCCCGCGCGGCCGACATCGGCGGTTTCGTCCACCGCCAGACCCGCGACAAGTTCGATGCCTTGCTCTCGGATCAGGACATCGACGGGGAGCACGAGATCTCCGCCACCGAAGTGGATACGATCCACGCGGTGCTCTCCCGCTATTACAACCTGCTCATCATGGACACCGGCAATAACCACCGGGCCTCCAACTGGCGCCGCACGATCGAGCATGCGGACCAGCTGGTGGTGCCGATGACGACGGCGAAGGACCGGGTGGAGTCCGCCCGCCTGACCCTGCAGGGTCTGGCACGCCGGGATGAGCGCTCCGCGAAGCTGACGGAGAACGCCGTCGTCATCGTCTCCGAGGAACAGAAAGGCCGAAGGGATGCCGCCTTGAAGCACGCGGAGAAGTTCCGGGAGTACGTGCGCGAAGTCGTCATCATCCCCTTTGACGAGGCCCTGACGGACGGGGTGATCCGTCACGACGCGCTCCAGCCCGCCACGCAGCGGGCCTGGCTGGCCGCCACCGCGGCCGTTGCCAAGGGGCTGTGATGCAGAAACTTGTCCTTGCACTGCAGGCCCCTCCCGCTGTGGAGTTTGAAACCGACTGGAACGCCACCGCCTGGATCCTCTGGTGGGCGTTCGTCGCCGTCGGGATCTTCCTGGCCTGGTTCGGCCCCGCACTGGCCCAGTACAGGTCAGGGCTGTGGGGATTGGGCGCGTTCGCCAGCTACATCTTCCTGTTCTTCGTTGCGTACCCGAACATGGCCCGGCACACGGAGGGGCCGTGGGCGTGGGGGCTCTTCGGCCTGTTCGTCGTCGCCGCGCTGGGAGCCTGGTTCTCCGCCGTGGAGAACACCTCGGGAGGCTGGCTCCCGCACGTGATCGGCATCGTCGTGACCGGCACAGTGGCCTTTACCGGCATCTGGGAAGGGCTGACGCGCAACGCCGCCCAGGCCCACATGGCCACGGGCGACTACACCATGGGCATCATCGGCCTGGCCGCTATCGTCGGGCTCTTCATCTGGGCCAAGGCCCGCGAGTAGGCCCCCTCAGACTGGCAGTCCCCCGCTGCCGGATAACGGAGCCCAGCACCCCAGGTGCTGGGCTCCGGTGCGTTGTGGGACTCCTACAACCACCGTTTTCGGGCCAGAGCGGAAGAACCGCGTGATTCCGGAAAAGTCGGTTCCGCCGGCGTCCTGGTCGACGCAGCGGCCGGCCTGTCGGAACCCTACAAGTCCCGTAGACCGAATCGCGCTCTACCACCCACGCGTGTTACATGAAACAATGGGGGTATGAGTGTGAAGGATCGAGTCAGTGAGCACAGGCGCCGGATGCGTGAAGCAGGCTTCCGGCCGATTCAGGTGTGGGTCCCGGACACCCGCTCCAAGTCTTTCGCTGAGGAGGCGAAGCGGCAGAGCGCCATCGTGGCGGAGTCCGACCGACACGAGGACATTCACGAGTGGATCGACGCGGTCTCCGTGTCCTGGGATGAGGAGTGAGGGGCGAGATCTGGACGGTGGCCGGCGGCGGATACGCCTCCAAACCGCGCCCGGCGCTGGTCATCCAGGATGACCGGTTCGATGATGTGGGCTCCGTGACGGTGATCCCCCTGACCTCCACCTTGAAAGATGCACCGCTGCTGCGGATCCAGGTGGAACCCTCCGCGCGGACGGGCCTGACGCAGAAAAGCCAGCTCATGATCGACAAGCTGACCACCGTGCCCCTGGCCAACGCTCACAAGCGGGTGGGGCACCTAACGGCAACGGAGATGGTCGAGGTGGAGCGGGCGCTGCTTGTCTTCCTCGGCATCGCCTGACAGAGATCTCCGAACACGCGAAGGCCCGGCACCGTCTTGAACCGGTGCCGGGCCTTCGCGTGTTCCTGGCTCAGGAGGTGGCGTGACGCCCGCGCTGGTGCGCGGACTGCCGTTTCATGCCCGCTGCCGTGGCGACGGGCACACTCCCCTCCCCTTTCACTTACTTACCGGCCCTGGGTCATGTGCTTGCCCTGGGCGCGGGACTGCTGAACGGGGTTGGCTTTGACCTTGCCGACAGCCTTCCCGCCACCGGCCGCGGCGTGGGAGATGGGAAATTTCTGCTGGGCCTCCCCGAACTGCTTGGCTGCCACCGCCTTCTCGGGGGCGCCTGCAGCGCGCATCCGTGCGGCGTCGGCCTCCAACTGCGCGGCACGATCGTAAGCGGCACCGGCCTTGGCTGCCGCCTTGTCCCCGGCTGCCTCGCGCTGCTTGGCGTCCTGCCGGACGTCGGCAGCCTGCGCCGCCTTGTCGGGATCCCCGGAACCCTTCCACCGGTCCACGAGCTCGCGGTCAAAGCGCTCCTGTTCGGATGCCACCTTGGAGGCGTACTCCGGATCATTCTGCAGCGCCCACGCGCGAGCCTGGTCAAGATCGGATTGTGCCGGCTGTTCCGCTTCCCGGGACAGCCGGGCTGCCCGGTCCTTGTCCTGCTCGGCGGCCGCGAGCTGCTGCCGGGCATCCTCGGCTAGTGCGTCGCCTTGCCGGGTCTCGGCGCCCTCCAACGTCACCGACGCGGCTTCCTGTGCCGCCTCCCACTCGCTGACGATCTGATTCGTGAACTTCTGGTGGGACGTGACCTCATCACCCTCCATCCAACTCCCCCACAGAGCATCGCCCTCCTTGGCCCGGGCGGGGTCTGTCTTTCGCAGCCAAGCCCACGCCGCAGTTTCGCGCGCCTGCTGATCGAGCCCGCTTTTCAGCGCGGGCTCCTGGATTACTGATGCCAACTCGGTGACGGAAGCCTTCTGTTCTACCTCGGCAACGGGGATCCCCTCAGCCTTCGCAGAGTTTCGCAGGTCGGCCGCCACGGCCTGGTCGTAGTCTCGCAGCAGTGTGCGAATCTTCTGCGCCTCCGGATAGAACGACGGAGGGCCTTCCCACTGGGACACGCGGGCCCAGCGCTGCGCCTCGGCCAGGCGCGCGGGATCCGTGTTCTTCAAGTGCTCAGTGAACTGGTGGCCCTCCTGCAGCAGCTTCGCCGGGTCGAAGCCGTAACGCTCGGCCGTCGCCAGACGCAGCGTCTCCTCAGCCTGGGCCGCGCGTGGTTCGTGCTCGGCCCAGGCGTTGGAGATCTCGTAGGCGTTAAGGATCTCCGGCACCGTGGCTTCGTCCCACCATTCCGGCGTTTGGACGGGAGCCAGGGTCACCGCGGCGACCTCACGCTCCTTGTTGAACGCCTGCTGTACGAGAGCGGCTGTCTTCTCGTCGCTGCGGGCCTTCTGCTCGAGGTGGTCGCGCCAGGCACGGGCCAGCTCCCGGCCGACCTGGGCACTAAGGGCCATGCCGTGCTGCACGGCCTGCTCCAGCGGCTCATCAATGTCTACTTCGCTCATCACAATCCCTTTCCTTGATCGTTGCCGCGGCGCTTCTGCTGCCGGGTCTGGTCCTGCTGAACATGCTTGGAAACGCCGCGGAACTTCCCCCGGCCTTCCAGCGGCGCGCCCGACTGCTGACGCTCACCGAACATGCGTGCCTGGATCAACTTCTCCGGCAAACCATCGGCCCGCATCCGCTCCTCCAACTGCTGCAGGCGCGCCTCGCGCACCTGCGCAGCGGAGAGCCGCACCGGCTTCTCCGCAACAGCCACGGCACCCTTCGCGGGCTCCTTCGGCTGCAACGGATTCACGACGCGGTAGGCATCGTGAACTTTGTCCAGGTGGGAGCGCAGCTCCGTCTGCAATGACTCGGAGCGCACCGCCCACCCGTGAGCTTTGAATGCCGCGCCCAGCTGCTCGCCCATGTTCGCCCAGGCGCGCACGACGGCGACGGCACCGGCACGGCTGGACTTGCTGATAGCCACGTGCGTGCACAGATCCGCGAAGACCTCGGACGGCTGGGCGACGGCGCGCGCGGGCTCCTCGGCTAGCTCGGCGTGCTTGGAGAAGATCCGTGCGGCCTCGCGCAGATCCTTCGCCGCCGCGTCCCCGTCCTTGCCCGCTGCCACAGCCCAGGACGAGAGAAGGCCGGCCCCTTCGCGCGCGATCCTGGCATAGGCCACGGGATCATCCACGGACACCTGCGAAACAGTGCGCAGGTATTCGCTCATCTGTCCGAAGTACGACACCAGCTCCACGCCGGAAACCTCGCCCTGCCCTGGCACCACCATCGGCTTGCCCCGCTGGGCAGCGTCCCACTCGGCCAGTGCTCCGGCCGGGGAATCGGCAGGCCATCCGGCGCGCATCGATGGCAGGGACAGATCCTTGCCCAGGGTGTTGCCGCCGTACCAGATCGGCGCCTCGCCGTGCAGTGGCTTCATGGCCACGGAGTAGCCCACCACCTTGTCACGCCCGCCCTGGGCAAAACGGGGCCGGACGATCAGTCCGTGCCCGCGCGCACGACGCACGAACTCCGCTTCCGAACGTGCGCCAGCCGTCGCGGCACGGACCGTCAGCGCCAGCTCATGGCGCGGCTGTACCTCGGGGACCTGCGCAGCTATCAGCTGCTCACGGGACACCCGGTCAAGGAACTTCCACGGCGTGATCGTCGGGTCCTGCTCGTGCTGCTTCATGTGCAGCGCGTACGCACGACGACGGGCCAGAGATTCCAGCTCGCCGCGCGCGTAACCCTGTGTCTTCACGCCCTGGCCGAGTACCCGAAGGCCGTGCTTCTCCTCAATGTCCCGGCATGCCCTGGACGCGCGTCCGAAGTCGTCGCTGTCGCTCCACTTAGCCCCGGACTCGGACCATCGCGACACGGCAATGTGCACGTGGTCATTCCCCCCGGTACTCAGCCCGTGGCGGACAGCAACCCAACGGTGTTCGTCGCCGTCGAGACCTTCAAAACCCATCGTCATCAGGAACTCCCTGACCACACCTTCCCACCACGCATCATCATGAATACCCGCGCCCGAATCCAAGGAAAGGGACACATGCCAGATGGGTTTGAACTTGGATGCGCTCGGGCCGAAAACCTTATGCGGGGTGTCCAGCTCCACACCCATCGCAACGGCCTGCCGGTAGTCCAAAGCCTGCCCGGCCTCCACAGTGGCCATGGCCTCGGACGCGGCAATCACGTGCTGCTCGGTGTGCTCGTTCGAACGGCCCGGGCCAGCAAGGTAGACGGCAAGCTTCACCGCGCCAATTCCCTTGGTCACCTTCGCAAACATGACTAGGCCAGATCCCGCACAACGGCATCAATACGCTGCATCAGATCACGCGCAAACCGCACCGCCGCCTCAGCATCGGCGGGAAACTCACCGGTCGAGTTGGCGTGCCTGGCGATCTGATTGATGTTCGAAGATGACCGGCCGAGCAGTGTGCGGATCTTCATCAGCTCAGCAATGACTTCCCGCCGCTCCCCCAGATCCGACCCGCGCCCCATCGCGCGGCCGGCCTCCACCAAAAACCGTGAAAGCTTCAACCCATGAAGCGCCGCCCCAGCGTCCAACATGTCACGTTCCGCAGAATTCAAACGAAGCCGGTAAACACCCTCCCGCTTCTCCTCCGAATGCTCACGACTGAGCTGAGTACGAGACTTCCACTCCTCAGTCATGACACCCCAACCCTTGCCAGCGCAGCGACCCCCACCGGGGGACACAGACACAAGTCTGTCACATCCCGCCAAGGGATCAAGGTAAATGTGCACACATTTACATAACTTGCACCGCCGACGGCGGTACCAAGGTTTCCAACAAACCCCAGTCTCCACTCCCGAAACCCATCCGCCACCGGTAGTCTTGGGCCATGAACATTCAAGACCTTGAAGCCCGTGCAACCCAACGCCTCGACGCCGAGCGAACCGCCAAAGTCGAGTCAATTACCGCGCTGGCTGGCGCCGCCGAACGTGTTGTCACCGTCCGCACCGAGTTAGCCGATGCTGAAAAGAACCACACCGCCGCCTACAGCAAAGCCCTGCGTCTCGGCTGGACGGACGCAGACCTTAAAGAGTTCGGCATCGAACAGCCCGGAAAGAAGCCCTCCGGCCGTCCCCGCTCGCAGAGAAAACCCGCTACCAAGACCGCGCCCGATGCCCACCAGGGCGGCGACGAATAACAGCACACCCTCGGAACGCTGCCACTCACCAGCGGATCAGTTTCCCATGGACCAAGACCAGCGCTGCCGTCTCACCAACCAAGGGTGGCCGGGTTTCTTTCAGCCGGGACGACACACACCCGGAGCGCGGGGCAGAGGGAGGCGGGAACGTCACCAAAGTACGGGGCCGGCTCTTAAGGCGCTCAGGGGGCTACCGCTGTGGTCACGGGCGGCGATTACCACAGCCGGCCACGGCGACAATCACCACGTCAAGACCTCTTGACACCAAAACGCTGCTGCACAGCCTGCTACCCGGCCGACTTCCTCTCCCGGGCGTTGAGACGCAGACGGTGGACGGTTCTGAATGGGTGACGCAGGAGGTCACGCCGAAATTGTTGGCGTTCCTCGCGCAGGACCATCTGGGTATATCCGCTCGACTGTGCGTTTCTCGAATAGTTCGCAAACGCAACACGGGCATCGCTCCATCTGCGTTGGGCCGCCCGGAAGCGCTCCTCGTTAATGTCCGAGGGGTTGGCCGCCAACTCGTTGCCGAATTGTTCGACTGCCGGGTACGAGTGCTCCAACTGTTCCAACAGAATGAAGCCCTCTAGCTCGGGAAGGACCGTGCGCCAGTGATCGATCCGGTAACGACTCACAGCGACATGGAAGTCAGCACTGCGCGTCTCAGGCTTCCAGGCCACCAGCTCCAGATCCTTCATCGCGACCTTCCATTCCTCCCAGAGGTCATCATGTCGTTCCCGCTTCGCACGCCTCCGATCAATGATCCAGAAAAACGAGGTTGTAAGAACACCGAGTCCAAACCCGACTAAAGCATTTGGCCAATCGATCATTTTGCAGGTACCCCCCGACGAGTTGTCAGAGCACGGGAAACGCTCGACGCACCGACGCCCAGCACCCGGGCAATGCCCGTCATGGGCATGCCGTCATTGAACATCTTCACGGCCTGCTCGGTGCGCTCCGGAGTCATCACCGTGGGGCGTCCGCCCACCCGGCCTTGGGAGCGCGCGTACTTCAATCCGCGCATGGTGTTCTCCCGAATGATGTCCAGGCGGAACTGGATGAACGCGGCGTGCTGTCGCTCCATGTAGGCGCCGATGGCGGTGGTGGTGTCGAACTCCGGTTCGGTCAGGGACTTGATCTTGACTCCGCGATCCCGAAGCTGCTGCAGCGTATCGAGCATCATCGTGAACCCGCCCGCGATCCGGGACATGGCCGTGAACACCAGCACGTCCCCGGGCCGCAGATGGTCCAGGCAAGCCGTCCACTCGGGCCGGTCCGGGAGACGGCTCGATTCCCCGTGATCTACGAACACGCGCTCACAGCCGGCGGCCTCCAGCTCCGCGACCTGGGACGCGGACCGTTGATCCTTGGTCGATACCCTGCCGTAGCCGATGAGTGCCACTAGAAACCCTTCCCGTAGCCCTGGCCCTGGGACTTCTCCGGAGTCTTGCCGGCCCGCAGCGTCCGGCTCGCTTCCTGCCCTTGCTGCTTGCTGGAAAATATGCGCTTTGAGGTCTCCCGCGCCGCCTGTTTCCGTTGATCCGGCACGGGCGTGACGCGGCGTACCGCCACAGTCCGGAAGACGGCCATGGCCTCCTCGGACCGTGGCATGATCTCCCCCGGGCCGGGCATACTTGCCGCGGCCATGGCGTTCCACTGGTCCGGGCTCACCTGGTTGAAGTCCAGCTCGAAATTGCTCAGCTTGGAGATCTCGTGCAGCACGGCTTTGGTCGTGCGCCCGTTTCCCTCGCGGAACGGGTGGCCGTGATTAATCCCGGCGAACGTAACGGCGCTCATCCGGGAAAAGTCCTCGTGGTCCAGCTGCTTCCACTCCGTGCTGACGACCGTGCGCATGAGCGGGCGGAGGTACACGCGCAGCAGATCCCTGTCCGCGAACTCGCTCCCCTCTTTGCCCATGTTGGTGTTCCGCAGTTCCCCCGCCCATGGGTAGACGTCCTGGAAGAGGTGGCGGTGGACGTTCTGCAGATAGCTCACATCCGGCTCCAGGGGGATCCGCACCTCACCTTGCAGGAGCTGCCGGGACCGCTCCCCTGCCAGCTCGTACTCAGCGATCTGGAGCGCGTCGAAATCCCGGATGCCCAGGTGGTTGCGCAGCACGCCGTAACCTTCCGGGGTGATCGTCTCCGGCCAGAAGTAATCCAGCCAGGCGGTCACCTCGGGATCCACTACTTGGCCCCCGCTTCGGCGCGCAGCAGGACACGGGCCTTGAACTCCTCGAAACTCAAATCCCCGCGTGCCCTCGCGGCCAAGTCCTGTACGTGCTCGGTGCTCGGCTCCACGCCCTCGTGCCAAGTGGCTACCAGAGACTGCTCGACGGCCTGCGCCTGCAGCGGCGTCAACGTCGCGAAGACCTCCGACCACCTCTCGCGGGCGTTCAGCTGCTCGCTCATGACTGCTTCCTTCCTCTCGGTTCTGTCCCTCACGGTACGCCGCTGCACCGAAAAGGCCGGCTATGCCGTTCCGGTGGGTAGAGGTTTCGGTGAGTAGTTTCGGTGACGTCCTCCCCGGCGTGTCGCGGACGGCTCCAGGAGGCCACCGGAATCGGCCGTTAACGGCAGCCCCTTGCATACGGGGGCTAGCTGATAAGTCGTCCGGCCTCGTCGTATTCGAGTCGCCGGCCACCTTTCAGAATGGCCACGGTCAGGCCGTCGTCAAACTCGACATACCGAAGGCGCTTCCCATGCAACTGCTCCATAACCTCTTGTGCCTTGTCCTCGGTGAATATCACGCCGTCCGTCACCTCGGCACGGTGGACGCGGCTACTTAGAGCGATGTCCTCCAGGGCCCTCTCCTGTGGACTTAGCCGCCGCCTGCGCTGACGCTCAGCTCGGCGCTCGGCCCTGTCCTCGCGGAGGACTTGCAGAAACTCCCGAACCCCTCCTGGAAACTCTTCACGGAACTGCTCGATCACTTCTCTGATCGGATTCTTCACGGTCTATTCCTTCTTATCGCCGCCAAAGAGCTTGCCCCGAAACAAGATAATGATGAACACGACCGCCCCCAGGCAGATCGCAACCCACATCACGTTTTCCTGTAGTGCCCTGAATATTTCCATGACTATTCCCCCTCCGGTTGGTGCTGCTAGAGGCCAAGCTTTGCTTTGGCCGTGGTCCAGTCGCTCGCGATGGCTTGCTGCGCGGCCGTGAGAGTCACACGGCCCGCGCACACGGCGGCATTGAGCGCGTTTTCAATGTCGTCCTTCGGATTGTTGACCGTGGACGCTCCCGCCTGGTTCGGTTCTACCCACAGGTTCGACGTAGACGAAGCTCCACCCAGCTCCAACGGAATTAGGTGGTCATACTCCGTCGTGGCCGCGTAGGGCAGTCCGTAGGCTTTCAGGCTGGCGGTTTTTGCCGGGTTGGTGACCTCTGCCGGCGGTCGAACGCTCTTGGTGTACCCGCCCCGGCAGATGGTCGTTTTCAAGTTCTCCTGGGTGACAGCCGGATCGACTGCACCGGGAGTGCATGCCGGGTCCGGCAGGACTGTGCCCTTCGCCTGGTCAACAATCTTGATGTGGCATTGTCCGGCGCTGAGCTTCATGTCGTCCACCAGCGTTCCTGGTGTGCTGACTTGGCGCACACCAGCCGGAGGAACGGAACTAGCCGATGGGCTGACTGCCGGCTGTGTGGCGGCGACGGCGGTACACCCACCCAGAGGGAGCAGAAGTACCAGGGGAATAATCCGGAGCCAAGTGCTCATGACGTCGTTCCTCATGAAAAGGTGTCGTTTTCCAGGTTGTCCGGTCCCGGGGTTGCTTCAAAAGCCGCCAGGTACAGCCGTTCCTCCAGCGTCAGGTACGCGGGGGACGAAAGGGCATGCCCGGCGTCCACGTCGGTGACGCGCTGCGCAGTGATCCTGATGTGTTCCGGCAGGCCGGCGAATTGCCCGTCTTCGGCGGTTGCCGCTGCCCGCACGTTCGCTTCAAACCTCACGAAGTACGCCTCCGCCTCGGCCTGGTACTTCTGTTCGTAGGCTTCCGCGAGCCGGGTGTACTCCTCGATTTTCGCTTCGTAGTCCTCCGGGTCGTCCGGTGTGAACAAAGTTCCGCCGTCCGGTTGGGCCTCTGTCGTCCCCAAGCCTTCGAGCCGGCGCATTAGACGGTCCTCGTAGTCCCAGGGCTCTAGCACTCCCAGATCAGCCAGGGCTTCCTCAACGTTGATCTTTACCGTGATCGGTTCCGTCCGGTACTGCATCAACGCATCATCGTCGGGGCTGACCGTGGAACCCAGCAGCTGGGAAAGCACGTCGGATTCCCACGACCCGGGCCGGCCGGAAATCAAGGCGTAGCTGCTGCCGGCGTTGGCGGCGACACTGGCCAAGACAATGGTGACTGCCTCGCTGTAGTCATGCGTTTCCCGGAACAGTGCGGTCATGACTTCGATGGCCTGGTCCAGACGTGATGGTTCCTCCGCTGATGGCGCGGATTCGGGTGCTTGCGACATTGCCGGATCTCCTTTGCGAGATTCATCGTTGGTTTGGGTCAGGGTACGTGCCGGCTAGGACAGAAACTACCGGCGGCCGCGGGCGATCCGGCCCGAGGGAACGGGCGGGAAGGGCTTGCCGTCGTTGTACGATTTCTCGCGCCTCGTCATCCTGTCGAGGGCGGCTTCCCTCAGGAAGTCGGAGAAGGATGCTTCCCTCTCCCCCGACGTCGTAGGCGTGTGGTACCAAGAGGCCCGGATGCGTTCCAGGACGTCTTCATCGGCATAGAACGCACCCTTGGGCTGCACCTTGGGCTTGGCCCGCTCACTTCCTATCAAGCGTTCCGCCTGTTCCTTGCCGGCGTCGCTGGCCTGGAGGACACGGCTTTCCTCAATGACCATCGGCTCCGCTGCCGCCGGCTGGGAGTTGTTCTGGTGCTCGATGGGATGCGCTGCGCCGAGCGTGCTCTTCTTGCGTTCGGGCCGTTGTGCCATGTCTTAGACCTCCAGGGTGCTGTAGTCGTGCTTAGGGAACATCTTTTCCAGGTGGGGCCGCGCGTCGATTTCGTCCAGCTCCGAAAGGTGCTTGGTGTACATCTCGTAGGCCTGACGGCCCTTGTCGTCGGGCCATTCGTCAAGGCCTAGGCCGGCTTCCTGGGCGTCCTGGATCACGCTCCAGAACGGCACGTAAGGCGCAAAGAGCCGCCAGGGCGATTTTTCGATAAGGTCTTCGGTCCATGAGCGGTGTGTGATGGTGCTTCGGTTGCCGTTGACGATAACGCCGGCCACCGTCAACAGGGGGTTGTAGTAGCGGGCCACGCTATCAAAGCTCTGCTGCAATTCACCCAGCCCGTCCAGGGAGAATTTGCCCGGTTCGCAGACAACGATGGCACGGTGCGCTGCTGCCAGGGCGTTGATGGTGTGCAGCTCCAGGCTCGGTGCGCAGTCAATGAGGATGACGTCGAACCTTTCAGCGGCCTCCCCCAGGGCCTCCTTCAAGCGGTATTCCCGCCCGTGCTCGGTCTGCAGCTGCTGAATGGCCTTATCGGTGTTCCTGTTGCCCGGCACCACGGACAGCCCGTCCCAGATCCCGTCAATCTCGACGTCCGCGATGGACTCCCCTAGCAGGACGTCCGCGAACGTCAGCTGGTCTTTCTCCACTGCTTCGGCTGCAATGATGCTGCTGAGGTTCCCCTGGGGGTCGGCGTCGATCGCCAGCACACCCTTGCCGGCCGCGCACAGCACCCGTGCCAGGTTGATGGTGGTGGTCGTCTTCCCGACGCCGCCTTTTTGATTGATGATCGCGTAGATTGTCGCGGCCACAATATCTCCAATCACTCTAATAGCGCCATTGTACCTATTAGCCCCATTAGGGCCAATAGGTCAATTAGATATTTCATCCCTATTATCCCTGTGCGGGGCCGGCGACATGCCGGCCCCGCACGGGTTGGGGATTAGAACGGCGGTTCGGAGTCGGGGCCGTTGCCCCAGCCGCCGCCATCGCCCGCCTGCGTGGCCCAGGGGTCTTCCTGCGGGTGGGACTGGCCAGGCTGGGCCGGTGCGCCCTGGTTGGCGTATCCCCCGCCGCCCTGGCCTCCCTGAGTGCCGGCGCGCTGCGTGCGGTTAACCTTGGCGCTGGCGTAACGCAGGCTCGGGCCGATCTCTTCGACCTCGAGCTCGATCACGGTGCGCTTCTCGCCTTCCTTGGTTTCGTAGGAACGGGACTTGAGCCGGCCCGAGACGATGACACGCATGCCCTTCGTCAGGGACTCGGCCACGTTCTCGGCAGCTTCCCGCCAGACGGACGCGCGGAGGAACAGGGTTTCCCCGTCCTTCCACTCATTGGACTGCCGGTCGAAGGTGCGGGGAGTGGATGCAACGGTGAAGTTGGCAACTGCGGATCCCGAGGGCGTGAACCGCAGCTCCGGATCGTTGGTCAGATTGCCGATGACGGTAAGAGTTGTTTCGCCTGCCATGGTCTTGCCTTTCAGTTGGATTCGGTTCTGTGTAGTTAGTTGCCGGACGTCACGATGGCGATCACCTGGTCAATCTTGCCGGGGTTCAGGCCTGACCAATGGTTTTCCGTGCCGTCCTTGTCGAATACGACGACGGGAGCCTGGGAGTAGCCAAGCTCCTCCGTGACGTACAGGAAGGCCTCTTCGTTGGTGGTGATGTCCACTTCATGGAAGGGCACGCCGGCTGCGGTGAACAGCTGCTTGGTCTTGGTGCAGCCGAAGCAGCCCTTCGGCTTGGTGTAGATGGTAAGCATGGCGTCCGCCCTCCCCTTTAGTGCTTATGTATCCATAATACCTATTAGACCTATTATAGTCAATAGGTCTAATAGGTATTTCAGGTCTAAGCTGCCGGCCTTTTCTCGTCTTCGGCCTGACGCGCGGCGTGCCATTGGAGGCATTCATCGATGGCTTCCAGCATTCCGGGCCTGGGCGATGCCTCGGCAAAATGGCGCATGAGCTTCAAGTGATGAGACGCCTCTTCGTGCATCCCGGCCTGCGATTCCCGCGTCCAGGTGATGTGCGCCTGGTGATCGAAGCATCTAGCCCCGATCTCCTTGTGGAGCAGGACGAAGTTGCCGGCCAGCCCTTCCGCGCTCTCTGGGCCGATGTAGTACAGGTACTCGATATCGCTGTTGGCCCATTCCCGGCACGCTTTCTTGACGGTCAGCGTCTCCCCCAGCTGCTCCCTGAAATGGTCCGCCTCGTCGGTCTGGACAAATGCCGCGTAGTCCTCTGCTGTCAG
>NZ_JBIYDB010000051.1:0-24542 GCF_044908325.1 Arthrobacter sp. GAS37
GGCGGCCGAATGAAGTCCACTATAGTTACCAGCAGCCGGCCACGGCAGCGTAGAAAAACCACCAATCCGCTGTCCGAAAACTCCTAAGCAGCCCAGAGCCCGGGAATCACGGTACGGCCGTCGGCGTCAACGATTGTTCCGGCCTCTTCCACGTCTCGCCCCACTTCCGTGATGCGGCCTTCGCGGACGGCGATGGAGCCTTCGAGCAGGTTCGGGGTCTCGCCGTCGAAGATGAGGGCGTTCCGGATGGTCAGTGTTCCCGGTGTCGTGGTAGTCACGTGCGAAGGTTCCTTTCTGCTGTTTTCAAGGACGGCACCCGTGGCGACCGCCCTCGAAGGATTAGTTGGTGGCGGCAATCGCTTGTTCGAACAGCGGGACGGAGCGCTGGGCGATGTCCACGGCCGCATCCACCGATGTCTGCCCATAGCTACCCTCAGGGGCAAGGAAGTTCATGGATCCGATGGTCTCACCATTGCTTACCACTGGAACGTTGACGATGGCACCGCAACCCAGCGACTCAATGGTTGCGGAGTCGAAGAAGAATGCCCGGACTGCTTCCTTGTCCGCCCCAAGGAACGGCTGCTGGCCCTTGAGGACCTGCTCGAGCCACACCGGGTTGGTGTCCCCGCCCAGGGTCTTCCTTCCGCCGACGGGGTAGACCCCCGGGTGGCTCGTATAGATGCGCGCCATGCTGGTGCCTGCGTCGGCGACGACGGAAGCAGTGAACAGGATGACGCCGGGCGTTTCCTGTGCGGCGGCATAGACATCGTCAAAGTTGTCGAACTGGGAACTCATGGGAGTCCTTTCTGGTTTGAGCCGGGATTGGCGGAACTCGCCTTGCTGTGGATTGAGCGGCGAAGTGTGCTGAGGATGAGATGGACGGACAAAAGCTTGGCTGGGACGTCGAGGGGGACGCCCAGTTCGCGGGCACGGTTGAGTCGGGTCTGCGGGGTGTTCCGGTGCAGGTCAAGGGAGCTTGCCGCAAGGCTGACGGAGCCGTGGTGGTCGAGGAAAGCCCCTGCAGCCGCAATGACAAGGTCTCTGTCCGGGCTGGCCATGAGCAGCGGCAGCGTCAGTTCCGCCACGAGCAGGACCGAGTCCTCATCGACGAACGTCGCGGCCGCCGCAACGTCAAGATTGGCAAAGCCTGCCACCGTGCCGGGTCCCGTCGAGAGGGCGGATTCAGCGGCCAAACGGGATTCACGGACGATATTGGGCAGTGCCGCAGGTTCCTCTCGCCAGCGGGAGAGTCCTGCGCCCAGACCCATTTCCCCCAAAGACTTCCCCAGACGGACCCTGATCCGCGCCTCGAGCTGATCCGCTGCCTCCTGGTATCCGGCGGGAACAAGGGCGAGCCAGCCGCCGTGGACTTCAGCCAGGGGGCTGCGGACTGTGACTTTCCGCCAGAGCAGCCGCAGCACCGCTGTAAGCTCCGGACGATGAGCTTCCAACGACGCCCTGCGGATCCACACGGCCACATATTGCTCCTCCCCACGCCAGCCCAGTTGGGAGAGCAAGTGCCGGTGACGTTCCGCGAACGTGGTCCAGGAGGAGTCGGGGTCGTGGTTCAAACTGACCAGGGCCGCCGTGGGTACTGCACGCGCGGTGTCGAGGGCATCTCCCAACAGCCACGCAGCGTTTACCGACGGCGTGGCCACCTCGAGGATCGACCGGACGAGCTGCAGGTTGTGGACTCCGGATCTCGGCACCCGCGCGGTGAGCCTGGACGGGATGGAGGTATTCGACCCGCGAACATCCACGGTGATGATTTCGACTGCTTCCCGCGTGGGCATTCCCGCGGACGCCAGGCTCACGCCGTCGTACTCCAGCAAGATTTCAATACCGTCCAGCTCCCTGGAGATGGTCTTCAGGACAGCTCCCAAGGTAGTGTCCTTCGCGACCGCTCGGGCAAACCGCGCCAGCTCAGCGTCCACCACAGACAGGGCAGCGCCGATTTCAGCAGCCAGTGCGAGGGCGATGCCCGACGTGTCGCCCTCGGCGGCCAGCAGGGTGATACCCAGCCGCTCGGCGAGGCCGATCACCGCGCTGGAGTAGGTACTTCCAGCGACGACGACGGCGCTGGCCTTCCGCTCCCAGGCGTGCCGCAGGGCTGCGGACACCAGCCATCCGCCGGAGCCCATCTCCGCAGACAGGACGATGACGGTGTTGGGCCGCACCCGCTGGATGGCATCAAGCTGGGAGACAAGGACGACGCCGTCGATTGCCGCGCTGGACGGCGTGAGATACAGCGGGGTGGTGCCGCGGAGGGAGCCGTGCGCCAGGAGCCCGGCGACATCCAGATGGTTCTCGCTTTTCGATCTACGCATGTTGCCGCCTTGGGTGCTCAATCGGAATACCAAAGGCCTTTGGTTCAGCAAGATCAAGGCCCGCCTCCGAGTACCACTGCGCCGCAGCCGTGATCTTCAGGACGTCAATGACATCGCCCACCCGCACATCGTCGATGTTGACCACCGTGCCGTGCTCGGAGTTGAGGAGCGAGACGATGTCCGGGACGGCCGCAGCGATGGCGCCGTCGACGAGGACCAGCAAGATTTCGTTCTGGATCTCCAAGCGGATGATCTGCCCGGATCGTTCGTCGATGAGCGTCACGCTGGACGGCAGGGCCGGAAGGCCTAGGTCCGAAGGGCGCGACAGGCCTTCGACGTGACTCACCCGGGCCCGAGCAATCCGGGTGGCACCCAGAAATTCAGCGAGCTGCTGGAACTTGCGGTCAACCGAGGTTTCAGCGTCGAGAATCTCCCCGATCCGGATCATCCGGCTGATGGAGCCGTGGACTCCGTGCTCGCGCATTTGGCCCGCTGAGCACGGATACATGGCTGTAGCGGCCCACCCACCCATCTCCGTGACGAGGGCCCGCACCAGGGTTTCGGCCCGCTGCGGGTTCTCAGCCTCCACCACAGCCCGTTCGCCGGTGACTCCCATGAGGGCGATCGGACTGATGGGGACGTGGCCGATGTTCAGCGTTGTTTGGCTGATCAAGGGAAAGACACGGCCCATGGGGTCGGAATCAATAACCGGCAGCGAAGACTGCAGCCCGACCATGAGGGGAACAATTCCGTTGATGTTGGCGGCGGCGAGCGAATAGATCGCCCGCACCTGTCGGCCGAGGTTGGCCTCGATGGCACGGATGCAGCCGATGAACTCATCGCCTACGGGAGGCATATCCGCGATGAAGAGACCCTGAGTAACCATTCCGATCGCCACCACGAGGTCATCGGGGGCCAGCTCGTCAATCGAGATGAGTTCCAACGCACGGTTTTCCATGGCCTTTTCGATCATCTCCGCGTAAACGTAGATGGCTGTCGGGTCGATGGTGCAGGCCAGGAAGTGGGCGCCGGTTCGCAGGTGCCGGACATCTTCCACCGTCAGCAGGGCGTTCATCGGATGGCCCCCTCTTCCACCCCGAAAGGTGCCCGTACTTGAATTTCGGCGGCATCTTCAAAGGTGTCCCCGGAGACTTCACCAGCCGCTTGGACCCTGATCCGCACGATGCCGGGGTTGCCATAGGGCATGGCATAGACATTCGATTCAATGATCCGCGTGAGCCCGGGGCTCGCCCCCGACTGAACGGCTGCCGACTCGGCATCTTCTTCCGCGCGACGCTGCACCAACTGGAGGTCCGCCCGCCCGCTAACCGTCTCCAACCTGTCGATCCAGGCGGTCAGGGGCGCGACGGCGGACCCCACCTGTGCGGCGTCGTGCGCTGCTGCCAGCGTGGGAACCAGCCCGAACGGAAGCGGGGTGTCCTGCCCGCTTCGGAGGTCGGCAATCACCGAGGGGACCGCAGGGCGGACCGGATGGTCGGCCGTGTACGGTTCGACGACGGCGGCGTTGCTGGCGAGGCTCGCCTCGTACCCTTGGCGGATGACGCTTCGCGTAGCAGGGAGGCCGCCACGGATTTGGCCCACAGTGACCCCGGAGGCCGTGCAGATGACGACCTCCCCATCCGGAGCGCCGGCCAAGGTAGCCGCGCCGAGGATCTGCATAGCGGGTTCGGGGCGCAAGCCGTGAATCGGAATCACTGCCAGCCGCGCAAGCGGCGCGCGGCCGCCGTCGTTCTTGGCGAACCACATCGTGGCGGAGGGAAAATACCGCCGTCCCGACGCTTCCAGCATCGCGGCCAGGTCCTCCCCTGTTTCCATGAGGGCGCTGTTCAGGATGGCTGTGTAGTCACGGTCGCGGAAAACACTGGAATAGAAGTCGCTGGAGATGCTGATGCGCATTTCGCTGTCACTGGACAAGATGGCATCGGCAATGCGCGTTTCGTGATCCTTCGACGCTGTCGACCCCACGGAGGTGATTGCAATGTTCCGTACCTCTCCGGAGAGGATGTCCGGAAGTTCGGCCAGGAAAGCCTCCAACCCGAGCGGAGCGAGCGGGCGTCCCCGCAGGTCGTGGCCTCCGCCGACGTGGACGGTCCGGGCCACCACTGGTTCGACGAGTGCCGGCAACCCAGTCACGTGGAACGCGTCCGCAGGCGGTCGGGGCGAAATCCGGATCGCGATGACCGGGGCTAGTTTCCGTGCTGCGAGGACGCGTCCGGCGTCGGAGGTAATGTCCGTGACTTTCGTAATGTCAACGCCGGCATCCTGACGAAGCTCTTCGAACGCTGTGTCGACTGCCTCCGCAAGGTTGCTGCCGTGCACTTCGGCCGGCGCGGACACCACGGTGTGCCCGTCCAACACCAAGGTCCGGCAGCTTGTTCCCTGCAACCGCAGCCCTATGCGCATTGTTCGGCCTCCTGTTCAGCCTGCTCCAGTTCCCTCACCAGGTCATGACGATGTTCCATGTATATAGCGTCCCCCAAGAGGGCCTATCCGGTGCGCTTGCGGAAGAACAATCCGTCCGCGGCGACTGCAAGCAGAATGAGGACGCCGGTGACAACCTGCTGGTAGGTGGTGTCCCAGTGGAGCAGGTTGAAGCCGTTGCCGATGACGGTCAGGATCATGACCCCCACGAAGGCCCGCCACATGGCGCCCTGTCCGCCGAGAATGCTCGTCCCTCCGATGACGACGGCGGCAATGGCCGTGAGTTCGACGCCGATGGCCATGGCGGGCTGGGCTGAGCCGGCGCGCGAAGCAAGGATCATGCCTGCCATCGCTGAGCAAAGGCCGCTGATGGCAAACACCGCCACGTGGATGGAACCGGTACGGATACCGCTGAGGCGCGCCGCTTCCTTATTGCCGCCCACAGCGTAAATCCGGCGTCCAAAGGTAGTGCGCCATAGGACGATTCCCAGCACGATGGTGACGGCCACCATGAGCACCGAACCGGCGGTGAGGCCGAAGAGGCTCGGCCAGGTCCATGTCTGGAAGGCCGCAAGCTGCTCGGGCAAAGGAGCGACAATGGCTCCGCCGGTGATCACGATAGCGAGCCCGCGATAAATGATGCTCACCGCGAGCGTGCCTATGAAGGAATTCACCTTCGTACTGACCACGATCAGGCCGGTGATGGTTCCCAGGGCGGCACCCACCAACAGCGCGCCGACGAATCCCGCGATCACCCCTAAGTGCTGGGTGATCATCACTCCGGCGATGGCGGAGACAGCCAAGTTTGCGGTGGAGGAGAGATCGAAGACACCGCTGACGATACACAGTGTGGCGGCAGCGGCCAACAGTCCCACGATGGCAGCTTGGTCGAACAGGTTGATGAAATTTCGGCCCGTCAGGAACGTTCCGGTGTTGAGGGTCAGGAACAGCATGATGGCGATCAGTCCGAAGACGATCCCGAAATCCCTGACATTGAGCTTGAATTTCTTGTCGGCCGGCGCGGACACGGCAACGGTAGCTGTGGTCATTTGATTCACCTATTTCAGAAATGCGGAAGTCATGACTTCGTCGCGGGAGGCGTTCCGGTCGAATTCAGCAACGATGCGGCCTTGCCTCATGACATGGATACGGTGGGACAGCCCGATGACTTCCTCGAGTTCGGAGCTGACGACGACGACGGCCGTGCCCTTTGCCGCGAGGTCGGCGATCATGCCGTGGATGCGGGCCTTGGCCGCGATGTCGACACCACGCGTGGGTTCGTCCACCAGCAGCACCGCCGGAGGGTTGAGCAGCCACTTGGCGAAGAGCGCCTTCTGCTGGTTTCCTCCGGACAAATCGGCAATCAGCGAGCCGCGGCGGGCGCCGCGCAGGTCGACGGAATGGCTGATCTCGGACACGGCTGCCTTTTCCCGGGCTACCCTGACGAAACCGCCCAGTGATCGGCCTGACAAGGTGGAAAGGGCGATGTTTTCGTCCACCGGCCGGGACATGACCAGGCCCTGTTCTTTCCGCGACTCGGGGACGAGGGCCATTCCGGCTTTGATGGCTTCCCGGATGGAGTTGGCACGGAGGCGTCGGCCGTTGATCTGGACATGTCCACTGGTGGTTCGATCAGCACCGAACATGGCGAGCAGGGTCTCGCTGCGGCCACTGCCCACCAGGCCGGCGATACCCAGGATTTCGCCTTGGCGGACCGTGAAGGAGACGTCTTGCACTTTTGAGCTGCTCAGTCCTGCCACCTGGACCACCGTTTTTGCTTCCGGAGACACCGGAGGAACCTCCGGAATGAGGAAATCGACCTCCCTGCCGACCATGAGGCCGACGAGCGACTCCGGCGTGTGCCCCGAGGCGTCTTCAGTGGTGATGTGCTGTCCGTCACGGAGGATGGTCACGCGGTCCACTAAACCCAGGACTTCCTCCAGATAGTGCGATACGAGGATGACGGTGGTGCCTGAGCTGGCAAGGTTCCTGATCACCTTCAACAGCTGTGCTTTCTCTGCCTCGTTCAGGACCGCCGTCGGCTCGTCCATGCACAGCACCTTGGCGCCACGGGCCAGCGCCTTCAGGATTTCGACCTGCTGCTGCTGACCGATGGGGAGGTCCCCTGCCATCGCCCGGGGGTCAAGCTCAAAGCCGGTCTCGGCCAGGAGGCGCTCCAAATGATCGGCGTCCCGCCGCGAACGGAGCAGGCTTCCCGTGTTGGCCCATCGGCCCAGGAAGACGTTCTCCAGCACTGAAAGGCCAGGAATGAGTGCCAGCTCTTGGGATATAAGGGATATTCCGTGTGCGATGGCGTCCCGGGGCTCGGTGATCTTCACCTCCCGGTCGTCAAGCTTGACGACGCCGAAATCTGCCGCGATGGCGCCGCCGAGGATCTTCAGCAGCGTGCTCTTGCCAGCACCGTTTTCCCCCATGATGCCGTGGATTTCCCCCGGAGCCACCGACAACGTGATATCGCGCAGCACAGTGCTGGCACCGTACCGCTTTCCGATTCCGGAGATGGTGATTTCCGGAGCGGCACTCCGATTGACGCGCTCTGGTGAATCCAACTGTTGTATAGCCATTTTGACCTCGGGAGATGGAATGGAAGTTTTGGCCGGTCCTGCCGGGACCGGGGCGGGGGCTTCGGTCCCGGCAGGACCTCAGCCCCGGCAGGGCAGGACCACGAGGGGGATAAGTCGGCTAGTCCGAGTACTTCGAGACGTAGTTCACGGCATCGAGGGCTTCCTTCGTGCCCTTGGCCTTGTTGGGAGCCAAGCTCGCCTCGTCCACTGCCGTTTCCACCTGCTGTCCCCGGGCCTTGGCAAGGCCGAGTTCCGTGGCCTTGGCGCCGTTCGCCACCACGTCGCTGACGTAGATGGAGAACCATTTACCGGATCGGACGGCCTCGACATTCGAGGTGGATGCGCCGTTCCCAATGAACTTGATGTTGCTATTGCCAGCCGCAGCGGCCGCACCCGTGATCGCCTGGGATGCACCGATGACGACATCGACGTCCGGGTTAGCCTGGGAAACGTTCTGGAACGCCTGCCGGCCGCTGTCCTGGGTGTATCCGCCTTCGACACTGGCCACCAGCTTGATCTTCGGATCAGTGGCCAGCTCAGCTTTCACTGCTTCGGTCCGGGCGTTATCCAGCGGCAGGGACTTGAATCCCTCGAGGTAGGCCACCTTGCAGGTGTCTTTGGAGACTTTGGCGCAGGCATCCTTGCCCATTTGGCCGAGCATCTTGCCGTTGCTGGTGGGAAGGTCAACGATGCTGATTGCACCCGGGACCTGGGGCTGGATGGTGTCGAACTTCGGGCCGATAACGGAGAACTCGACCACCACCGTTATGCCAGCTTGGACGGCCTGCTGCAGTGGCGCAATCAGGGCCTGGTTGTCGTTCGCCTGGACAACGATCACCTCGAATTGTTTGGAGGTGACGGCGTCCTGGATCTGCTGGACCTGGGTCTGGGCGTTGAAGTTGGGGTCTACGAACGTGGCGGTTGCGTTGTTGGCCTTGGCCGCCTGCTGGACGCCGAGGAAGGTTCCTTGGGCGAAGCCGTTGGACTTGGCGAAGCCGAAGAATCCGACGTTGAGCGGTTTGCCGGCGTCCGCCGTCGAAGCTGGTCCTGCGGCCGCTTGCGTGGGTGGGGTGCAGGCTGACGTCAGGAGGGCTAGCCCGATGAGCGCCGCGGCTGCGGCTGATTGCTTGATGTTTTTCATTGGGGTGTCTTTCTGTGGGCAGGGCTTAGTATCCGTAGTGGGTCTTGGCGAAGTCCTCGGTGATGAAGCCGTTGACGATGTCGTAGGTGATCTCGTCCCGGGAGCGTTGGGAGACGTCCCCGAAGCCGCCGCCGCCACCGACGGCGAGCCGGACGATGTCGCCGGCCTTGACCTTGCGGGCGTTGGCTTTGAGGGTGCGGACCTCATCGCTGCGGCCTGGGTTGAACACAACCTCGGGCCCTTGGGCGTCTGAGCCGCCGAAGAGTCCCCAGGCCGGGGTCTTGGACCTTTCGAACCAGAGCCCCACGACGCAGTCGGCCAGGAACTCGTATTCACGGACGACTCCGTTGCCGCCGCGCCACTGGCCGGGGCCCCCGGAGTTGGGGCGGATGGAGTACTCGTTGATGCGGAATGGATAGCGGGTCTCCATCATTTCGATGGGCAGGTCCTTGAGGGAGCCGTTGACGTTGTTGATCATGGCGGACTCGCCGTCGGTGCCTTGCCAGGCTCCCCAACCGCCCAGCGTGGCCTCCATGGTCACGAAATTCCGGCCGAAGCGCGGATCGAAACCGGCTGCGGTGATGATCATCGAGTCGCCGTGGCTAGCGCTGGCAACGCGATCGGGCATGGCCGGCGCCATGGCCTTGGAAACTAGGTCGATCAATAGTCCGAGGTGGGAGAAGTACCACTGGCACGGCGCTGGCGCCACCGCGCCAAGGACCGAACCTGAACGCACCTGGGTGGTCAACGGCCGGAAGGATCCGCCGTTCGAGTTGGAGTCCGGGCTGACAAGGAGTTTGTAGCCGACCCGCAGTGCGGAGACGGCCTGGGCGGCGCCGCAGTTGACCGGGCCCATGGTCTGGTCAGCCGATCCGGTGACGTCGAAATCAACGGTATCGCCAGAGACGGTGATCTTTAGCTTGATCGGAATCGGAGTGTCGAGGTTGATGCCGTCGTTGTCCAGCACGCCTTCGGCTTCGTAGACGCCGTCGGGAATGTTGCGGACGGTCTCGCGCTCGATTTCCTCCGTCTGACGGAAGATCTCATCCCGGGCAGCATCCAGTTGGTCCATGCCGTAACGGCCCACGAGTTCCTTCATCCGGGTGGTACCCATCCGAAGGGCGGCGATCATCGCGTGCATGTCACCGATGGTCTGGTAGGGGAAGCGAACATTGGTTCGGATCAGATCCACCACGGAGGTTTCAATACCTGCCTCGATCAGTTTGACCGGGCCCATGCGGAAGCCCTCCTGGAAGATGTCCGTCGCGTCCATGGAACCGCCGACGTCCTTCGAGCCCATGTCCATCCAGTGCGCACGGGTGGCTGCGAAGCCGACCACCGCGCCGTCGTCGAAGATCGGGGCAAAAATGGTGACGTCGTTCAGGTGGGTTCCGCCAAGATAGGAATCGTTGAGGATCCAGACGTCCCCTTCCTTCCACACCTCGCGGCCGTACAGTTCTTCCACCGCGATGGAACAGGTTTCCAGGTTGCCCAGGAACAACGGCAGGCCAGCGGACTGTCCGAGCACGCGGTGCTCGGTGTCCAGGAGCGCTACGACGCAGTCCCCTCCTTCGTAAAGGATCGGTGAGTAGGCGGAGCGGATGAGGGTGGCGTTCATGTCGTCCGCGGCGCTGGTGAGAGCGTTGCGGATGATCTCCACGGTGACTGGATCCAGGGTCTTGACTGCAGTGATTGTCATTGGTGGTACCTCAGTTTCCTTCGACGTCTTGAGTGCGGATGATCAGGGAGCCGAATTCGTCGACGATGACGTCGAAGCCGGGGGGCACCACGGTTGTGGCGGTCTGTTCCACGATGATGGCGGGGCCTTCGAAGGCATGGCCGGCGGCCAAGTCGTCACGGCGGACCACGGTGGTCTCGTGTTCGATCTGCTCAAAGACCACCGGGCGGATTTCGTGCTTGAACTCGGCGCTCTGGGCGGTGGCGAAGTGTGGTGCATCAAGGCGGCCCAGCTCGCCGACGGCCTGCGTCCGAAGCGCGACGATTTCGATAGGCGCCCCGAGGTTGGAGTGTCCGTAACGTTCGTGGTACATCGAGGAGAAACGAGTGGCCAGCTTGGCAAGAAAGTCGGCGGACTCTGGTTCGTCCGCGGAGGCCAAGGGAACGTTCAGGGAGAATTCCTGCGATTGGTAACGGACGTCTACTGACGCATTGGTGAGGCGGCTGTCCTCCGGAACACCCTCGGAGACCAGCGAACCCAGGCCTTCGACTTCCATGGACCGCAGCACACCGGCCATATGGGCAACGTCGATGTCCTCGTCAAGGTAGAAGTAGGGCTCGGAGAAATCCTTGCGGATGTTGGTCTGTAGCATCCCCCACGCCGAGAAAGCGCCCGGGAACCGGGGAACAATCGTTTCCGGGATGCCCAGTTCCTTGGCCAGGAAGACGGCGTGCATGGGGCCCGCGCCGCCGAATGCCACGAGGGCGAAGTCTCGGGGCTCGATGCCGCGGGAGATCGTGATGGTCCGGATCGCCTGGGCCATCTGGGAGTTGGCCACGTCGCAGATACCTTCGGCCATGGCAATGGGGTCCAGTCCTAGCTGGTCACCTACGGTCTTCAGGGCGGTGACCGCGGTTTCGCGATCAAGGGCAACCTGTCCGCCCGCGAACCAGTCCGGGTCCACGCGGCCAAGCACCAGGTTGGCATCGGTGACGGTGGGTTCCGTGCCTCCCCGTCCATAGCAGGCCGGTCCCGGTGTGGCTCCGGCGGAGCGCGGACCGACACGGAGTCCGCCCGCTTCGAGCCACGCGACAGAGCCACCCCCAGCGCCCACGGTGTGGATGTTGACCACGCTCATGAGCATCGGAAGGCCTTCGAGGTGCGCCTCGGTGGAGACGTCGGGCTTCCCGTCGACCACCAGAGAGACATCGAACGATGTTCCGCCCATGTCGACGCCGATCAGGTTCCGGCGTCCGGAGACGCCGGACAGTTCGACGTCGCCCATGGCACCGCCGACGGGTCCCGAGAGCAGCGTCTGCAACGGGCGCTTCCGCGCCGATTCGGCAGTGAGCACGCCACCGGAGGATTGCATGATGTGCAGTGGGGCTTCCACGCCGCGGTCAGCGAGCTTCTCTTCCAAGTCCAGGAGGTAGTTGCGGACCACCGGTCCGGTGTAGGCCTCGACGACGGCGGATGAGGTGCGCTCATATTCGCGCCACTCCTTCGCGGCCTCGTGGGAAAGCGAGACAGTGAAGTCCTCGCCCAGCTCTTCGAGCAGGATTTCCCGGGCCCGGAGTTCGTGTGCGGGGTTCTTGTAGCTGAACAGGAATGCGACGGCGACGGCACCGTACCCCTCGGCAACTGCCCGGCGGCCTGCCTGGCGGACTGCAACCTCGTCCAAGGGGCGGATCTCGGTTCCCTGCCCGTCCAGACGTCCTCCGACGCCGATCACGTCCTTGCGCTCAAGCAACGGGGAAGGCTTGCGGTACTGGGCGTTGTAGAGTTCGAGGCGCGGTCCGCGGGCGATGTGGTAAGTATCTTCGACGCCGGCCGTGGCAAGCAGCATCACAGACACGCCGCGGCGCTCCAGGAAGGCGTTCAATCCCTGTGTGGTGCCATGGACCAGGAACTCGATGTCGGACAGGTCCTCGACAATGGATTCGAGGCCTGCGATGACACCCGCGCTCAGATTCCCCGGCGTAGTGGACGCTTTCGTGGCCGCGTAGGTTCCGGCGTGCTGGTCATACGCGACAATGTCGGTAAACGTTCCACCGATGTCCATGGACACCCTGTAGTTCGGCATGTATGTCTCCTGATGGTTCTGAAGAGGAACTTTGTGTGTGAGACATCACGCTACGGACGTGGCTTTTTCGGATGTGGGCAAACTGCACGTTGCTGCAGACACTCCGAGGGCGGAATGCATAACGATCGTCACAGGCCGGATATCGCCCCAGTTCAGAGGCACAATTCTGAGGCGCACTGCGAGCCTAAGAGAAAACACCCTCGATCTCTTGACGTGATCGCGAGCACAACCAAGCCCGGCTCCGCCGGCCCTCACCCCGGGGGCGTAGACTCTGATGCGCCAGCTTCAGGACGCCGGGCAGGCTGCAGAAGGAGAAAGAAATGACGAGCAATTTCATCGCGAGTTCAACCATCACGATCCATGCAAGCGCCGATCGCGTGTGGTCAGTGATCACCGACCCCCAGGCCATTAAGGAGTTCATGTTCGGGACGGATGTCCTCACCGACTGGACGGTCGGCGGACCCATTGCTTGGCGCGGCACTTGGCAAGGCAAGGAATACGAGGACAAGGGCACCGTCCTGGAATTCGAGCCCGGGAAGCGGCTGGTAAACACCCATTTCAGTCCGCTGTCCGGCCAAGACGATGCCCCGGAGAACTACCACACGCTGACGTGGACGCTCGAGCCTGAAGACGGGATAACCAAGCTGACCTTGGCGCAGGACAACAACGCCAGCCCGGATGAAGCCGCGCATTCGAAGGGCATGTGGGACAGCCTCGTGGAGAGCGTCAAAAATATCGCGGAGCGCAGCTAGCCGAGTCGCTTACGCCTCGAAGTGCGAGACTGGCGTTTCCTTCGTCAAGGCTTGGAGAAGGGATTCCGCAACCTCCCTCAGCTTCTGGTTCCTGCCGTTCGAGGCCTTGCTCAGAATTCTGAAGGCCTCTTCCTGACTGCATCTGTTCTGGCCCATGATCACGCCGGTTGCCAGATCGATGGCGGTCCGGGAACGCATGGCCTGCTCGAGGTCCTCTGCACGTTGTTGCCTGGCACCAATCCTGACCGCCAGCCGCAAAGCCTTTTCTGCCTGGCTTGCGAATTGCTCGCAGCTGCGGATGGAAGCCTCGTCGAAGGCATCGCGCTGCCGGGCGAACAGGTTGATCGCCGCCGTCGCGCCCTCTTCCAGGCGCAGGGGGACGCAGAGCACGGCCAGGTGCCCGCGCTCCGCGATGGTGGAGCAGTACTCAGGCCACTGCGAGTCCGTGGACGTGTCCGAAACGAGTACGGATTTCCCGGTTCTCATCGCTTCCAAGCAGGGCCCTTCGCCGTAGGCTTGCTGCACTTCGTCAATGAGGCGGGCTTCGTGGCTGCCGCCGGCGACCGTCATCGATCGGCGGCGTCGGCTCAACGTGACCCCGCACAAGACGTTCTGGCCGCGCGCAGCGGACACTGACGACGCCGTGAATACCGCAAGGTCTTCGAGGAAGCCGCTGACGTCTTCACTGTCGATGACCAAATCCTGGAGTTCCCCCACTACCGAGGCATTCAGCCCCATTTCGTCCATGGCTCAGTCTACGAGCAGCAGGCCGGCAATGGAGGAAAAAGGGCGTCCCGATACAACGTCCACCACCCGGACAAACGCTCCGCCGGTCTTGCGCACCGGGGGTACAGAGTGCACAATTCTTCTACAGTCCGTGCAGAACTCCGGACAAAGGCCGAGCCTTCGGCCTGTTTTCGCTCAAGCAGCCGGGCGCCATGTCACTCAACGTGAAGGTGCTGCCTGATGAGTAAATGCCTGTTACCGGCGCGGAGCTAGCCGATGTCGGCCCTCTCCGAATCCGCCATCCCTCACGAACCACATCAGCCCGGGGCTGCACCCCTTTGGTGTGCCGGGTGTGGAACAGACAAGCACCTGATCATCGAATCCATCCAGGCCCGGACTCCAAGGTCTTCCCAACAGCTTGCCGTGTTCTACACGTGCATTTCCTGCGGGTTTTCCTACAGCCACGCAGCAACTGTCCAGCAGGCGGGGGCCATCCTGAGTCGTCGGGGGATTCAGGATGGCCTCCTGGAGTTCGGAAGCCACTATTTCCACTGCGGCGAACCCCTCCGTGAGGTAAAAACCGCACTGCGAAGCTTCAGGGCACAGCAGACGGGCAGGTCCCGATCGCGCAGCTCTCCCCCGGAAGCCCATCTCCACACCAAGATCTTGAGATGCAGGTGCGGGTTCGAGTTGGAAATACCTGCTTAGCCAACGACTTGCAGCATTACCCGAAGGAAGCACCATGAAGCTTGAAAGTACGCAGCAGCGACAACCCGAAGACGACTCCCGGCAAGAGTCTGATGAGCTGGGCCAACAGAGGAACAAGCACCGGCAAGAAACGGGTTCCTCTCCCGAGTCCCGCTTGCCCGATCCGCCCGACCCGGACAACCTCCCCATCGAGTACCCCGGTTCACGGGAAATCGAGTGGCCGTAGGACACCTTCCGGTCCGGCGATAGAGCAGCCAGCCTTTACTTGACCAACCCATCCAGGCTGGCCAGGCCTGCGCCGGACCGGTCATATCGTCGTGCCGGCCCGAGGTTGCGCCCGTCAGGCCTCGCGCCCGCCCGACGTCGAATCCGACGTCGAATCCGTCGTCGCGTGTCGGATTCTGCTGGATCATTCCGGCATTCAGGCTCGCGGCCCCCGCCATTCCGGGGCTGGCGAGCCGTCGCCTTCGAATGATCCAGCAGAATCCAACGCCCCCGCCCTTGAGCGCCCTCAAAGCACATCCCAAGCGCCCCTCGCCAAACCCAAATCAACCCAAATCAACCCAAAATCTTTGTTTATGTTGTTTTCTGTTGACAGACCAACATGAACAAAGATAGAGTCAAGCAATTCCACATCATGTGATCACAGTCACTGGTGTACCTAGAGCTTGTACGCAATGGAGGGTATGTGTTTGCCGAGGAGCGCCAACAGCTGATCTCCGAGCTCGTCGCCGAGCGTGGACGGGTCAGCGTCACGGACCTTGCGGATCGATTCAGCATCACGACGGAGACCGTCCGCCGCGACCTCGCTGCCCTCGAATCCGCCGGTAACCTTCGCCGCGTCCACGGTGGGGCAGTCCCGTCGGACCGCCTCAGCACCCGTGAGGAAAGCGTGGTTGAGCGGGCCATCCAGCGCCAACCGGAAAAGCTCCGCATCGCCGAGGCCGCTCTTGCCCTCATCCCCGAAAACGCGGCCGGCAGCATCCTGATCGATGCGGGCTCCACCACCGAGGCCCTCGCCCGCTTGCTGGACCAGCGCACCGCGCAGCGCACGGCGTCCTCCAACGGGAACGCCCCGCGTGAAGAACTGGTGGTTATCACCCACGCCATCCCCATCGCCGGACGGCTCTCCGGCAATCCGCGCATCGCCCTCCAGATCCTGGGCGGGCGCGTTCGCGGACTCACCCAGGCCGCCGTTGGGCAGTCCACGGTCGAGGCCGCTTCCCGGCTCCGCCCGGACATCGCCTTCGTCGGTGCCAACGGTATCCACGCAACGTTCGGGCTCAGCACCCCTGACCCCGAAGAAGCCGCCGTCAAGGCCGCTTTCGTCACGTCCGCACGGCGCGTCGTCGTCCTCGCGGATTCCTCCAAGCTGGACGCGGAAACCCTCGTCCAGTTCGCTGCACTGAAAGATGTGGACACCGTGATTACTGACCACGAACCCTCTGAAGAGCTCTCCGCCGCTTTGGCCGAGGCCGGCGTCGACGTGGTGATCGCATGATCGTCACCCTGACCGCCAACCCGAGCCTGGACCGCACCGTGGAACTCCCGGCCCCCTTGGCCCGCGGCGAGGTCCAACGCGCGGTCGCCGTCCACCAGCATTCCGGCGGCAAGGGCGTCAATGTCTCCCGGGCGCTGGTCGCCTCGGGCCTGGACACCGTTGCGGTCCTGCCGGGCGGGGATTCCGATCCCGTCCTCGCTGGACTGCTCGACGACGGCGTCCCCTACGCAGCGCTTCCGATCAGTGCGCCGCTGCGCAGCAACGTGACGCTCACCGAACCGGACGGCGTCACCACCAAGATCAACGAACCCGGCCCGGAGTTGAGCCTGGACGAGCAGGAAGCCCTGATCGGGCTGCTGCTGGACCGCTCCCGTGGCGCCAGCTGGGTGGTACTCGCCGGATCGCTCCCACCAGGAGTTCCGGCGGATTTTTACGCCACGGTCGCCCGCCGGATCCGTTCCACGCACGGCGATCCTGCAAACGGCGGACCGCCGCTTATCGCGATCGATTCCTCCGGGGCCCCGCTGGTTGCCGCCATCAGTGGCGATTCATTCGGCAACATCAGCGGCAAGCCCGATCTCTTGAAGCCCAACGCGGAAGAACTGGCCGAACTGGCCGCCGCAGCGGGCCTCACAGACGTCCACACGGCTGACGAACTGGAAGCGGACCCGGGCCTTGCTGCCAGGGCCGCCGCCGCCGTCGTCGGCAGCGGTGTGGGTGCAGTACTCGCAACACTCGGTTCCAAAGGCGCCGTCCTGGTAACCGCCGACGGCGCGTGGTTCGCCACGCATCCGCCGATCCAAGCCGTCAGCACAGTTGGTGCCGGCGATTCATCCCTTGCTGGCTATCTGCTGGCCGCCACCAACGGCGGAACCTCGCAGGACTGCCTCCGTCAGGCTGTGGCACATGGTGCCGCCGCTGCTTCGCTGCCGGGCTCCACTGTCCCGGCGGTCCACCAAACAACTCCCGACGCCGTAACCATCACGGCCCTTCAGAAGGACTAACAGTGACCCAGCTCATCACCCCCCAACTGGTCTCCCTTGACCAGAACCTCGGCGATTCTCCCGCCGATGTCATCCGCTTCCTGGCGGGCAAAGTTGCCGCAGCCGGGCGCGCCTCCGAGGTTGAAGGGCTCTTCGCGGACGCCTTCGCCCGCGAGCAGAAGACTGCCACAGGCGTGCCAGGCGGCATCGCTATCCCGCACTGCCGCTCCGTCGCCGTGACCGAGCCCGCCTTGGCGATGGCCCGGCTTTCCCAGAAAGTGGACTTCGGCGCCAAGGACGGCCCCGCGGACATCATCTTCTTCATCGCTGCCCCGGAAGGAGCGGACCAGGAGCACCTGAAGCTGCTCTCCAAGCTAGCCCGTTCCCTCATCAAGAAGGACTTCACGGCGGCCCTCCGCGCGGCTGCCACCGAGCAGGACATCGTCGACCTGGTTGAAGGCGCGCTGGCCGACAAACCGGCCGCACACGCAGCAGAGTCGGCAGCACCCGCCGCCGAGGCGCCGGCTTCGGCCCGCGCCGCTTCGTCGACTGGACCCAAGCGCGTTGTCGCCGTCACGGCCTGCCCCACCGGCATCGCCCACACCTACATGGCAGCCGATTCCCTCGTGGCTGCGGCAAAGGAAATGGGCGTCGACCTTCAGGTGGAAACCCAGGGCTCGGGCGGATTCACCGCGTTGGACCCGGCTGTCATTGCCGCAGCTGACGCCGTGATCTTCGCAGTAGACGTCGATGTCCGCGGCAAGGAGCGCTTCGCAGGCAAGCCCGTCATCAACGCGCCCGTTAAGCGCGGTATCGACGAGCCGGCCAAGATGGTGCAGGAAGCCATCGCCGCCGCGTCCGACCCCCACGCCCATCGCGTTCCGCACTTCGGCGCCGAAGAAAACGCCGAACACGCATCAGAGGCCGCCAGCGAGCACCTCGGCACGAAGGTCAAGAAGGTCCTGCTGACCGGTGTCAGCTACATGATCCCGTTCGTCGCCGGCGGCGGCCTGCTGATTGCCTTGGGCTTCTTGTTGGGCAGCTACGAAATCGCCGGAGTTGCGGACAAGATCCTTGGCGCGAACACTCTCGTCAACCTGCCCACCGACTACCCGGTTCATGCGTGGGGTCCGCTAGGCGCCTACCTCGGAGCCGTGCTGTTCAAGATCGGCGCGTTGTCCCTCGGCTTCCTCGTCCCCGCCCTGGCTGGCTACATCGGCTACGGCATCGCGGACCGGCCCGGTATCGCCCCCGGCTTCGTCTCCGGTGCTGTCGCAGGCTACATGGGCGCAGGCTTCCTGGGCGGCCTGGTAGGCGGCCTGCTAGCTGGTGTCACGGCACACTGGATCGGCACCTTCTCCGTTCCGCGTTGGTTGCGCGGCCTCATGCCCGTGGTCATCATCCCGCTCGTCGCCTCGATCGTCGCTTCGGGCGCCATGTTCCTCTTCCTCGGCGGTCCGATCGCGGCCATCTCCAAGGGCCTCAGCGCCTGGCTCTCCGGGATGACCGGTACGTCGGCGATCGTTCTCGGCATCATCCTTGGCCTCATGATGTGCTTCGACCTGGGCGGTCCCGTCAACAAGGTTGCCTACTCGTTCGCTGTAGCCGGCCTCGGCGCGGGCAGCCTCGCCAACCCGGCCCCGCTCCAGATCATGGCTGCCGTCATGGCGGCCGGTATGGTTCCGCCGCTGGCCATGGCACTCGCCACCACCCTGAACAAGAAGGGATTCAGCCTTGCTGAGCGCGAGAACGGCAAGGCCGCCTGGCTGCTGGGTGCTTCCTTCATCTCCGAAGGCGCCATCCCGTTCGCAGCTGCCGACCCGCTCCGCGTGATCCCCGCAAGCATGGTGGGCGGCGCCGTGACGGGTGCGCTGAGCATGGCCTTCGGGGTCACATCCCAGGCACCCCACGGTGGCATCTTCGTCTTCTTCGCTATCGGCAACGTGTTCATGTTCATCGCATCGATCGCAGTCGGCGTGGTCGTCACCGCACTGGTCCTGCTCGCGCTGAAGCGTTGGGCAGTCCGGAAGCCGGTTGAGGCAGAGCCTGTTCCGGCCGTCGTCGCAGCCTGACGCCAGCGTCAGCAAGCAAGTAGAGGATTAATCCATGCAGACCTTTTCAGGTGTAGGCGTTGCCCCCGGGCGTGTTCTGGGGCCGGTGCGGCAGATGCCGAAGTCGGTTCAAGAGCCCCACGAGAACGTCAATATTCCTGCGGACGTTACCGTCGAATCGCAGGGCCAGCGCATCAAGGATGCCGCCAAGGCCGTGCAGGCGGAACTCCGTGCCCGAGCCGCCACAGCGTCCGGCGAAGGCAAAGAGGTCCTAGAAGCAACAGCCCTGATGGCCGCCGATCCCATGCTGGTGAAATCGGCCATCAGGCTCCTCTCCCCCGAGGCCCCAGGCGGCGCACGTACCGCCGAACGGGCCATCTGGGAGGCAGCTGCAACGGTTGCCGACTCGTTGAAGGCCCTCGGCGGCTACATGGCAGAGCGCGTGGCCGACGTCCTGGACGTCCGCGCCCGCATCGTCTCCGAACTGCGGGGGCTGCCCGCGCCGGGCATCCCGGCGTCGGACGTTCCGTTCATCCTGGCCGCCGAGGACCTCGCCCCGGCAGACACCGCCACCCTGGACCCCGCCAAGGTGATCGCATTGATCACCTCGAGCGGCGGCCCGCAGTCCCACACCGCCATCCTGGCCCGTGCACTCGGCCTGCCCGCGATCGTCGCGGCCCCGGGAGTCGACGAGATCGGAGACGGTATCGAGGTCTACCTCGACGGTGCTGCCGGCACCATCACGGTTGGCCCCGGCGAGGAACTCCGGCTTGCTGCCAAGGCTTGGGCAAACCAGGCGTCTACGATTGCCGCGTTCAGCGGGAGCAACGTCATGGCCGACGGGTTCCGGGTTCCGCTGCTCGCCAACGTCGGTACGGGCGCCGACGCGGTCAAAGCCGCCGGCGCCGGTGCCGAGGGCGTCGGTTTGCTGCGCACCGAATTCTGTTTCCTCGATCGCGACGACGAACCTACAGTCGAGGAACAGATCGCCGCCTACGGCGCCGTCTTCGCCGCGTTCCCGGGCAAAAAGGTGGTGGTCCGAACCCTCGACGCCGGCGCGGACAAGCCCCTGCCTTTCCTCACCAACGCGGACGAGCCCAACCCGGCGCTGGGCGTCCGCGGGTACCGCACCGACCTCACCTCCCCCGGAGTCCTCGAACGTCAACTGGCGGCGATCGCCGCGGCAGAGGCCGCCAACCAGGCCGAAGTCTGGGTCATGGCACCCATGATCTCGACGGCCGAGGAAGCCGCGTATTTCGCTTCCCTTTGCTCCGCCGCCGGACTGAAGACCCCCGGCGTCATGGTTGAAGTCCCGTCGGCTGCCCTGACCGCCGCTTCCGTGCTGCGCGAAGTCAGCTTCGCCTCGCTCGGCACCAACGACCTCACCCAGTACGCCATGGCCGCGGACCGCCAACTCGGCCCGCTCGCCACGCTCAACGATCCCTGGCAGCCGGCCGTGCTGCAGCTCGTGAAGTTGACCGCCGACGGCGCTGCTGCCGCCAGCGCGGGCGGCGCCGCCCGACCCGTGGGAGTGTGCGGCGAGGCAGCCGCGGACCCCGCCCTCGCCGTCGTACTCGTTGGACTGGGCGTCGCGACGCTTTCCATGAGTGCACGCGCCTTGGCTGCCGTTTCCGCTGTCCTGGCAACTATTACCGTGGCACAAGCCCAAAAGCTCGCGACGGCGGCGCTGGCCGCCCCGAGTGCATCCGCCGCGCGCCAAGCCGTTCGCGCCCAGCTTCCTATCCTGGACGAGCTGGGTCTCTAGACTTTCCCCAAGCCCACAATCGAAGGAGCAACAATGTCCGAACGTACCGCCACCATCGCCAGCCGCGTCGGCCTGCACGCACGCCCCGCAGCCATCTTCGCCGAAGCCGCCGGCGAGCTGGACATCGAGGTCACTATCGCCCGCGAAGGCGAGCCCGCCGACGACGCCATGGACGCCGCCAGCATCCTGTCCCTCATGAGCCTCGGAGCTTCATTCGGCGACGTCGTCGTGCTGCGCGCCGAGGGTGCCGGAGCCGACGAAGCCCTGGACCGCCTCGTGAAGATCCTCGAAACGGACCACGACGCCGAGTAGCCCCACGGAGCATGCTCTCCCTTGGCACTCAGGGATGGACATATTCCTGATATGTCCCTCCCTCGCAGCCAACGGGGAGCATGCTCCTTGTTAATTCAGGGCAGATTTTCAGGGCGGTGACCCCAGGTAGGCCGCAATATCCGACTCGGTGGCCTTGAGCTGCTCGAGATCACCGGCCAGGAAACCCTCCACGACGCGCGGATCGACGTAGGCTGCCCTCGCCACCGTTGGCGTGTTGCCGAGCAGTTCGGCGGTTTGCTTGATCGCCTCGAGGACTCGTTGGCGGGCTGGCACTTTCGAAGCAGGGCCTGCGAGCGCCATGCCGGCGGCCGCGGTCCCTTTCCAGGTGCGGAAGTCCTTGGCCGTGTAGTCGCCGCCTGTGATGTGGCGAAGGTACTCGTTGACCATCGCGGCATTCAGGGAGACCCTGCCCTCACCGTCCTGGAAGACCAGCAGGGTTTCCTTGCCGGTCCTGCGTGCCAAGGGTCCGAGGAATCGGGCCAGCACAGGGTCCTCGATGGTGGAATCCCAGGTTTGACCGCTTTTCCCCGGGAAATGCAGGGAAACCGTATCCCCGTTGACCTTTACGTGCTTGCACCTCAGCGTGGCGAGCCCGTACGAGCCGTTGCGGCGCGCGTAGCCATCGGATCCAACGCGCAACGCACCGAGATCCATGAGCCGCACGGCCGCGGCCAAGGTTTTGGTCTTCTCCGAAGCTGACTCCCGCAGATGGCGGGAGACGAGACGGCGCGCCTGCGGCAGTAGGGCTCCGAGCCGCGCAGCCCGGGCGAACTTTTCAGTATCCTGGCGGGCCCGCCACTCCGGATGGTAGATGTATTGGCTCCGGCCGGCGTCGTCCACTCCCATTGCCTGGATATGCCCGTTCGCGAACGGGCATATCCAGACGTCGGCCCAGGCAGGAGGAACCGCCAGCGCGTCAAGGCGCTTGCGCTCCCCACCCGCGACAAGCGATCCGTCCGGATGGTGATAGCTGAATCCGCGGCCGGACCTTCGCCGGGAAATGCCCGGCGTGCCGGGTTTGCTGCGGCGGAGCCGTGGCATGCCCGGCGCCGTTTGTCTGGGTTCCCGGGTTTCTAGGCTTCCCGGGTTCCTAGGCTTCCTGTGGGTCTGCCACTGACGCACTGGCTGACATGATCTCGGCACTGACCATCCAGGCGAGCTGCTCCAAACGGGCTATGAACGCGTGTAGGAGGTCAGCCGTCGTGGGGTCTTCTTCGTCTACTTCGTCGTGGACATCACGCATGGTCTGGACCGTCCGTTCCAGGCGGTCGGTGATCAGCTTCACGGCGTCCTTGGTTTTGGTCAATCCCGCGGGAAATTGCTCCAGCCTGGTTGAGGCGGCGATGGTGCTGCTCCGGCCATCGGGAAGGGCATGGAGCGCCCGCATTCTTTCGGCGGTTTCGTCGGCGAACTCCCGGGCCGCCGCGACGAGTTCGTCAAGTTGCAGATGCAGATCCCGGAAATTGGCGCCCACGATGTTCCAATGGGCCTGTTTTCCTTGGAGCTGGAGTTCAATCAGATCCGTGAGGACCAGCTGGAGATTATCTGCCAGGGTTTGCGATGCTTTCACGTTTTCTCCTCCTAGACGACCATCCGATGCGTGCGCTGGAAACCGGCGCACGACCTTCCGTTTACCCTACGACGATATCCAAAAACTTTTATCAGTGTACTTAGTACTTGATTTGATAAGGGTGCTTAGTAGTACCATGGAGGAAGTCGGTGCCGGTCCCTTCCGGATGAAAACCCCGGAAACCGGGGCGGCATCCGCTATAGCAAGACCTCGTACGGGGTCTGGGGGCCTGGTGGAGAACCACGGTTCGCAAGCGAACTGACAATCGAATACATCGCAAGGGACCGGGCGCTTGCCGGCGGTCCCCCTGAAGTAAGGAATATGTCATTGTGAACACTCTTCTGATCATTGCAGGCGTTGTGGCAATCGTTCTTCTGCTCGTCGGCGGTTTCTCGCAGGCCGTGAGCTGGCTCCTCTGGGTCGGCGTGGTCCTCCTGATCGTCGCGGCCATCGGCTGGCTTCTCAGCTTTATGTCCGGCCGCCGGTCACACGGCGTTTGACCGACAACGGCATTTAGGACGCCTGGCCGCATCGGCCGGGCCCCACACCGCTTGGCGGAATGAAGCAATCCATTTACCAGCAAAAGGAGTACGTCCATGGGTGCAGATGACAAGATCCAGAACGCCGGAGAAAAGCTCGCAGGCAAATCCAAGGAAGCGGCTGGAAAGCTGACGGGTAACGAGAGGCTCGAAGCCGAAGGCAAGATGGATCAAAGCAAGAGCGACCTGAAATCGGCCGGCGAAAAGGTCAAGGACGCTTTCAAGAAGGACTAAATCCGCCCGAAGTGCGGCTTCCGCCTCGCGCGGGAGCCGCACTTCCCGCTTCAAGGAGTTAAGTCGATGCCGACTATCTCTGACCCGATCATTCCCGACGGCGCGCCTCACCCGAGAGCGGAACGAATCTGGTGCGGCACTTGCCGCACTGCCGAGCACGTGATCCTGGATTCCATCGAGCCGCTCAAACCGCCGGTGGCAGACCTCGTGGATGTCGCTTACACCTGCGTGGAATGCGACACGTTTTATGCCCATGCTGCGACCTTTCAGGACGTCGCGGCCATCCTGAACCAGCGAGGCTCGGTATCAGGTGTGCTGCAATTCGGCGGCGAATACATCCATTGCGGCGAACCCATGCAGATTTCGGGAACCGGATTCCACAGCGTGTATGCGCCAATGTCCACTGAGGACCCCGCCGTCGATCTTCTCGACGTGTACCTGGCGACAAAGGTGTTGCAGTGCCGCTGCGGGTTCCGGATGGAGCTTCCGTCTTAGCCAGGATCTTGACCGCGGGAGGAACGCATGCCAAACAAGAAGAATCCCAGCCTCAAGGATCCGGACCTGTACGAAACCCTCCGGGAGGATGGCGCCTCGAAGGAAAAGGCCGCCAGAATCTCGAATGCCGCTGCCAAGGAAGGCCGCAAGGAAATCGGCCGCCGTGGCGGCACCTCGGGCGACTATGAGGACTGGACCGTGCCCCAACTGAAATCCCGAGCCAAGGAACTGGGACTCACGGGATACTCAGGCAAGAAGAAATCCGAGCTGATCTCGGCGTTGCGAAACCACTAGGCCTTCCAAGGGACATGCTCTCCGCTCGGACCCAGGAATGGACATATTCGCACTATGTCCATCCCCCGCCTCACACGAGGGACATGTGCCTTGTTCCTGTGCGGGCCCGGAGGGACATGTCCAGTTTTCGCACGAAGAACCGCCCACATTCCCAAGGGACATGCTCTCCGCTCGGACCCAGGAATGGACATATTCGCACTATGTCCATCCCCCGCCTCACACGAGGGACATGTGCCTTGCTCCTGTGCGGGCCCGGAGGGACATGTCCAGTTTTCGCACGAAGAACCGCCCACATTCCCAAGGGACATGCTCTCCGCTCGGACCCAGGAATGGAC
>NZ_JBIYDB010000052.1:0-24153 GCF_044908325.1 Arthrobacter sp. GAS37
ACCAGGACTGGGAACCACCCCGCTGGCCACACCACACCCCCATCACCGACACGGACACGGAGACGGACACATACCCGGGCCAAGACCTGCCCGCATATCCGGAACCGGAACTGCCGGCGGATCCCTTCCCCGACTGGTACTCCTTCACCGCCGCACACCCCTGGCCCGACCCCGAGGACGACGACATGGACGACACCGACGATCCGGGCGAGCCAGGTTTCGTGAACGACCCCTTCCCGGAATGCGGCGCGTTCCAGAGCGCCTGACCGCCTGGAACTAGCAGCCCGACAATGCCCGCTGCGGTCGGGCCTGCCGGTACAAGTACCTGCCTTGCTCTGCGAAGCCGGCGCCCTCGTACAGAGCCCGGGCACCGGTATTCGAGGCCATCACCAGTAGCCAGAACTCGGCCACGCCTCGGTGGCCGCCCGCTTCCAGAAGCGCGTCAAGCACCTGCCGCCCGAAGCCCTGCCGACGGTGTCCGGACCCGGTCGCCATGCAGTAGATGCCTCCCTTGCCGTCCACCAGGGCGAGACGCCCGACGGCGGCCGGGGCGCCGTCGTCGTCCCTGACAAGGGCGTAGATCGAGGGACACGACGCCAGGATCTTCCGCGCAATGTCGAGCTCGGCGTCTCCGCCGCGCCCGTCAACGGACCACCACAACCGGAGCCACTCCTCGGAAGGCTCTTCGGAGATCTCGACGTCGTTGGCCCTGTCGTCGCGCCGGGCACCGGGAAGGGTGCCACCCGGACGGACCATGATGAGGGTCTCGGACTGCCGGGTGAATTGCTGCGCATCAAGCACTGCGTTGAGGCCCGTGCTCCTCTCGTCGTCGAAAACCTGGAAGATCAGCGGCAGGCGCCGGGAGCGGTACCACTGCCTGGCAGCTCGTACTGCCGACTCGTGGTCATCGGCCTGTTCCTTGGGCCAGACTGAGTTTGCCCGCTGTGTGACGCCACCGGCGGCCCGCATGACCCATGCCCCGGTGTCCTCACGGTCCGGGGCGGGCCATGCCCGATCCATCAGCTCTTCGATCAATGCAAGGCTCATTTCCTGTGCCACGCGTCCTCCTCAAAATCAGTCGCCGTCATGCTACGCCGGAGGCCCCCGCAATGTGCGAGGGCCTCCGGGTTACTTCTAGGGTTTCCAGCTACTCCGACTTGGCTGCCGGCGCCGCCTGAGCCTTGGCTTCAGGCTTGAAGTCGACTCCGGCTTCCTTGCGCTGCTGCGCCGTGATGGGCGCAGGAGCAGCGGTCAGGGGGTCGTAGCCGCCGCCCGACTTCGGGAAAGCGATGACGTCGCGGATCGAGTCCACGCCGGCCAGCAGGGCCACGACGCGGTCCCAACCGAAGGCCATGCCGCCGTGGGGAGGTGCGCCGTACTTGAATCCCTCGAGGAGGAAGCCGAACTTGGTCTGCGCGTCTTCCTTGTCCAGGCCCATGAGCTCGAAAACGCGCTCCTGGACATCGGCCTCGTGGATACGGATGGATCCGCCGCCGATTTCGTTGCCGTTGCACACGATGTCGTAGGCGTAGGACAGGGCCGATTCCGGGTCCTTGTCAAAGGAGTCCAGGAACTCGGGCTTAGGGGAGGTGAAAGCGTGGTGCAAGGCAGTCCACTGTCCGCCACCCACCGCGACATCGCCGGAGGCGACGGCTGCGGCTGCTGGTTCGAACATCGGCGCGTCCACGATCCAGACGAAAGCCCAGTCCTTGGGGTCGATCAGGCCGGTGCGGTGGCCGATCTCGACGCGGGCAGCGCCCAGCAGGGCGCGGGACGGTGATTTCTCGCCGGCGGCGAAGAAGATGCAGTCGCCGGGCTTTGCACCCACCGCGTCGGCGAGGCCGGCACGTTCGGTGTCGGTGAGGTTCTTGGCAACGGGGCCCGTGAGCTCGCCGTCTTCCTTGAACAGCACGTAGGCAAGACCCTTGGCGCCACGCTGCTTGGCCCACTCCTGCCAGGCATCCAGCGCGCGGCGGGCCTGCGAGGCTCCGCCGGGCATGACGACGGCGCCGACGTAGGGCGCCTTGAAGACACCGAAGTTCGTGTCCTTGAAGAACTCCGTCAATTCGGTGAGTTCCAAGCCGAAGCGCAGATCCGGCTTGTCGGAGCCGTACTTGGCCATAGCCTCGTGGTAGGTCATGCGGCGGATCGGCGTCGGGATCGCGACGTCGATCAGCTGCCACAGTGCCTTGACGATGCTTTCGCCGAGCTCAATGACGTCGTCCTGGTCAACGAAGCTGGCTTCGATGTCGAGCTGGGTGAATTCCGGCTGGCGGTCCGCACGGAAGTCTTCGTCGCGGTAGCAACGGGCGATCTGGTAGTACTTTTCGAAACCGCCCACCTGGAGCAGTTGCTTGAAAAGCTGCGGTGACTGCGGAAGCGCGTACCAGGATCCCGGTGCCAGACGCGCCGGAACAACGAAGTCACGGGCGCCTTCCGGCGTCGAGCGCGTCAGTGTGGGAGTTTCGATCTCCACGTAACCCTGCCGGTGAAGCAGTTCGCGGGCCACGCGGTTCGCTTCGGAGCGGAGGCGCAGGTTCCGGGCGGGGCCGGGGCGGCGCAGGTCAAGGTAGCGGTGCTTGAGGCGCGCTTCCTCACCGACCTCCACGTGCTCGTCGATCTGGAACGGCAGGGGGTCCGAGGTGTTGAGGATCACCACTTTCTCAGCGATGACCTCGATCTCACCCGTGGCGAGGTGCGGGTTCTCGTTGCCCTCGGGACGCTTGCTCACGGTGCCCACGATCTGCAGCACGTATTCATTGCGCAGGCCGTGGAAGACCTCTTCCTCGCGGACAACCACCTGGGCGACACCGGACGCGTCACGCAGATCGACGAAGGCCACGCCACCGTGATCTCGGCGGCGGCCTACCCAGCCTGCCAGGGTGACGGTCTGTCCAATGTGCTCGGAACGCAAGGATCCGAGGTCATGTGTGCGCAGCACAGCATTCCTTTCAACATGATTTTCAGCGGATCATGGCTAAACGATCCCGTTCGAGTTTACCCGCATGGATGAAGCGTGGCCGCCACGAGGCGCCGCCCTCCCCCGGCCGGCGCCCTCGGGGTTTTGCCTTTGAAGCGCCGGTTCATACCTAGCGCGTGGTGATGCGGACGTGGAGATCGTCGGGTGACGGCTCCCAGCTGGCCGGATCCGCATCGACTTGCTCTCCGGTGCGGATGTCCTTCACCTGGTGCTTGCCGTCGTCGTCCGTGAACCAGACGAAAGGAATGCCGCGGCGGTCTGCAAACTTGATCTGCTTGCCGAACTTCTCGGCCTTGGCCGCTACCTCGGTTGCGATCCCCCGCCCGCGCAGCTGGGCCGCGACATCCTGGGCTGCAGACCAGCTGTCGTCGTTGTTCAGGGCCACAAGCACTGCCGTGGGAACCGAGCGCGACGCCGTCGCGAATTCCTGGCTCAGGATGCGGGAGACGAGGCGGGTCACGCCGATCGACAGACCGACGCCGGGGAACTTGCGGTTGCCCTTGCTGGCGAGGGCGTCGTAGCGGCCGCCGGAGCAGATGGACCCGAGCTGCTCGTGCCCTACCAGGACGGTTTCGACGACGGTACCGGTGTAGTAGTCGAGGCCGCGGGCGATGCTGAGGTCTGCAACAACCTTGCCGGGGGCGCGCTGCACGGCAGCCTCGATGACTTGTTCCAGCTCGCTGAGGCCCTCTTCAAGGAGCTCGTCCGAGACTCCGAGGGCTCGCACCTGCGCCACAAAGGACGTGTCCTCGGTGCGGATGCTGGCGAGCTTCAAGGCAAGTGCTGCCTGCTCATCCGTGGCGCCAAGCTCGTTCCTGAGCAATTCGGCAACTTTCGCTTCGCCGATCTTCTCGAGCTTGTCGATGCTGCGAAGCACGCCGGCAGTGTCCGTGAGGCCGATACCGCGGTAGAAGCCCTCGGCCAACTTGCGGTTGTTGATCCGCAGGCGGAAGTCCGGGATGGGAAGGGCGCTCAGCGCTTCCGCAATGACGAGGGCAATCTCGACGTCATAGCGGAAAGGCAGCTCGCCGTCGCCCACGACATCAATGTCCGCTTGCGTGAACTCGCGGGCGCGGCCTTCCTGCGGACGCTCCCCCCGCCACACCTTCTGGATCTGGTAGCGCCGGAACGGGAAGGCGAGGTAGCCGGCGTTCTCGACGACATAGCGGGCAAACGGCACCGTGAGGTCGAAGTGGAGGGCCAAGGCGTTGGGATCTGCCTTGTCCGACTTTCCGCTCTCGTCTCGGGGGGTGTCCTCGTCTTCCTGCAGGCGGCTGAGGCCGTACACCTCTTTGTCGATCTCGCCCTTGCGGAGGAGTTGGCCGACTGTTTCCACAGCGCGGGTTTCAATCGAAGAGAAGCCATGGAGTTCGAACGTCTTGCGCAACGTGTCCAGCACATGCAGTTCCACCAACCGCTCCTGGGGAAGCCACTCGGGGAATCCGGACAGGGAGGCGGTACGTGCCATGGTGGAAATTTCTCCTCAATGATTGCGCGGGCGGGATCTGTCGCCACGAACCAAGGGCCGATTCGGCTCAGGTTAGGCGGGTGTCCAGCCAGTCATGCATAAACTATGTGCGGCAGCCAGTTTATGCTTTCGGCGCCTGCACATCTAATGCGGGCACCAGTTGGGCTTGCCTGCGATGGAAGCTTGTCCAGACAACCAGGAGGACCCTTGTCTACAAGGCCGCGGGACAACCGTGAAGCCAAACGGCGCATCAGGCAGATGGAAGCCAAGCGCGAGCTTCGGCGTGCACAGGGCAAGCGCCGCCGCCGGGACAATGTGATCGCCGTCGGTGTGGCCGCCGCCGCCCTGATTGCCGCCGTCGTGCTCCAACTCACGGTGTTCAACTCGAACCCGAGCGAATCGGAGTTCGCAGCGGCGCAGGCCGGGCTGAGTTCGCCGTCCGCCTCTGCGAACCCATCCGCTTCTGCCGCAGCGACAGGCTCGAATAGTGCCGGCATTCCCAAAGCGGACACCGCCGCGGGTAAGACGTTCACTGGCCAGCTCAGCCTCAATGGAGGGGCAGTCGGCGTCGAACTGGATGGCACAACAGCTCCCCAGGCCGCAGCCGTGTTCAAATCCCTGACTGATGCGGGTTATTACAGCGGGCTCAAGTGCCCTCGACTGACCACCGCCGACAACTTCTCGGTGCTGCAGTGCGGAGCCAAGGGGACGGACACCACCGACGACCCCAACTTCCACTGGGGACCACTGGAGAACACGCCCGCCAACAACACCTACCCGGCCGGAACCATCGCCGTCGCCAGGACCGGCAACAACGCCTACGGCAACGGGCACCAATTCTTCATCGTGTACAAGGACACGGTCATTCCCCCGGATTCTGCCGGCGGGTACACGATCGTCGGCAAGGTGACGAGCGGCATGGATGTGGTGACGAAGATTGCCCAGGCAGGTATTAATCCGGGTAGCAGCGCCACCGACGGCGCCCCTGTGGCACCTGTCACGATAGACTCGTTTTCTCTGAAGTAACCAGCCCGGGCCACGGTCCACGGCGCATTACCTTAGTAATCCCTCCAAGCGAAAGACTTTTAGCGGTGACAGACAGTCAGAAATCCGACGAAACTGCAGTAGTGGCCAACGACGAAGAAATCCAGGCACCCGTAGCTGAGCAAACCGGCGTCGAGTCAGCTGCCCCGGCTGAGCCCGCTGCCCCGGTAGCCGACACCCCGGAAGAGCCCGCTGCCCCGGTAGCCGACGCGGCAGAGCCCGCTGCCCCGGTAGCCGACGCGGCAGAGCCCGCTGCCCCGGTAGCCGACGCGGCAGAGCCCGAAGCGGCCGAGTCCGCCCCCAAGCCTGCTTCTCCGGCGCCACGTCCGGCCCCCTCGCATGCACCCTCTCCCGCGGCATTTGCTGCCCGGCCGAAGGCAGCGGCCAGTGTGATTCCGGCCGCGCCGGCGGCCCAGCCTACGGCTGTGTCCCTTGCGGAAGCCGCCAAATGGGGGCGAGCGGAGGGTGACGGCCACGTCTTCCTGACCATCGACGGCGAAGAGCAGCCGGTGGGACAGTATCCGGGCGTGAGCACTGACGAAGCGCTGGCATACTTCGCCCGGAAGTACGACGACGTGGTCGCCCAGATCGTTTTGATGGAACACCGCGTGGAGTCCAAGGCCCCGGCCACGGACATGCAGAAGACGGTCGAGCACCTGCGCGAGCAGCTGGCTGAGCGCAACATGGTAGGCGATATCCGCACTGCGGAAGCCCGTCTTGATGCCTTGGCCGGACAGATCTCCGAATTGGAGAAGTCCGAGAAGGCAGCGCACGACGCCGCCCGCTCCGCAGAGCTCGCGGCACGCGAGGCGATCGTGGCCGAAGCCGAATCCATCGCGTCCCAGGACCCGTCCCAGGTCCAGTGGAAGACGTCGAGCGCCCGCATGAACGAACTCTTCGAGAGTTGGAAGACAGCGCAAAAGAACGGCATCCGGCTTGGACGAAGCAACGAGGACGCACTGTGGAAGCGGTTCCGCTCGGCCCGTACCGTCTTCGACCGCCACCGCCGCGCCTACTTCTCGCAGTTGGACAGCACCAACTCGGCCGCCAAGGTCGCCAAGGAACAGCTGATCGTCGAGGCCGAAGCCCTCTCCAGTTCCACGGACTGGGGTTTCGCGGCGGGCGAATACCGCCGGCTCATGGACCAGTGGAAGGCTACGCCCCGCGCCAGCCGCAAGGACGACGACGCCCTCTGGCTCCGGTTCCGTGCCGCGCAGGACGTCTTCTTCAGCAACCGCCAGGCTGCCAACGATGAGATCGACCAGCAGTACACAGCGAACCTTTCCGTCAAGGAAGAGCTCATTGTCGAGGCCCAGGCCCTGCTGCCGATCACGGATCTCAATGCTGCCAAGAAGGCCCTCCAGTCCATCCGTGACCGCTGGGAAGAAGCCGGAAAGGTCCCCCGCGCCGACATGGGCAGGATCGAAGCCGGCCTGCGCAAGGTTGAGGACGCCGTCCACGAAGCCGAAGAGGACAAGTGGCGCCGGAGCAACCCGGAGACCAAGGCCCGCACCAACAGCGCCCTGTCGCAGCTGGAGGCGGCCATCGCCGGTCTGAGGGAAGACCTGGAAAAGGCTGAAAAGGCCGGAGACCAGCGCCGCATCAAGAATGCACGTGAGGCCCTTGAGGCCCGCGAGGCTTGGCTCGACCAGATCCAGCGCTCGGCCGGCGATCTCGCCTAACAGCATGGGCTGACAGTACTACCTGAGCTGACAGGCTCCGTCCTGGTTATCCACATAACCGGGACGGGGCCTGTTCCCGTTGCGGAGGCCACGCAATGATTGCTGAATGGCCCCAGGATTCCCGCCCCCGCAACAACAGGACTTCCCTGCCCAGGAACTTTACGCGCCTAGCCCGATGTTCACGTGGGCCGAGCTTCAATCGATGGCCGCGGACGGGGTGCTCACCCCGCTTTACGAGAAGAGCTTCATTCCTCCCGGGCTGGATGTCACGCCTAGGCTCCGCGCCCGCGCGGCCGCGCTGGTGGTTCCGGATCGCATTCGCAGGAAGGTCATTGCGGGCCGCATGACAGCGGCCTGGATCTACGGTTGCGCGGATGCCCCTGAGAGGCTTTCGCTCCTGGTGGACGCCAAACACCGTATATCGAGCCTGCGTTCGGCCCGGGGCTGCATCCTCCACGAAGTCCGCTTGGGCCAACTGGACGTGGTCAGCATCGGCGGGCTGCTCGTGACCAGTCCCCTGCGGACGGCCGTGGATGTGGCGCTCCACGTCGAAGCCAGCAGAGCCGTGCCGGCGCTGCGAATGCTGCTGTCCCAGGATGAGTTGGGTGTCCGGCTGCGGCTCTTGACCCTCGCGGTGGAGGCGTCCGCAAGGGTGCCCCACAAGAAGGCTGCTTTGCGCACCCTCGCGGCGCTGGCTTTGACCGCTGACGCACCGGCTCAAATCGCTGACGCGCCGCAGGCCGAGGTATTCCCACCTGAGGCGGCCGCCTGAGTTGCTACAGCTTAGCTTCTCCTGCGGTTCCCCGTGGTCCTGTAGACATCGAAGACGCCGTCGATCCTGCGCACGGCACTGAGCACGTGGTGCAGGTACTTCGGATCGCCCATTTCGAAAGCGAAGCGGGAGATGGCAACCCGGTCGCTGGATGTGTGCACCGAAGCAGCCAGGATGTTGACGTGGTTTTCCGACAGCACGCGGGTGACGTCCGAGAGCAACGACTTCCGGTCCAGTGCTTCCACCTGGATCTCAACCAGGAAGACGCTGGATTGGGTCGGAGCCCATTCAACCTCGACGATGCGATCGGGCTGGTCACGGAGATCCGAGACATTCGTACAGTCCGTGCGGTGCACCGACACGCCCGAGCCCCGCGTCACGAACCCGAGGATCGGATCGGGCGGTACGGGCGTGCAGCAACGGGCCAGCTTCACCCAGACGTCGCCTACGCCCCGTACTATGACGCCGGAGTCCGAGTACCGGGTCTTCTGGAGTTGCGAGGGAATACTGACTTCGTCCAGGTCCTCATCGGGCGTCTCATGGCCGCCAAGGTGCTCCATGAGTTTTTCCATGACGGACTGAGCCGAAGTATGCCCATCGCCCACACCGGCATACAGGCCGGAAATGTCGACGTAGTGGAATTCCTCCGCCACCGTGGACAGGGCGTCATGTGTCATGAGCCGTTGCAGGGGCAGGTTCTGCTTGCGCATGGCCCGGGTCAGCTGGTCCTTGCCGCGCTCGATGGCCTCTTCGCGGCGTTCCTTGCTGAACCACTGCCGGATCTTGTTGCGGGCCCGGGCGCTCTTGACGAAATGCTGCCAGTCCTGGCTCGGTCCTGCGCCTTCGGCCTTGGAGGTGAAGATCTCCACCCAGTCGCCATGATTGAGCTCGCTGTTAAGCGGAACCAGCTTGCCGTTGACCCGCGCACCGATGGTCCGGTGACCCACCTCGGTGTGCACCGCGTAAGCGAAGTCCACCGGCGTCGATCCTGCGGGAAGGGCCATGACCTCACCCTTGGGGGTGAAGACGAACACCTCCCGGGCGTTGATCTCAAAACGGAGCGAGTCCAGGAATTCCCCCGGATCCGATGTTTCCTGCTGCCAGTCGACCAAGGAACGCAGCCAACCCATGTCGCCGTCCTTGGGACTCCCCGGGCCAACGGCGGTCCGGTTGGGCTGATCCTTGTACTTCCAGTGAGCCGCCACACCATACTCGGCCCGGCGGTGCATTTCGTGGGTACGGATCTGGATCTCGACGGGTTTGCCCCCGGGCCCGATGACGGTGGTGTGCAAGGACTGGTACATGTTGAACTTCGGCATGGCGATGTAGTCCTTAAACCGCCCCGGCAGGGGGTTCCAACGCGAATGCAAGGTGCCAAGAGCTGCGTAACAGTCCCGGACGGAGTCCACGAGGACGCGCACGCCCATGAGGTCGTTGATGTCGTCGAAGTCCTTGTCCCGGACGATCATCTTCTGGTAGATCGAGTAGTAATGCTTGGGGCGGCCCGTGATGGTGGCCTTGATGCGGGCGACGCGCAGGTCTTCGGCAATCTGGTTGCGGATGACGCTCAGGCTCTTCTCGCGCTCCGGAGTGCGGTCCCCCACCATCCGGACGATTTCTTCATACACCTTCGGGTACAGAGCGGCGAAGGAGAGATCCTCAAGTTCCCATTTGATGGTGTTCATGCCGAGGCGGTGGGCCAGCGGCGCAAAGATCTCAAGTGTTTCGCGCGCTTTGCGTGCGGATGATTCAGCGGAAACAAAGCGCCACGTACGGGCATTGTGTAGGCGGTCGGCGAGCTTGATCATCAGCACCCGGATGTCCTTGGCCATGGCCACGACCATCTTGCGGACAGTCTCGGACTGTGCAGCCTCACCGAATTGGACCTTATCCAGCTTGGTGACACCGTCCACGAGCATCGCGACCTCCGGGCCGAAATCGCACGTCAGGTCAGCGAGGGTGTAGGGAGTGTCCTCCACAGTGTCGTGCAAGAGTGCAGCGGCCAGGGTTGTGCCGGTGAGCCCCAATTCAGCCAGGATCGTGGCCACTGCCACGGGGTGCGTGATGTACGGATCGCCGCTCTTCCGCTTCTGCCCCTGATGGCTGCGCTCGGCCACGGTAAAGGCCCGCTGGATGAGATCGAGGTCTTCCTTGGGGTTGTTTGCCCTGACTGTCCGCAGGAGCGGTTCGAGGATGGGCGAATAGGTGCTCGTGCCCCGTCCAGTCAATTTCGCCAGCCTCGAGCGCGTCCGCTCGCGCCGTCCGGGGAACGTCGGGCGCACGCCCGGGCTGTCCACGGGCACACCATCAACGGTGCTTCCCGTAGCTGCAGTTGCGGTGCCGGGCACGCGGCTCAGGCCGTCCTCTCCGCCCGCCGGCAGCGCCGACGTCGTACGTTCCTCCACAAAAGCACCTCTCGCGACTGACTTAATTCTCCCAGTCTATTCCCGCTGGTGACCTGTCCAAGAACCGGTACCCAGATGACGGATCCAGGAACGGAAAGGGCCGGTCACCGCTTTTCAGCGGTGACCGGCCCTTCAACGGGAAACCAGGCTAAACGGCGGCGGCTTCCGAGTTCGCGCTGGCGGCTGCCGCGCGTCGGGTTGCCACCTTCTTGGCCTGCTTCTGCAACTCGGGTTCGCTCTGGCGCAGCCAGGCGTAGAGCGGAGCCGCGATGAAGATCGTGGCCGCCGTACCGATCAGGATGCCGACGAACAACGCGAGGGACAGGTCCCGGAGCGTGCCTGCTCCCAACAATCCGGCACCGATGAAAAGAATCGCGGCGACGGGCAATACTGCCACCATCATGGTGTTGATGGAGCGCACCAGGGTCTGGTTGACGGCAAGGTTCACCTCTTCGGCGAAAGTGCGCCGGCTGGAGGTGGTGATGTCCGAGGTGTTTTCACGGATCTTGTCGAAAACCACCACGGTGTCGTAAAGCGAGTAGCTCAGAACCGTCAGGAAGCCGATGATGGCCGACGGTGTCACCTCGAAGTCGCTCAAGGAGTAGATACCGGCCGTGCAGAACATCGTGACCAGCATGCCCGCAAGGGCAGAAACCGACATCTTCCAGGTACGGAAGTACAAAGCCATCAAAAGAGCGGCCAAGCCCACGAACACCGCGAGGCCGATCAGTGCCTGCTTGGTGACATCCTGCCCCCAGGTGGGGCCGATGAAGGTCGAGGTGACCTGGTTTTCGGTGACGCCATAGGCCTTTGCGAGATCCGTTTTGATCTTAATGGTCTGGTCATCGCTGAGTTTGTCGGTCTGGATACGCATGGTGCTGCCGGCGACGTTGGCGACGCGCGGAACGGCACCGGGAACGACGTCGTGGACTGCCTTTTCGCCCGGGGCGGACTCGGTGGTCTTCACATTGGACACCGTGAACTCGGAACCGCCCCGGAAGTCGATTCCGAGGTTGTAGCCGCCCTTGACCACCGGCAGGAGGATGGAGATCGCCACTGCCACTGCGGCGATGATGAACCAGATCTTCTTGCTGGATACGAAGTTGTAAGAGCGCTTGCCCGTGTAGAGCTCGTTGCCGAACTTTGCGAAGCTCGTGGTCATTACTTCTCCTCCTTGGTGCCGTTGGAAGAACCAGCCAGCTGAGCTTGCTTCTCGGCAAGCCGACGTTCGGCGATGGTCATACGGCGCTCGGCTTCCGCGGCAGCACCGGTGTTGCGCGCGCGCACGACGGCGGGCTTCTCCGTCGGCGTGCGGAGCCTGCCGGCACCGCGGTACAGCGGCACGGCGCCCAGGCGCTCAGGGTCGAGGCCGGAGAAGCGGTGCCCTTCCCCGAAGAACTTGGTCCGGGACAGCACCTGGAGCGTGGGGTGCGTGAACATGAACACGACCAGGAGGTCCGCCAGCGCGGTGAGGCCAAGGGTGAAGGCGAACCCGCGGACGTTTCCAACAGCGACGAAGTACAACACCAGGGCAGCGAGCAAGTTGACGGCCTTGGACGCAAGCACCGTGCGCTTGGCGCGCTTCCAACCATTCGCGACGGCGGACACGAGGCCCTTGCCCTCACGAAGTTCGTCACGGATGCGCTCGAAGTACACGATGAAGGAGTCGGCTGTCTGGCCAATGGCCACAATGAGACCAGCCACACCGGCCAGGGACAGCCGGTAGTTTTCAGTCCAGCCAAGGATCGCGATGGCGAGGTACGTGAGTCCGCCGGCCACCACGAGGGAGAGGATCGTGACGAAGCCCAAGGCCCGGTACTGGAAGAGCGAATAGACCACCACGAGCAGGAGCCCGATCACACCGGCCAGCAGGCCAAGACGCAGCTGCTCGCCACCGAGGGTGGCGGAAATCTGTTCCTCGGACTGGATATCGAAGCTGATGGGCAAAGCGCCGTAGCGGAGCTGGTCCGACAAGGCCTGTGCGGAGGCTTGCGTGAAGTTGCCGGTGATCTGCGGCTTGCCGTCGGTGATGACGGCGAGGGCACGAGGCGCGGAAATGACCTGGTCATCCAGGACGATGGCGAACTGGGCTTTGGGGTCGTTGCCGCCCTGTGCCTGCGATGCCACGTAGAACTGGTTGAGCCTCTGGGTAACGTCCTTGAAGGTCTTGGTGGCGTTGGAATCGAACGTGATAGTGACGCCCCACGCATTGGTGACCGAGCCCTGTGCGCCCTGGACGGGATCGAAGGAGGACGAAACGATGTCCTGGCCCTTCACCTCGACCGGGCCAAGGATGTATTTAACGGCAGGAGTCTTGGCAGTTGCGGGCTCGCAGGTCACCAGCGGCTTGGCGGGATCTGAGCGCGGCTGCTTGTCCTGGGCCGGATTGACGCAGTCCAGGGCTTCGAAGGCCTTGTAGACGTCCGCTGTCACCCAGTTGCTGTCGCTTGCGTTGGCCGGCGCGGCCGTGGGCTTGGGCAGGCTCGCGTCCGGCGTCCGTGATGCGACCGGAACGGCCGCAGGGTCTCCGGTGGTGATCACCGGACGGAAGTTCATGTCGGCAGATGCCTGGATCAGTGCACGGGTTTCCGAACTTGGCGTCCCGGGAAGGCTTACCACGACGTTACGGCCGGACTGCGTGGTGATTTCCGCTTCGGCAACGCCGGAGCTGTCAACGCGTTGACGGATAATCGCGACGGCCTGGTTCAACTGTTCTTCGTTGATGCCGGTAGATCCTTCGACCTTGGGTGCGAGAATCATTTGCGTGCCGCCCTCGAGGTCAAGCGCGAGCTTTGGGGCCCAGCTGGCGTGACCAGTGAGAACACCGCCACCGAGGACTGCTGTCAGTACAGCGAATATTGCGACAAGCCAGATCAGCACCCTGCGGGCTGCATTTTTGTGGCCGGTTCGTGCCATGTTCGATCTTCCTGTTGATGACGGAACAGCCGCCGACGTGCACTGGTGAGCGCAGGCCGGCGGCGATTCATTGCCGTAGAACTATTCCCGCTTGTAGAGCGGGTACGGGCTAGCTGTCCTTCTTGCCCTCATCATTGAGGCGCTTGAGGCTTTCCTCCGGGGTCTCCGTGGATGCCGACGCGTCGGTGTCAGCGTCCGTCAGCGACGACGCGTCATCCGGAACGTCAACTGAGGCCTCCTCGACGGGCTCAACAATCTTGGTAACGGCCTGGCGGTGCACCGTGGCGAGGTTGCCCGGAGACAGTTCAAGGACAACTTTGTTCTCAGCGTCGTCCATCGAGACGATCCGGCCGAACAAACCAAAACTGGTCATGACGTCAACGCCGGGAGCGAACTGGGACTGCAGCTTGGCCTGCGTTTGCTGCGTCTTTTTGTTGCGGCGGAACATCATGAAGATGAAAACGCCAAGCATGGCAAACAGCAGGATTGTCATTGGATCCACAGGGAAGTTCCGTTCTTTACTTACGTTTTTGGTTTCACGGCTATGTCTGCCCGGTGGATCCGGCGGCCGTGGAGCTTTCCCCCACTTGGCCGCACAATGCTCCGACGGGCGGGCACAGAACCAAGGACTCGAACGTGCCGAGTGTCATACCAGTCTAGAGGCTAAAGCTGAATAGATCGTGCTAACGGCCGGTATCGATGATTTCGGCCTCATTTTCGCTGTTCTCGAACAACGCCAGCGGGTCCTGCCCGAACACTCCTGCCGGCACCGCATATCCAAGGTGGGTCCATGCGGACGCCATCGCAATCCTGCCGCGCGGCGTACGCCCCAAAAGGCCTTCGCGCACGAGGTACGGCTCGGCGACCGTTTCGACGGTCTCCGGCTCCTCCCCGACGGCGATCGCGAGGGTGGAGAGCCCCACGGGACCACCGTTGAACTTGAGGATCAAGGCCTCCAGTACGGCACGGTCCAAGCGGTCCAAGCCGCGCTGGTCCACCTCATACATGTCCAACGCGGCGGAGGCGGCACGGGCATCGATCTGCTCGATGCCGTGGACCAAAGCCCAGTCCCGGACACGGCGCAGCAGCCGGTTGGCGATACGCGGAGTTCCACGGGAACGGCCCGCGATCTCGCTGAACCCGGCCGAGTTGACCTTAAGATCAAGCAATCCGGCCGAGCGACGCAGAACCAATTCAAGCTCCGCCACGGAATAGAACTCCAAGTGCCCGGTAAAACCAAAACGGTCACGCAGCGGACCAGGCAGCAGGCCAGCCCGTGTGGTGGCGCCAACGAGGGTGAACGGCGGCAGCTCAAGCGGAATAGCAGTGGCGCCCGCACCCTTGCCCACCACGATGTCCACCCGGAAATCTTCCATGGCCATGTACAGCATTTCCTCTGCAGGCCGGGACATCCGGTGGATTTCGTCGAGGAACAGGACCTCGCCCTCAGAGAGCGAGGAGAGGATGGCAGCGAGATCTCCCGCGTGCTGGATGGCGGGCCCGCTGCTGATGCGCAAGGGAGCGTTCATCTCGGCAGCGATGATCATGGAGAGCGTGGTCTTGCCCAGCCCCGGGGGGCCAGAAAGCAGGACGTGGTCCGCGCTGCGGCCGCGCATTCTCGAGGCCTCCAGTACGAGCGAGAGTTGCTTTCGGACGCGGTGCTGGCCGACGAAGTCGTGCAGGTTCTTCGGGCGCAGTGCGGCCTCGATGATGCGCTCTTCGGGTTCCTCTCCCCCGGTCACGAGGGACTGCTCAGCCACGGCTGCCTACCCGGTTTCCAGCGCGGGCGCCGTCCTGCCCAAGCCAGCGAAGGGTTGCACGCAGGATCTGGGCGACGTTGCCGGCGTCGGCAAGTTCCGGAGAATCGGCCATTGCCTTGTCGATGCTGCCGGCTGCGTCCTTCTCCGACCAGCCGAGGCTCGTCATTGCAGCGACCACCTGCGGTTTCCAGACCGACTCGGCCGCGACGGCGGGGACGGCCCCCGGCGCGGTGCCGTGAGGAACGAGTTTGCCCGCAAGCTCCAGCACGATCCTGCCGGCGACCTTCGGACCGATGCCCGGGACCTTGGTGAATGACTTGGCGTCACCGGAATGGGCGGCCACCCGGATCGCTTCGGGCTCATGGACCGCCAGGACCGCGAGGGCCAGCCGCGGCCCCACCCCGCTCACACTGAGCAGGACATCGAAAACTTCCCGTTCGTCGTCGTTCGAGAAACCAAAGAGCGTCAGGGAGTCCTCCCGGACGATCAACGAAGTGAACAGCTTCGCTTCCTCGCCGACATGCAGGTGGCTGAGGGTTTGGGGCGTGGCGTAGACGCTCATACCGGCACCGTTGAGATCGATGACGGCCGTGGAGAGACTGACGTGTGCCACGGTTCCGCGGAGAAAACTGATCAAGACCCGGCTCCTGAAGTACTGCCCCGCGCATGCTGCGCCGCGGGCTATCCGAACATATCTACGAATACCCTAGCAAGGGCCACCGACATTTACCGGGCGCGGCGCGCTTTCGCTTCGGCTTCAGCCCACGCTCGCTGGGCCGGCGTCAACGCACTGCTCCCTGGCCCTGTGGTGGCAACGGCGGCACCGCTGCCCGCCCGCCAAGCATGCGTGACGGCGAGGGCCAATGCGTCCGCGGCGTCGGCCGGGCGCGGCGGGGCGTCCAGTCGCAGGATCTTGGTGATGAGTTTTGTCACCGCTTCCTTGTTGGAGGTGCCGCTTCCCGTGACGGCAGCTTTGACCTCCGACGGCGTGTGGAGCGCCACCGGGATGCCGCGCCGCGCAGCGGCCGCGATGACCACGCCGGACGCCTGTGCGACGCCCATGACCGTACTGACGTTCAACTGGGAGAACACCCGTTCGACCGCAAGAACATCGGGTTTGTACAGGTCCAGCCATTCATCGATGGCCTTGGCGATGACCAGCAATCGCTGGTCCAATGATTGTTCCGGGGAGGTTCCCACGACGCAGACGGCCACCATCGTGGCGCGGCGGTTCCGTTCGACGTCGACCACTCCGATGCCGCAACGGGTGAGGCCCGGATCGACTCCCAATACGCGAAGAGTCAAGTCCGGGCCTCCCTGTTTGTTATGAAGCTGTGTTGCAAGTGGGCGCTACTCGGCTTCGAGCGCAGCCTGGACTTCCTCGCTCATGTCCGCGTTGGTGTACACGTTCTGGACGTCGTCGAGATCCTCAAGGGCGTCGACGAGCTTCATGAACTTCTTGGCTCCGTCGAGGTCCAGCGGCACCTGCATGGACGGGACGAATTCAGCTTCGTCCGTCTCGTATTCGATGCCGGCTTCCTTGAGGGCTTCGCGGATTGCCTGGAGATCGGTGGGCTCCGAGTGGATTTCCCAGTTCTCGCCGTTGTCCTTGACTTCCTCGGCGCCGGCGTCGAGCACGGCCATCAGGATGTCGTCTTCGCTGAGCCCGTTCTTGGGCAGGTTGACGACGCCCTTGCGGGTGAAGAGGTAGCTCACCGAGCCGGGGTCGGCAATGGTGCCGCCGTTGCGGGAGATAGCCAGCCGGACCTCGGAGGCAGCACGGTTCTTGTTGTCCGTGAGGCACTCGATCAGAAGGGCGGAACCCTGAGGGCCGCGGGCTTCGTACATGATCTCGGTGTAGTCGACCACTTCGCCGGTCAGGCCGGCTCCGCGCTTGATGGCGCGGTCGATGTTGTCAGCGGGGACCGATGTCTTCTTGGCTTTGGTGACGGCCAGTTCCAGGCTGGGGTTGCCGGCAAGGTCCGGTCCGCCCATGCGGGCCGCGACTTCGATGTTCTTGATCAGTTTGGCGAACGACTTGGCCCGGCGGCTATCGAGGATGGCCTTCTTGTGCTTGGTCGTCGCCCATTTGGAGTGGCCTGACATGCTTTAAACTTCCCCTCTGATCATTCGAATAAACAATTCATGCACGCGCTTCTCCCCAGTCACTTCCGGGTGGAAGGAGGTGGCCAGCAACCGACCTGAGCGCACTGCAACAATTCTAGCCAACCCGTGCAAAGTGTCCGTGTGGGTGGCATTTCCCGGTTCCACCTGGGCAAGGATTTCGACGCCGGGACCGACGCGTTCCACCCACGGTCCGCGGATGAAGACGGCGTGGACGGGGTCGACGCCGGACTCGCCTGCGCTGAACTCGAGGCCTTTGAAGTCAAGGTCGGTTTCGAAAGACTCGCGCTGCCGCCCGAAGGCGTTGCGACGGACCGTGATGTCCAATCCGCCGAAAGTCTGCTGCGGATTCCCGGCGAGGTCCGTGGCGGGATCGGCGATGTCGTCGGCCAGCAGGATCATGCCGGCGCAGGATCCATAGACCGGCAGGCCGGACGCGATCTGCTTGCGGATGGGATCGGCGAGTTCAAAGATGCGCGCCAGCTTGTCGATAGTGGTCGACTCGCCGCCGGGGATAATGAGGCCGTCAATGTCGTCGAGTTCCGCCGGACGCCGGATGCCGACGCCGGTGGCACCGGCCGCTTCGACGGCGTGGATGTGCTCACGAAAATCGCCTTGTAGTGCGAGGACGCCGATGCGCAGGCCCGAGCCCACGCTTGATGACGCCTCGGAAGGGGGATTGGTCATTCGACCATCATAATGCGCTGCCACTGCTGGCTCGCTCCGGCAACCCCAGAGCTGGCCTACGGCACGTGGTTTATGCACCAACTGGGATATATTACAGAGCATGTTTTCGTTCACCGTTCCACTTGGCAAGCTGGTCCGTGCTGTGTCCCGGTTGCGTGGCGGTGGTTCGGCTTTGCCCGGCCTTGTGGTCGAGAAGATCGACCCCGGCTTCATGCAGAGGACGTTGTCCTCGCTCCCCCACGGCGTGGCGGTGGTGAGCGGAACCAATGGCAAGACGACCACCACCAAAATGGTGGTGGAGCTCTTGGAGAGCCAGGGCCTGAAGGTCTTCACCAACCGGACGGGCAGCAACTTCACCCGTGGCGTCGCAGCTGCGCTCCTGGGTGAGGTGGACTGGCGCGGCAGGCTGCACGCCGACGTCGCGGTATTGGAACTCGATGAAGCTCATGCCGTGCATTTCGTGAACAAGGTGCCGCCGCGCTACTGCCTTCTCCTGAACGTCCTGCGCGACCAACTGGACCGTTTCGGCGAAATCGACGCCACCGCGATGCTCCTTCAGCGCATCGCCGAGCGCACCACCGGCACCGTAGTCCTGAACCGCGAGGACCCCCGGGTCGCCCGTATTGCCGGAGCCGTTAGCGGCCCCGAGGTGCTCTACTTCGGATTGGACGAATCGCTCCGGAGCACCTTCCCGAACGACGACGACATGCGGACCACGGCTCCCGGAACCAGCCCCCGGGGTGACGTTCCCGCCTCCCCGGCGGCCGACGTCGTACTCCGCCGGGTCGGTACCGATGACGCCGACTTCGAGTTCGACGGAACCCGCGTGTCGACGCACATGAAACTCCGAGGTGTCTACAACATCTTCAATGCCGCGGCCGCGTTGGTGCTGGCCAGGAGCATCACCGGGGCAAGCGGAAGGCCCGGCGATGCGGCCAAGCTGGTCAAGGCGCTCTCCGAGGTGGCTCCGGCCTTTGGCCGCGGGGAGAGCCTGACGGTGGATGGCCAGCCCCTTGAGTTGGTCCTGGTGAAGAACCCGAGTGGTTTCCGCCTGGGCCTGAAGTCATTCCCGGCGAAGGGCTACGCGTCCATGATCGCCATCAACGACAACTATGCCGACGGCCGTGACATGTCGTGGCTCTGGGATGTTGAATTCGAATCCCTGCGCGAGGACGGTGTCGAGGTCCTGACCGGCGTCCGTGCATACGACATGGCCCTGCGCCTCCAGTACGACGAGGTCCGTTTCGGTTCAGTGGACACAGACATCCCTGCAGCCCTGGCTGAATTCATCCGGGGGTCGGCGGGCAAGCCGAAACGCGTCTTCTGCACGTACACCGCGATGTTGGCCATCCGGCGCGAACTCTCCAAAATCACCACAGTAGAGGTGGTCTCATGACCCCGGCCGAAGACACCGCCCTCCACGCCAGCAAGGGCACCATCCGGGTCCTCCAGCTGTATCCCCGTGACATGAACATTTACGGCGACTGGGGCAACGCACTCGTCCTGCGGCAGCGCTTGCTCTGGCACGGTTACACGCCTGAGCTCCTTGAATACAACGTGGGCGACGACTTCCCCGAAGATGTCGATCTCATTGTGGGCGGCGGCGGCCAGGACAGTGGCCAGGTAGTCATCCAGGACGATCTCCAGGCACGAGGCGGGCAACTCCGCGAGATGGCAGACGACGGAACGCCCATGTTGGTTATTTGCGGTCTCTACCAGCTTTTCGGCAAGTTCTTCAAGACAAAGACCGGCCCCGTCATCCCCGGCATCGGCATCCTGGATGTCGAGACCGTCGGCACCGATGAACGCCTCATCGGAAACGTCACGCTCACCTCGCCCGAGTTCGGCGAAATAATGGGCTACGAAAACCACAGCGGACAGACTGCCCTGGGTCCCGGCGTCGAGCCCCTCGGCACCGTGTCCAAGGGTGCCGGCAACAACAGCAAAGACAACCATGAAGGCGCCAGGCACCGGAATGTTGTTGCCAGCTACCTGCACGGTTCCTTGTTGCCCAAGAATCCTGCGATCGCCGATTTCCTGATCCGGACCGCAGTCGAACGCAAGTACGGCACTTTCGTCCCCGGAACGCCCGACGACGGCTTCGCCCGCCTGGCGCGTGAACATGCGGCGCGGCGGCCGCGCTAACACGAGGAAAACCGTTGTGGGCGGGGGCCTTGCATGAAAGGGTTGCTTCATGACGAACCCACTCTTGGAGCCGAGTACCCTTCCCTTCGGACTGCCGCCCTTCGCAACGATCCGGGACAGCCACTACGCCGAAGCTGTGGATGCCGGCCTCGCTGAGCACCTGGCCGAAATCCAGTCCATCGTGGAGAATCCGGAGCCCGCATCCTTCGAAAACACGGCAGTTGCGATGGAACGCTCCGGCCGCCTGCTGGAGCGGGCAGCGGCATCCTTCTTCACGCTGGTTTCTGCCGATGCCTCGGAGGCCATCCGCGAACTCGAAACCGAGCTGTCTCCGCGTTTCGCGAGCCATCAGGACGCGGTCTACCTCAACCGCGGACTGTACGAGCGATTTGCAGCCATAGACACCTCGGGACTTGATGACGAATCCATCCGGCTGGTGCAGGAGTACCTGAGGGAATTCCGCCAGTCGGGGATCCAGCTTGATCCAGATGACCAGGAAAAGCTCAAGGGGCTCAATGCGGAGCTCTCCCGTTTGGGAACGGAGTACGGACAACGCGTCAAGGAAGCCATGAAGGCCGCAGCCCTTGTGGTGGATGACGCCACGGAACTTGCCGGCCTGCCAGCGGACGATATCGCCAGCGCCGCCGAGGCAGCTCGCACGGCCGGGCACGAGGGGAAGTACCTCCTGACCCTCATACAGCCGAGCAACCAGCCTGCTTTGGCTTCTTTGCAGAACCGCGAGCTCCGGCGCCGCCTCTATGAGGCGTCCATCGCGCGGGGCAGTGACGGCGGCAGCCTGGACGTCCTGGAATTGGCGAAGGCGATGGTGCGTTTGAGGGCCGAGAAGGCGAGCCTTCTCGGGTTCGGCAACTACGCTGAACTAGTCATGGACCGCCAGACCGCACCCGACTTCGCGGCCGTGCAGGCGATGCTCAACCGCCTCGCTCCTGCCGCCATCCGAAACGCCGACGCCGAAGCGGCAGCCTTGGCGGAGAGCGCAGGGCACCCGCTGGAAGCCTGGGATTGGGCGTACTACTCCTCGAAGGTCCGGCGGGAGCGCTACGAGGTGGACGAACAGTTGCTTCGGCCCTACTTCGAACTGGATCGGGTACTGGTGGACGGCGTGTTCTTCGCAGCCACGAGCCTCTTCGGTATTACTTTCCACGAGCGCAAAGACCTTGAGGGATATCACCCCGACGTCCGCGTCTGGGAAGTGCGGAACGAGGACGGCTCTGAGCTTGGGCTTTTCCTGGGCGACTACTACTCGCGGGACTCCAAGCGCGGTGGCGCCTGGATGGACTCGCTCGTCGAACAATCAGCACTGCTGGGTACCAAGCCAGTGGTGATCAACAACCTGAACATCTCCAAACCGCCGGCTGGAGAAGCGACGCTTCTCACCCTGGACGAAGTACGGACCACTTTCCACGAGTTCGGCCATGCCTTGCACGGGCTCTTCTCCAACGTCACGTATCCGCGGTTTTCCGGAACCTCGGTGCCCCGGGACTTTGTGGAGTATCCGTCACAGGTGAACGAGATGTGGATCATGTGGCCCGAGATTATCGGCAACTACGCCCGCCACCACGCCACCGGCGAACCGCTCCCCCGGGACACTATTGAACGTCTCAACGAGTCCAAGCTTTGGGGCGAAGGTTTCGCGACCACGGAGTACCTCGGTGCCGCCCTTTTGGATCTGGCCTGGCACGTGTTGGAAGTAGACGGCGTTCCAGACGATGCGCAGGCTTTCGAGGCCAAGGCATTGGCTGCGGCCGGCGTGGCGCACTCCCTCATACCGCCCCGGTACCGCACGGGATATTTCCAGCACATCTTTGCCGGGGATTTCTACGCAGCCGGGTACTACTCCTACATCTGGAGTGAAGTGCTTGACGCGGAAACGGTGGACTGGTTCACGGAAAACGGCGGGCTGCTGCGCCGGAACGGCGAACGATTCCGCTCGGAACTGCTCTCCCGTGGCAATAGCCGGGATCCGTTGGAATCGTTCCGCACCCTCCGGGGCCGCGAGGCCTCCCTCGAGCCCCTCCTGAAGCGCCGCGGACTCGAGTAGCAGAGCTGGCCCAACTGACTCGCAATTGTTGTCGTTTTGGGCCCTCATAACGACATCAACTGCTAGCTACTTGGGTTAACGCACGACGGCGACCGGTCACCGAAAAGGTGACCGGCCGCCGTCGTACTTAGCGGCGCGCAAGGCGTCGGGCGGTGTGATCCGGCAGCGCGCGTAAAAGGGCCCCCGCCCCTCACGGCTGCAAAGCCGCGGCAGCGGGCGCGGGGAATAGCGCGCAGAGGATCAGCGCCGTCCGGCGCACCAATCAAACGCGCGGGGAAAAGCGCCAACCGAGCGCGCCGGCTTAGCTAGGACTTACCAGCCGCGCTCGGCAAGGCGGTGGGGTTCGGGGATTTCCTCGACGTTGATGCCGACCATGGCTTCGCCCAGCCCGCGGGAGACCTTGGCGATGACGTCGGGGTCGTCGAAGAAGGTGGTGGCCTTCACGACGGCGGCGGCACGCTGGGCCGGGTTGCCGGACTTGAAGATGCCCGAACCGACGAACACGCCGTCCGCACCGAGCTGCATCATCATGGCAGCGTCGGCCGGGGTGGCGATGCCGCCGGCGGTGAACAGCACGACGGGGAGCTTGCCGGTCGCGGCAACTTCCTTGACGAGCTCGTACGGGGCCTGCAGTTCCTTGGCCGCGACATAGAGCTCGTCCTCGGGCAGCGTGGAGAGCCGGAGGATCTCGGCGCGGATCTGGCGCATGTGGGTGGTGGCGTTGGAGACGTCGCCGGTGCCGGCCTCGCCCTTGGAGCGGATCATGGCCGCGCCCTCGTTGATGCGGCGCAGCGCCTCACCAAGGTTCGTGGCACCGCAGACGAAGGGAACCGTGAAGTTCCATTTGTCGATGTGGTGGGTGTAGTCGGCCGGGGTCAGGACCTCAGACTCGTCGATGTAGTCCACGCCCAGGGACTGCAGGACCTGGGCCTCGACGAAGTGGCCGATGCGGGCCTTGGCCATGACGGGGATGGACACAGCGGCGATGATCGCATCGATCATGTCCGGGTCCGACATGCGGGACACTCCGCCCTGGGCGCGGATGTCGGCGGGAACGCGCTCGAGCGCCATGACGGCCACGGCGCCGGCATCTTCGGCGATGCGGGCCTGCTCGACATTGACGACGTCCATGATGACGCCGCCCTTGAGCATCTCGGCCATGCCGCGCTTGACGCGGTTGCTGCCCGTAACGCTGGCTGCGGACGAACCGGCTTCGTTGCTTACATCAGGTGTAGACACAAAAACCCCTATGGGTAGATAGAAGACCTTGGCCGGGGCGCAGGCGGACAGGGGCCACACACAGCGCACACCGGATTTCCAGGTCACATTGACCAAGTAACTTCAATACTAGTCCCCTGCGCTGTGCCCGTCGTACTTGATTACCAGCACCGGCCACGCAGTTCCGCCGGCACCGACGGACGCCGCAGACCGCCTGATATAAGGACGAGGACCCGATCGCAAGCTAGCTGGGCTATAAATGTCAGACCCCCGTGACAGGGTTTATTCATGGAAGGCATCGGTCAACTCGTGGCACGTCGGGCAGCCCCGCCCGAGGTCGGGATCGCGTCCTTGGGACGTCTGTCCCGCCGCCTGAAGCCCGTTCCTGCCTGGCATGCCGGGCAGCAAAGCCCGGCCGCCGTGCCGTCGCGGGCCGTGCCGTCGCCCGCACCTGACCTTGATCGGGCACTTGCGGCGATGGATGCGCTGCGCTCAACTGCTGTCTCCGATGCCGGCGTGTTTGCTTTCCCTGATGCCGCGGATTTCGCCGGCAAGGTCGAGGAGATCTCGCGGACGGTGGAGTTTTTGCAGCTCGTGGCCGCCGGGGCCGTGGAGCGGACCCGGCGCGAAGCCCAGGCGGCACGGCAGGCATCCCCGACGCCGGGATGGCGGACCGGCTGGACCGAACCCACCGCAGCCGATACCGCAGCCGCACCGGTCGCGGGAACTGAAGCCGATACTGCTGCCGCGGCCGGCCCGGAAGGCTCTGCCGCCGGCCTTGCGGCAGCAGCCGACGCGGTCGACGACGGGTACCGGAACGCCGCCGAATTCCTGCGCGCCAGGCTGCGGATCAGCATCAGCGAGGCGAGGCGCCGGCTCGCACTGGCCTC
>NZ_JBIYDB010000053.1:0-23840 GCF_044908325.1 Arthrobacter sp. GAS37
CAGGCGGAGCTGGGCACCACGCCGGCCCGCTGGGTTGAACGGGTCCGCCTCGACCGGGCCCGGCAACTGGTGCTCGATGGCCACAGCATCACCGCCGCGGCCGAGCGCAGCGGGTTCGGCAGCGACGAAACCCTCCGCCGCGCTTTCGGCCGGCACCTGGGCATCACGCCGACCGAATACCGGACGCGCTTCGCCACCACCAAGCCGTCCTTCATCCAATGACGTCCCCGACTCACCGCTGACACGCACCCGCCGGATCCGGTAAACCGGCGGCGCGACGGCCGGTTTGGACTGTTTGCTCGGTCAGCCATTGACGGTAGGTCGTGGCGAGGGCGTCGATCGAAGGAGGCCCCGTTCCAAGAGCGAAATCTTGGATGGCCATTGGCCGAGTTCGCGGGCTGCGGTCGTGATGGTGCGACCTAGTGTGGTACGTAGCTGGCGCAGGTTGGTGTTGTTTGGGGCTGCTTGGGGGTTGGTGATCTGGCGGTAGATTTCCCGGGCTGCGTAGCGTTTAAGGCAGCGCATGATTTCCCGTTTGCTCTTGCCCTCCGCAGTGCGTTTCGCCACGGCCGCGGCGCGGGCCTTCACTGCCGAGGTGCGCCCGGCACGCAGGATTCGCAGGCATTCCACGGGACCGTCCTTAGCCTTCGGGACCGACCTGGTCCGGCCGTCGAGTACCGATTGAGCGGCTTGATGGGCGTCCAGCGGATCGGATTTGCCCTTCAGCCGGCGCGGCCCGGTTTGGGCGGTTCACCTCCAGCACACACAGACCTTCACCGCGCAGGGTCCTGGCGATTTCGGCCCCGTAGGAGCCGGTTCCTCCGACACCTACGGCCGTCACGGTGCCGTGGCTGGTGATGAACTCCACGATCTTCCGGTATCCGGAGCCCACGGCCAGGAACTCTTTGTCCGCGAGGGGTTTGCGGTGTTCGTTGATGACGGCCACGTGGTGTGTGTCGGTACCGGCGATGACGTTGGTTGTTTCGGTTGCCAAGATGGAAGTTGCCCCCAGTCGAGATCAATGGCTGATTGAACAGGGCGTGGGCCAGGTAGGCAGACAAAACAGTAATGGGACTGGTCGAATCAGGCGCCTATGAAGTCATGTCCGCCTGGCTCAACACCCCTTTGACGGACCTTGAGCCCGCAGACAGATCGTCGGTAAGACAGTGCCGGAAAGCACGTCAGTTTTTTGCTGAGTCACGCCGGCTCAAGACCTTTTCCAGTATTACCGTTTTCAAGGGTCGGAAGCCGGTTCGAGTCCCACCTTGGGCACGTATTTCCACAGGTCAGGGGGCCTTTGGCCCGCTGACTGTGCACAAATCAGCCTTTTATGGGCCCTTCGGGGCCGTTTTTGTTGGTGGCCGTTGGCGCGGCCGGGTGCCTCTTTCCTTGTGTTGGGCGTTATGTCTATGTTCTTGCTTCTTCATGGTGGGCTGGGCAAGCGGCTACATGACTTGTTACCGCTTGGGTGGGCCGGATCCGTGGTCGAGGCGCGGTTTGGGCATCCAGAGCCCGGGCCGTGAGCCGGTCACGTGTGCCATCCCATCCGCCTCAAGCCCGTGTTCAAATGTGTTCGGGCCCCGCGTTGGGCTGCCGCCAGCCCGGTGGTCCGGTGGCCCCGAGAGTTGGACATGGCCTCGACCCTGCTGGCCGATGCTTGCAAAGGCAATGTCCTTTTGGACGTCGCCGTTCAGCTGCCTTATTGTTCAATGGGCCTTCTGCGTCGACTGCCCGCTTATGCACCGCGCGTCTGTCATATTCGGGCGGCGTTTTGATAGAGGATCCACTGCTGGGCAGGAGGGGCCGGCGCGTGGCGCCCTGGTTGCGTGAAGGACCCGCCCACCGATCATGGAGCATCAGAACGACAAACAGCCAAGCACGTTCCGGTTCTTTGTGGTCGCTCGGGAAGGATGAGGCATGACGTGATCTGAGCAGTCTGGTCCTCACGGCAAGGGTGGCCCTCGCGCCGCGGTGAGCTTCCAGGACGCGCTCTTTTCGTCCAGGACGTTGGGGACGAGGCGTCGGTGTGAGCCAACGAAGGCGCGCGGGCCGGTCTAATACTACAGTCGCGTTTAACTGAGGCTGCATCTGCGTTTTAATCGGACTTTCCGCTCGGGGCCTGTTAATCGTTGGTGGTGAGTGATGATATTTGTGTGGCGGACGTAGAAGAGTGGGCCGAAGGTCTGGAGGAAATCGGCGATCTTATTGGTCGCGGTTTGTCCGGTCTGAACCACGGCGGAATGCTGTGGGTTTGTGCGGGGACTGCTTTCGGATGAGGAACGAAAAAACTCCTGGACCCTGTCTGAACGCGCCGGGCACGGCACCCCGGATGGCATGCAATGCTTGCTCTCGACCACCGACTGGGACCCGGATGCGCGGATGATCCACCTGCCGCGTCCATGGCCTTCTGCACCTATACACCGAGCTCGGCGATGGACGCCTCCCCGGGCCGTGAACGAAATCAGGGCCCACACATGGTGGATTGGGTTCAGGGCGCGGCTTGTGGGGCGACTGCCTTGTTGAGGATGGTGCGGCTCCAACTTTGGGGGCTTCCCGGCATCCGATGACGAGTAAGCGCTGCGAGCAGCGCGCAGGCGAGGTAGACCCCAATCACGACACACCATCCAGCCATGAAGCCGTTGAAGGCAGTCAGCAGCCCTCCCACGGCCAGGGGCCCAGAGGCGAAGCCGAGATACAGCCCTACCGCCACCCGGCCGGAGGCTGCGCCCACCTCGCCGGGAGGGACATCGCGCATCATGCCCGCCATGACCACCACGTTGATCGCGAGACCCATGGCCCCGTGCAGCAGCACCCCACACCAGAGCAGGACGGCTGACTGCGTTAGGCCGGCCGCCAGCAGGAGGGCCGCGCCGGCGGCGGCACCCAGCCCCAGAGTGAGTAACAGCGTGAACGGGCTGCCCTTTCCCATGATCCGCTGCCCCCACACAATGCGGGACACCACGCCGATGACGCCGGCAACTGCCGCCGTCAGCCCCGCGAGGACGAGGGAGAAACCCACTTCACGCTGTGAAAACAGGGGGAGGTACACATTGGTCGCCTGGATGCCGAAACCGGATAGCAGGGCGTAAGCCGCGTAGGCCCAGACGGCGCCCGGCAGACGCACCCGGTCCCCCTGTCCCGTGCCGGCCACCTTTGGAGAAGTGGTGGATCCTTCCGGTACCGTGTCCCCCGACGGTGCTGGGGGTCGCCTGCCTTGCAGAGCAGCAGGGCCGGCGGACGTCGGAATCAGCCGCCAGGCCACGATGAGCAGGACCAGGGCAAGGGCGCAGCTGAGTCCGGCGACGCCGCGCCACCCTGTCACCAGCGCGACGGCCGGGAATGCGATTCCGGCCAGGAACTGGCTGCCCTGCACGCCGGACTGCTTGACCCCGATCCAGCCGGCGCGTTTGTGGGCCGGTACATGGTCCATCGCCAGGCGGTTGGTGGCCGGGTTGGAGAGGGCCTGGGCGGCACCTGAAAGCACCACGGCCACCACCAGCCAGAGGAAGTTGCCGGACACCGCAACCAGCGCCATCGCCGCCGCAGCGCCGCCGAAAATCAGGCAGATCTGGGTCCTGCCCCGCATCCGGTCGCTGAAGCGGCCGAAAATGCCCGAGCTGACCCCGGCGGCCAGGAAACAGACCGCTGCCAGCAGCCCGAACTGCCCGGGGGTTATCTTCAGGCTGTCGATGACGAGGCTGCTGGTTGCGCTCAGCCCATATATCAGGAGCGGTCCGACGCCCATGGCGCAACTGAGTACGAACAGCAGCCCGGCCCCCGGGTGCTTCTGCTGCGGCCTGGCCGTTATGACTCTGCCCTGACAACGACCTTGACCTCGTCGGGGCGTTCGTTGACGAAGTACATAGCCACCATTCCGATGAGCGGGCCCACGGCGAGAGTGCCGAGGGCAGCCATGAATGAGTTGTGGGTCGCGGCGAAAACAGCTCCGACGGCGATCGGCACCAAGACGCTGCCAACCTGCCAGAGTGCGTTGGTGAGTCCGGCGGCGGTTCCGACCATCTCGCTGCTCACGAGCCGGGGGATCAGGGCCACGATCAGCGGCAGGTAGCAATAGGCGGAAAGTCCCAGCAGCGGAGCTGCGATGAGGAACGCCGGGACGCTGTCCAGCATGCCGAAGACCACGAGCATCACCGCGAATCCACCTAGCACGATCATCGAGGGCACCCTGCGGGCGCCGTTGAACCGGTCGGCCACGAGCCCGATGATCGGTTTGCCTAACACGCCTAGGGCGGCAAATAGCGCCACGATCACGCCTGCCGTCGCCGGGGCAACGCCGTGTCCTTTGATCATGAGGGCGTTGGACCAGATCACGAAGCCGTAGGTTCCCCAGAACCCGCCAAATCCGGCCAGGCCCACGAGGAGCAGGTTGCGGTTGCTGGAGAGGGTGCGCCATGACGACGGGCGCTTGGGGCTGCCAGCGGGATTGGCAGCGACTGCAACAACGGGGCCGGGACGCAATATGAGGTGGCAAACGATGCCGGAAACTATCGAGATGGCACCGAAGAGGTGGTAGGAAGCGCCCCAACCGAAGTGGGCGATCAGGAACGGCACGGCGAAGTTCGCGATGACGACACCCAAGGATGTCGCGGAAGTGAAGATGCCCATCACCTTCCCGAGTTCTTCCGGACGGAACCAGCTGGAGAGGAGCTTGATTCCGGCGGCGTAGTCGGCACCGGCGAAGAAGCCGACCACGCCCTGTACGGCGATGCCTATGACGGCGGAAGTGGTCGAACCGAAGACCATCATGAAGGCGCCAGCGCCGATCATCGAGATGGTGATCAGGTGCCGGCCTCCGATCTTGTCGGTGAGGAATCCACCGCCCGCGTTGGAGACGACGTATCCGATGTAGTAGGTCGTGGCGAAGATTCCCAAGCTGGCGAGGGGAACCGCGAGGCTTTCACCGACGAAGACCGACGACGGCCCCCACGCGGAGCGGTCCACGGATGTCATGGTGAAAGCGAACCAGCAGAGGAACAGCACCATCCAGCGGTATGGGTTGCGGAGCCGTGGTGGGGACGAGAGGGACGGGTTCAGTGCTGTTGTCACGTCGAAACTTCCTGTCAGCTATGCGGCACTGTAAGCGTGGAAAGGCGCTTTTGTGCGGAGGATATGCGACCGTTCCGGGCTGTCTCCGACGGTGGAGGTGGTTCGCGGGGCTTCGTCGTCCCCGTGGTCCCGTACTGGCGCCGCAATGGCGAATCTAGCAACGGTGATTCACCTCACGCAAGAAAAACGTCCATTTAGAGACTTAATGCGCGCACAGCGGACGCTTTGTCTTGGATCAGGATTCGATCCCGGTCCGAAGCTCAAGGGAAATTCGCGCAGCGCACTCCTGCAGCCGGGGGACGAACTCGGCGATCATGGCCCGCTGCGGCAGGGCCGCGCTGTGCAAGGACGCACTCAGCGCCGCCACGACGGAGCCGTCCCGGGCGTAGAGGGGGACGGCGACAGCGCGGACGCCGACGTCGAGTAGTTGGTCCACATAACTCCAGCGCTGCTCCCGGACGGCCTCCAGTGCGAGCGTGAGCTCTTTCCGTTCGGCGGGGCCGAGCTGGTATGCGCCGTGGGCGCGCCCCGAATCCTCCAGATAGGCGGCCAGCCTCGCCGCGGGCAGTGATGCCAGCAGCACCCGGCCCAGCCCCGTCCGGTGGGCGGCGATCCGCGATCCCACCCTGATAGAGACCGCCAGGGCGCTGGGCGCATTCACCCGATGGACGTAGCGGACGTCTCCGCCATCCAGCACGGCCACCGAGACGGAGGCGCCCAGCGCTCGGGCCAGCCGCTCCGTGTGGGGCCGCACGACGTCGGCCAGTGAGAGCTTGGGCAGGTAGGAATATCCCAGCTCAAGGACCTGTGGCGTGAGCTCGAACTGCCGTCCGGAGGCGGTGACATAGCCGAGGTCGGCGAGAGTGTGCAGGAAGCGGCGCGTCGCGGACCGGGGGAGTCCGCAGCGCTTGGCCACCTCCGTCAGGTTCATCGTGGGGTGGTCGGCGTCAAATGCGGTCAGCACAGCGATGCCGCGCTCTAGCGACTGGACCAGATCCTTGGGCCGGGCCCCCCGGGGCCCGGCTCCGGTGGGGTCTTCCGAGACGGCGGAGCCTTCGTGACGCATTCTGTGCACTCTTTCGGTTCGGGGATCGCTGGATCGAGTGTACCGGGGGCGGGCTTGACGCCTCGGGGTAAGCGGTGTCACAGTTCTACACGACGCGCAGTTGCGCGGCATGCGGACGCTGTGACGTTTCCCCCGACGCTGCAGAACGTATGCCGCGCCTGCCGTTCCACCGATCTTCCTGAAAGGGCCATCCATGCTGACCGAAGAACAGAACATCCTGCTGACCCAGACCGGAGCCGATACGCCGATGGGCCGGCTCTTCCGACGCTATTGGATTCCGGCGCTACTGGCGGAAGAGCTGCCGGAGCCCGACTGCCCGCCGGTGCGGGTAAAGCTGCTCGGGGAACAGCTGATTGCTTTCCGTGACACCAAGGGACGGCTGGGCCTCCTTGATGAGTTCTGCGCCCACCGCACCGCCTCGCTGTTCTTCGGACGCAACGAGGAATGCGGCCTGCGCTGCGCCTATCACGGCTGGAAGTACGACGTCGAGGGAACCCTCGTGGACATGCCGTCCGAGCCCGAGGACTCCAAGTTCAAGACACGCATCAAGCAGAAGGCCTACCCTTGCGTGGAGCGCGGAGGGGTCATTTGGACCTACATGGGCCCGGCCGACCAGCAGCCCGAACTTCCCGAACTGGAATGGGCCATGCTCGGGGAGGGCCAGCGGTTCATCTCCAAGCGTTTGCAGGAAACCAACCACATGCAGGCCATGGAGGGCGGCATCGACTCCAGCCACGTCTCCTTCGCGCACCGCTTCAACCTCGACGACGATCCGATGCACTCCGGCACCGAAGGCAACAAGTACCTCAAGGCGGACACCCGTCCGAAGTTCGAGGTGGTAGAGAGCGACGGCGGCCTGCTGATCGGCGCGCGCCGCAACGCCAACGACGATGAGTACTACTGGCGCATCACGCAGTGGATCATGCCCTTCTACACGATCATCCCTCCGTTCGGCACGCACAACCCGCTCGGCGGACACGCCTGGATCCCGATCGACGACGAAAACTGCTGGGCCTGGAGCTGGAACTACCACCCCACCCGGGACCTCACCGAGGCGGAGCTGGAATCCATGCGCAACGGCGACGGCATCCACGCCAAGTACATTCCGGGCACCTACCGGACGCTGGCGAACAAGACCAACGACTATCTGATGGACCGTGAGGCCCAGCGGGAGAAGAAGTCCTTCTCCGGCATCGAAGGGATCGCTGCGCAGGATTTCTCGCTGCAGGAAAGTATGGGCAGCATTGCCGACCGCACCAAGGAGCGTCTGGGCACCTCGGACGCGGCGATCATCCTCGCGCGCCGCCGCCTGATCGCGGCCATTGACCTCCTCGATGAGGAGACGCTGCCGGGCATGGCCGTGGAGGACCAGCGGGTCCGTTCCGCCTCCGTCCTGCTGCCCAAGGAAACCCCCTTCCATGAGGGCGCCCGCGACGCGCTCATCGTGGTCGAGGGTGAGAACTTCGTCTCCATCTAGTCCGTCAAACCCCGTTCACACCGCTTATTGGAAGAGGCTGTACCTGCCGTGAAGAACCACCACTCCATCTCCGTTGCCCTGGCCGAGCCCGGAACCGCTGTCGGTCCGCTGCGGGGGCACCCGGACCGGGTCCGGGCCGCTGTTTCCCTGCCCGAGGCGGCGACCGAGGTCCGGTATCTGGACACCGCCGGGGCCATCGGCGCCGTCGGCTGGCTGCGGGTGGAATCATCCGCCGTGTGCGGCACGGATGTCAGCCTTTACCGGGCAGGGCTGGACTGGCCCACGGTGATGGGGCACCATGTGGTGGGCCGAATCACCGCGCTGGATCCGGACCGTGCGCTGGTCTGGGGTGTGGCAGTGGGGGACCTGGTGGCACTGGAGGAGTACCTGCCGTGCCAGCGCGCCGACTGTGCAGCATGCTCCATGCCTGGGCTCTACCGCATGTGCCCGGAGTCGGACCTATGGAAGGGCCGGCGCAGGGTGGGGCTGATCTCGGCCGAGGAGGGGTCCGGCCTGTACGGGGGCAACGCCGAGTACATGCAGCTGAACGCGAACAGCATCGTTCACCGGCTGCCCGGGGATCTGGATCCGGACCTCGCGTCCTGGACCCAGCCCTTTGCCAACGCCGTGGACTGGACGATCAACGCAGGCGGTGCGCGCGAGGGCTCCACCGTCGTTGTTATCGGCCCGGGCTACCACGGCGTTGCGGCCGTGGCCGCGGCCCGGGCCGTGGGGGCAAAGAAGATCATCGCCGTCGGCCGTTCGTCCGAACGGCTCGCGATCGCCGAAGCCCTCGGCGCTGTGCCTGTTGCTAACGACGACGGTGCGGACCTGGGAGCCCTGATCGACTCTGCGACCGGCGGCCACGGCACGGATCTGATCCTGGACACTGTCGGGCTGGGCAGGGCGGTCACGTCCGCCGCGGCTGGAACGCTGCGCAAACTCGGGCGGCTGGTCCTCGCAGGCCTCGGGCCGGTCCCGGTCTCCGAAGTGGACCTCAAGGCGCTGATCCGCGGCGCGAACACCATCACCGGGGTGCGCGGCCGCTCACCCGAGGCCGTGCGGCAGAGCATCGATCTCCTCGCCGCCGGCGCCTCGGGGCTTGAGCTGGTCCCCGCCACCCACGTGCCCCTGGAGGAGGTTGGCGACATGCTCGACCGCCTCGCCACCGGCAACGGCCCGGTGAGCCCGCACGTGGTCATCCGGCCCCAGCCCTGCTGATTTCCTCTCCGCCTCACAGATAAGGAACCCCTATGACCTCCGCACCAAAACGACTCTCCTACCAAGCCCGGATCCTGGTGGTCCCGCTTGGCGCCTCCGGCCACTCGCTGGTAGAGGCCATGGCGGCCGGCAGCCTCACCAATATCCGCATCGTCACCGACGCCGGCCAGTCCGCAGCGTCCGTCCGGGACATCCATGACGCCGCAGGAAACGAAATCACGGAGACCGTCGCTGATCTGGCCGCCTCCGCGGACATGATGATCCTGCTCGGCTCCGACCTTCCCCAGGTGCCCGCCCACTTCGTGGCCAATGTGGCAGGGGCAGCCCGCGCCAACGGCGTCCTCCTCGCCGGGGTCCTGGTGGACCAGCGGAACTGGGAAGACGACGAGGGCGCCGATGCCATGGCAGTGCTGCGCCGGGAACTGGACATGCTCGTCTCCGTCCGGGAAGTCGGGCTGGCCATGGCCTTCATTGACGTACTTAAGGGCGGACGCCGCAAGTCGGAGGCTGATCTGGCCGCAACCGAAGCAAGTGCGGCAACCGCATCAACCGAGGAGAGCACCGGAAGGGGAGCATCATGAGCACGGGGACCACCGAACTGCTGGTCCGCCAGCAGCGCCTGGAATCCGACGGCGTCCTGTCGCTGGTCCTGGAACATCCGGATGGCAGGGAATTGCCCGCCTGGACCCCCGGGGCGCATATCGACGTCGTCCTGCCCTCGGGCGCCGTGCGGCAGTACAGCCTCTGTTCGGATCCTATGGAAAAGACCAAGTACCGGATCGCGGTGCTCAACGATCCCAACAGCCGCGGCGGATCCCGTGAAATCCACGAGACCGTGCGCACCGGCGGCCTGCTGCAATTCCGGGGGCCGCGCAACCACTTTGAGCTCGAACCCGCGCAGCATTACCTGCTCATCGCCGGCGGCATCGGCATCACGCCCATCCTGGCCATGGCCCGGCAGATCGCGCAGGGCGACGCCGGACTGACACTCCTCTACGGCGGCAGAACCCGGCGGTCCATGGCTTTCGTAGACGAGCTGGCAGGGCTCGGCGGAACCGTGAGCATCATTCCGAAGGATGAATGCGGCTACGCAGACCTGGAGAGCGCCATGGCAGCCGCGCCGGCCGGGACTGCCGTGTACTGCTGCGGGCCGGAGCCGCTTATCCGCGCCGTTGAGCAGGCATGTGAGCGCCACCTCGGCGCGAACGCGATGCACTTCGAGCGCTTCGGCGCCGCAGCTTCTCTCGCTGCGGCGGGGGATGCCGCATCCAGGGCCGCCAGCCCCGAGGACACTACGACGGATGAGGGCCTGGCGGAATTCGAGGTGGAACTCAAGCAGAGCAACTGCGTCCTCAAAGTGCCTGCGGACCGCACCCTGCTCGACGTCGTCCGTGACGCGAACCCCTCGATCCTCTTCTCCTGCGAGGAGGGCTTCTGCGGATCCTGCGAAACCAAGGTGCTGGCCGGAATTCCGGACCACCGCGACACGATCCTCAGCAAGGCGGACCGTGAAAAGAACGACACCATGATGCTGTGCGTCGGCCGGTCCAAAACGCCGCTGCTGGTGCTGGACGCCTGAGCCGGACCGGAGGACAGCAGGCTGCCCATGCCGAGCCTCAGAGTAGATGTGGGCCGGCCGATCGTCGTCGGCGGAGTTATCCGTCGGCGGCGAAGTCCTTTTCGACGGCCGCTGCCGCCGTCAGCAGGCGGGGCAGAACAGTGTCGCGCAGGCTTTCGGCGCTCACGCGCGTCGCGTGTGCCGAGACGTTCAGCGCCGCGATGATGCCGCCACCCGCATCCCGTACCGGGACCGCGATGGACCGCAGCCCCTCGGCTAGCTCCTGGTCGGCCAACGACCATCCTTGCTCCCGTGCCGAGGTGATTCTCTTCCGGATTACCTCGCCGTCGACCGCCGTATTGCCGGTCAGGCTTTCCGGCACCAGCGATTCCAGATACTCATCAAGCCCCTCGTCGGTGAGCCCGGAGAGAAGGACGCGGCCGGTCGCCGTCGCGTAGGCGGGCAGGCTGGTACCGATGATGATGTTGGCGGTCAGGACGCGGTCGGCATGGACCCGGTCGATGTAGATCACCCGGCCCTGGTGCAGCACCGTTAAGGATGCTGTCTCGCCGACCTCCTGCACCAGCGACGCGAGGTGCGGATGAGCCACCGCCAGCAGGTTGTGGCTGAGCAGATAGGCATCCCCGATTTCGAGCACTGCCGGCCGCAGGGAATAGCCACTGGCGTCATAGGACAGATAACCCAGGTATTCCAGGGTGAGAATGAAACGCCGCGCCGCGGTTCTGGTAATCCCGACAAGCTCGGCAACATCCGAGACCGACAATGGCCTGTCTTGGGCGCTGAAGGCCTTCAGCACAGACAAGCCCCGGGCCAGCGCCTCGACATGGTCCGGGTCGTTCTTCTTCAAAAGGGAGGCGGTCTCCGGGAGGCTTGGCACTATTCGAATCTATCTCATCAGCGGCGCGTGGGGCTGCAGGCGGGCTGCTGGTTCAACGAGCTCACGCCGATCCACCACTAGCCCTTACACACCCCGAAGCCTTTGCCCAGTTGGCAAGCTTTTAGCCCATCGAGAGAGCCTCGTATCAGGGGAGAGGGCCAGGTTTTCTCTGACTTCGGTCGCTTTAGTCGGCAGCCAGAGCGCCCCGCGGAGCCGTCCGCACACTTCCAGCACAGGGGCGGAGCAGCCCGTGTCGCGGGACGGCGTCCATGCACGCTTGGGCGGCGTCGTAAAGTAAGTAGGGTGACTAATACGATCAGCCCGTCCGAGGCATGGCATCGCCTGCGTGAAGGCAACACGCGTTTCGTCTCCGGAGGCGCACTTCACCCGAACCAGGGCGCGTCGCGGCGCAGCGAACTGGTGAACACCCAAAACCCCTTCGCGGTCATCTTCGGCTGCTCGGACTCCCGCCTGGCCGCGGAGATCATCTTCGACCTCGGCCTCGGTGACGCTTTCGTGGTCCGCACGGCCGGGCATGTGCTCGACGACGCGGTCCTGGGTTCCCTCGAGTACAGCGTTTCCGTGCTCAATGTCCCGCTGATCGTTGTCCTGGGACACGATAGCTGCGGCGCCGTCACCGCCACCAAGGACGCAGTGGAGACCGGGCAGATGCCTCCGCGCTTCATCCGGGATCTGGTCGAACGCATTACCCCCTCGGTGCTGACGTCGCTGCGGGAGGATAAAACGGAGGTCAACGACATGGTCGTCGAGCACGCCAGGCAGACCGTGGACCGGTTGCTGGAAAGCTCCCAGGTGATTGCCTCGGCTGTGAACGACTCCTCCACCGCCGTGATCGCCGTCGCGTACCGGCTCGAAGAAGGCCGCGCGCAGCTCATCTCGGAATCCGGCCTGGTCTAAAGGGAAAGGCGCCAGGCTGGCATCACTGCCCTCAACGACTACGCTGGTCGGGTCCGGGCGCGTAGCTTGTTTGCATGGCTGCGGCTGAACCTACACGAGGGGGCCGTCGATGTCTTTGAAGCGGCTACTCTTCGGCGGCGTTGGGACCGACATCCCTGTCGGTGTCATCGCCGCCGCCCTCTACGTGAACAATCTCCGACCACGACATGGTCAGCGTCCAGCAGTCACGGTCCAGCGAAAATGTTCAGCACCGACAAACGCTACTCCGGGGCCGGTTCGCCTCACAGGTCGCCTCGGCTTTGATTGCCGGCACGGCACCGCTGATCAGCTAGAGATTGCGTCACTTGAGGACATCACCGCTTCCTCTTGTGAGGTCTCAATGTCGTTGGCAACGCCGTCGTGGTGTTTTTCCAACTCCGGTGAGTCAATAGGACAGAGCTTAGGAATATGCCGGTCGAGTTAGTCGATGTAGTCCTCCTCGTCCGCGCGTCGTATAACCATGGTTCCATTGGAGGTTTCCTCGCGGATGGAGCGCACGATCTGCGCCCGGGCCTCTTCGACTTGCGAGGCCCGCACGGGCCCCGAATTGGCCATTTCGAATTCCAGGATTTCTTTGTTCCGATCGGAGATATTGTTTCGGACGGTTTCAAGGACGACGGCCGCAGCGCCTTTGAGGGCGGTCGCCAGCAATTCCGGGCTGACGCCACGAAGGATCTGCTGGAGATCGCGCCGTTCGAGCCTGACGATGTCCTTGAACGTCAGCATTTGGGCGCGGACCTCACCGGCGAGTTCGGAATCAAGGATATCCAGCCCGTCCAGGACCGTGCGCTCAGTCCGGGTATCAGAGCGGGTGAGGATGTCCACAAGTGGTTGAATGCCGCCGACATTTTCGGCGGACTTCCCTGGCGATACCACCGAACCGGCGCGCTGTTTCAGGACTTCGGCCACGATCGACACGACTTCGGGTGCCACGGGCCCCATCGTCGCGATGCAGCGTGCCACTTCGCTGGCTTGCCTGTCGTCTAGGCCGGCCAGGACGGCTGAGGCCTTGCTGGGCCGAAGGTGCGCAAGGATCAAGGCCATGGTTTGTGAAAGCTCCCCGTCAATCAGCGCCAGTATCTGTTCCGGAGACATGGGTTCGAGAAAATCGAACGATCTTCCTGCCATGGTCGAAGCAAGCCGGTCCATTAGGCCTGCGGCCTTGTCGGCGCCGAAGGATGCTTCCAGGAGGCCGGCAGCGAAGTCGCGTCCACCGCGTGCCGTGCGTCGGCCACTGGCGACATATTCATGGAACTCATCGATTACTGTGTTCGCCACGGAGGAAGAGACTCTGCGGAGCCGCACGATTTCTGCGGCGATTTCCTCGGCCTCGGACTCAGAAAACTGTGCAAACAGGGAAGCAGCGCTGTTAGGACTCATCTGCATGAGAACCACAGCAGCTTTTTGCGCACCGCTCAAAGCCGGGACTGACGGGGCGAGGTCAGTATTCACCTGAGCCACCCGTTCAGCAGGGGGGCGCGGTCTGGTGTGCAATCCCGGGAGGAGCCAATCGCAACGAATGCCACTTCAGTTTTCCAATCTTTCATGTTTTAGGTGCCTGCACTGACACTGATCTGTGAGAATGCCGGGACGCCCCGGCAGCGACGGGGCTGAGCTTCCGCACCGCAAGACCGGTTTCATTTTCAAGATTTGTCGCCCGAGACTTATCTGACACCGCCTGATTCTCCGTTGTGCCGTCCCGACGGAAGTCCCGGATATGGCCCATAATCGTGGTGGTGAGCCGATTTGGTATTTCATGAGTTGCGGCCCGGACGTCTTGCATTTGCGTTTTTCGTGCGCTTTACGCCGTCCAGGTCCAGCGCCCCTCAAGCTGCAGCCTTACCTTATGGGGCCGACGCGTACTGGATGCGACTTGCCCAGGATGATGTGGATCTCGCGGCCGGTGAGGGAGCCGTGTTCCTGGAATGTGGTGGGGCCTCAAGCTGGGTTGGAGTCGCGCGAGGATGCTCTGGATGCCTTTCGATTCGCGTTGGCCGCAGATGTCAGATTCCCGGATCGACTAGCTCAATAGGAGCGTCCCGTACCTGAGCGTTCCGGCCCGCGACAGGTTCGTGGAGGCCGGGGAAGCTGGCGACCGCCATCCCATCAATAATCGCAATGAGCGACCTCCCTCCCTAGATCGGGAGGGCGCCCTTGAGCGAGGGCCGAAGAGCCGGTCTGGGAAGGGCCGAAGTTCACCTCACTATTCAAACTCAGGATTTCGTTTTGGACGGTCAGTCCCAAACAATTCGCTCCTTTGTGCACGAATTGGTCGGCTTATCGCCTAAGTCTGCACGGGATGGACCTCCTGGCCGCCTTCACCGAACGTAGCCGGCCGTAGGATTTCTACGAAGCTGATCTTCAGAGCCTCCAAGAGATGGAAACGGGAGTCGTTGCCTTTCCTCGGGTTCACTTGGAATCCGATCTATGAATGTTCTGAATGCAGGCTCGACCAATAGCAATTTGTTTGGTCTCGTCGGCCCCTTCCGGGCAGCACGGTGCCGGATACGGAGAGCCCTCGAAGCCACGCACATTTGTTGAAGCCCAACTTGGGCGCCTGAATCCAGTCGAGAGAGCGGCAAGTCGACCGGTTCCCAAGAACCACAGAGAGTAGGAACGGCAGAGTGATCACGACGACCGAGACCGGGCGTACTTATCGCGTCACGGGAGACGAGGTACGTACCGTAAACGCGGACCTGAACGCGGCCGTCGAATTAGTCCAACAACACGCCATAGGGGAGGGCAAGCATGGCATCCTCGTCACGCGGCACGGGCCCGCGTGCTTCACCGTGGCTGTGAGCGCCGATGTCCCTTACGGAATTACCCAGGAACGAGAGCACGCTTGACGTCTGTCTGCAGCGAGAACCCCTGGTCGCAGAGAGTAACAATGGGATCGGGCTGGACGGTGGTGCTGGCGGGCGACTGGAGCACGATAGTGACGCAGTGCAGGGATGCGGCACCTGAGGCGGGCAGCGCCGCGGTACGACGCACTTGGGCCGAATCAGGAATCAACTCCGGAAGGAGCGCTGACATGCCGTCATCAGTCGGCCCCGGAGCCGTCCGGACGGCGCGTTGATGCGGAAGTTAAACGGCTCATCTGCCCGCCGGCATCCGAAGGGGTTACTCCGGGCTTCAGCGGATGACGTTAAACGCGGTCTGTTGTCTCCCGCCGGTTTGTGGCTGCTCGTTGTTGCGTGTGCCGACGCTGCGTTTGCTCTGTCCATTCGGTTGCCGATGGTGTTCGGCCATGAACCCTGTGAGGGCTTCGACGGACCGGCCGTTGTCCCCGCTCTTGGGGCAGTACTGCTGGTTCCCGTGGTCCTGCATGCTGCTTGGCGTCTTCTGCGGGAACAACATGATGAAAGGGCGCAGGCGGGGATAGGCCGCCCGGCGGACGGCCGTGCGGCAGGCAGCCCTGCGGCTGATGAAGTCAGGGCGCGCGTCGAAGGCGTACTCACCGACCGGACCTTGATGACGGCGTTCCAGCCGATCCGTTGCCTCGGCACGGGCTCCGTCATCGGCGCCGAAGCCCTTACGCGTTTTGTTACTTCACCGGTCCGATCGCCGGAGACGTGGTTCGCCGACGCGGCCTCCATCGGGCGTGGTCCGGATCTTGAATTCCTGGCGATGGAAACTGCGCTCCTGGCCGCGGCCAAGCTCCCGGCCGACCTGTACATCGCCATCAACCTTTCACCCGCTGCGTGCCTCGACTCCCGGCTAGGCGAGATACTGCAACGCTCCGGCGTGCCCGCGGGACGCGTTGTGGTGGAGGTGACCGAACGCTCCGCTGTCGCTGACTACGAACCACTCGCCGCAGCGCTGGTGCGCCTTCGACACTCCGGGCTGCGCGTCGCCGTCGACGATGCGGGCGCCGGCTTCGCCTCCATGCGCCACATCCTTCAACTCAGGCCCGAGCTGATCAAACTTGACCGGACCATCATCGCCGGTATCGACACCGAGCCCGGCCAGAGGGTCCTGGGCATGGCCATGGTCAGTTTTGCAACAGGAATCGGCGCCGCCCTGATCGCCGAAGGAATCGAGACGGACACAGAACTCACCACAGTCACCGAGCTCGGCATGAACGTTGGCCAAGGCTATCTCCTCGGCAGGCCCTCAGTCCGGTCCGAAGACTGGGCCCAGTGGCATAACTGGTCGGATGGCCGGGCCAACGTCCAGGACACCTAGATCCTGGAAGACGGTGGGACGACATGCCTTCCGGCTGCACTTGCATAGTCTCCGCTATGGTTCGCCCTCGAAGCTGCAAGGGTGCAGGAAGCAAGGACGCTCTATGTCGAGCACCTAAGCTATCTTCCGTATAACGTAGATGACTTCCGTCGCATATATGCGGCACATTGAATCGCTTTTCATCCGGCCGAAAGGTCCCAATCCCATGGAATTCACGCTTCCCGCGGCCGTCGACGCCGGCGCTCCGGACGCGTTACCGCATGGCCAGACAACACGCTACAGTGTTCCCCCCGGGCTGAGCTCCGAGGAAAAATTCGAACACTGGCGCACCTGGTATGGCAGCGCCATTGACACTCCCGTACGGTTGGAGAAAATCGAGAAACTAGTACGTCCGGGTTTCAATCCAACCGCTTTAAGCCTGGACGGTCCTGGGTTCAGCCTTGTTGACGTCACGAATGAACCCGTTGCTTGCTACTGGAATGGGGATACGTCTGCCGGGGACTGGCTAGTGCATTTCCGAAGTCCGTGTCCTGAGTTCAGTTTCTCGGGACGGTCCGAAGAAATCTCTGCTGGCACCGTCAGGTTTCTTGATCTTTCTTCCCCCGGTAACTTCCATGCGCCGGCCGGGTTAAGCGCGGTGCGGCTCCAACTCGACCCGTGCCTGCTGGGACTGGACGACAAAACAGTGAAACGGTTGCAGGGTTTGGCCGACATCACGGAAAACCCTCTGGTGCGAGGGTTGATTCTTCCGGCGCTGTCCGGCTGGCAGCGGACGGGAATAGGCCAGGAGGCGCCGCGTCTCCAGCCGGTCTTCCGGTCCATGATGACGGCCCTTGTCAGCTCGCTGCTCGAAGCCCCCGCTGAACCCGGTGACCTGAAACTGGCCCGCCTCGTGGAGATCAAGAAGTTCATACGCAAGAACTACCGGAACCGGGCCCTTGATGTGGACGAGGTTGTAGCCTACTCGTTCCTTTCACGCCGCGCCCTTTACTACCTCTTCGAAGAAGAAGAGTTCCAAGTCAACGGATACATCCGCGCGCTGAGGACCCTGGAGGCCTTTGAGCTCCTCACCAACGCAAACCCGTGGAAACGCTCCCTGACGGACATAGCGAACGCCAGCGGATTCACAAGCCTCCCAGCCATGCGGCGCGCTGTCAGAGAGTCCACCGGTATCTCTCTTAGAGATGTCCAGGAGAATCCGGAAGTACTGCGAATTCGAGCAGCTGAACTCAGAAAGCTGATCGGGCTGTGAATACGCGGGGGTAGGATCTGGCCTAGCAGCAGCCCTTCCCGAATTCGCGGATCAGTTCTGTGCTCATGCCCCGTACTTCGTCAAGGTCTGCGGTCATCCCGGCGAGGAAAATTCCGGCGTCTGCCGTCTGCCGTCTCCACGGTTTGGCCCAGCTCGCCTCTTTCGCTTACCGGTCCGGTGGCGAGGAGAATGTTTGAGCTGATGCGGCGACGGGCGATTCGCACTGAAACAGCCTCGAACTCATGGTGCTCATTCCGCGTCGACATCTGGGGAGCTGAAAACCTATGAACGCCTCGGTGGTCGGGATGGATGCAGTCACCATACGCTCTCTCGATCGTGCCGGAAAGGTTGGAAGGCGGTGTCGCAAACCTGGAACTCAAGCACATCGGTTGATTCACGCTGAATCAACCGACTAGACTGGCAAGCATGGGAGAGGAGCACCCATGATAACCATGGACAGCAGCCTGGCTGCAATGCATCATCAGGCGCTACAGCGTCAGGCCCGGCAGCGGGTGGATTTGCTTGATGAGCTTCGGGCGGTTCAGAACGTGGCAAAGCGGAACTTCAACCAACGAGACATTGCCGAGATCCTGGTAACTAGCCAGGCCAAGGTTCATCGCATGCTGAAGGCGATCGAACGCCGCAACGGAAATCTCGATCTTGATCCCGAGGAAATAATTCTTCGCGCGTTTGCATACGACACGCCACGCGAGAAGCTAGTCGCTGACTTGAAGGGGGTCACCTACACCTTTGGGGAAGAAGCGCGATATCCACACGAAGGACGGCTGCCAGGAACTTGGGATCAAGTCGTCACGGCCGTGGCTCGGGGCTTCCTCACTGAAACAGAATTCAATGAGGTCAGGGCGGCTGTTGGCCGCTAAACGGGAAGAAGTGCATTTCGCGCTCACAGAGCTATACGCGCCAGGTGGAGCCCTAAATCAACCGCCGACCCAACTGGTCGCTTACTTTGATGATCTGGCTGTCGTCCGTACAGCGAAGGCTTACATGAGTCGTCAGAACGACGTCTCAGTTGACGGGCAAGCAGTAGTGGTAACCGCGGGCCCTCCTGGCGCTGGAAAAACAGAAGCGCTCCGAACGATGGCACTGAACGGGTATCGGGTTACAGATCCTGATGTCGCGAAAGACCTGCTCCTCAAGGACGCGGAGGCTCATGGGCTGCTCGCGTATAGGAATTCACATGTCTTGCCCGCCATTACCCTCGCCAAGCACATCGCCACCTACCCAACGAGGAGATGTTCGAACGCGTTACAGCTTTTGCCAGCTTCGTGTGGTCGTTTTCCGAGGCAAATTTCGGCCTGCCGTCCCGGGGGACCCAGGGCGCTCGGCTGGGAACCCCCCGCCGCGCGCCCTGCCTCAGCGTCGCGGGCTGTGGCGGTGCAGGAAGGAGTTCACTCGCCACGCGAATTCGTGTGGGTCGGATGCGGGGCCTTGTGGTGTGTGCCGGGCGGGGTGCGCGACCGGGCTGAGCCCGAGGTCCACTGCGGCTTTGGATGCCCGCAATGATGCGGCCGATAGAGGTTCCCAGCGGGTGAGGAGTTCTCCTAGTGCCGCGTCGACGTCGTCGTCGGCTACCACTGTGGTGATGAGGCCGATGTCGTTGGCTTGCTGGGCGGTGAGCAGCCGTCCTCCGTAGAGCAGGTCTTTGGTCCTCGATGGGCCGATCCGTAGTGACATCCGGTTGGCGAAGGTCGCCGGCACCAGGAGGCCGAGCCGGGCTATGGGCATACCGATTTTGGCGGAGTGGTTCATGAGTTGAAGGTCGCAGGCCAGTGCGAGCTGGCATCCTGCCCCGGTCGCGAAGCCTTCCACTGCGGCGACGGTGGGGGCGGGAAGGTCTTCGATGGCTTGTAGTGCCGCTTCCATGCCGGCGAAGCTGGCGCTGACAGCGTCGGGGGAGGCGCCTTCCCATTCCCTGAGGTCTGAGCCGGAGCAGAACACGCCTCCCCGGCCGCGGATGACGACGGCTCTGAGCGCTTCGTGTTCAGCCAGTGAGGCGGCTGCGTGTTCCAGGGTTTCCCATTCCTGCTGTCCGAGGGCGTTGAAGCGTTGGCCTGTTCCGATGGTCAGGGTCGCGACGGACCCGGAGTCGTCGAGGGTCATGGTGTCCAGCTCTGCCGGGCTCGGTGAGGTCATTGGACTGCACCGGCTTCGCGCAGGGAAGCTATGCGGTTTGTGCTGAAGCCAAGCCCGGACAGGATGTCATCCGTGTGCTGGCCCAGCAGGGGCGGGGCCGTCCTGATCGATGCAGGGGTACGGGTGAGCCGGACCGGGCATCCGACCATTTTCATTGCCCCTACGGTGGGGTGCTGCAGCTCTGCCACCATGCCGCGGGCGATGACCTGGGGGTCTTTGAGGGCCTGGTCGACGGTCTGGATGGGGCCGACGGGCACGCCGGCCAGGTCCAGGGCCTGTACCCATTCGTCGGTGGTCCGGGTGAGCATGATCTCCTCGAGGAGGGGGATGAGGGTGGTGCGGTGCGCGACCCTGGACGGGTTGCTGGCGAACCGTTCGTCGGCCGCTAGATCTTCGCGGTTCAGGGCCGAAGTGAGGCTCCTCCACATTCTGTCGTTTCCGACGGCGACCATGACGAACCCATCGGCGGTGGCAAATGCCTGGTACGGGGCGATGGTGGGGTGCGCCGAGCCGTAGCGTTGGGGCGTTTCGCCGCTGGCAAAGTATCCGCTGGAAACGTATGTCAGCCAGGAGACGGAGCCGTCGAGCAGGCTGATGTCAACCCACTGGCCGCGCCCGGTGCGCTTTTTCTCGTGCAGGGCGGCCAGGATGCCGATGGTCGCCCACATGCCGGCGACGAGATCGGCGCTGCTGACGCCGACCCTGACCGGCGGTCCGTCCGCTTCGCCGGTCACGCTCATGATGCCGCTCCGGGCCTGGGCGATCGCGTCGTAACCGGCACGCAGGGCATCCGGGCCGGTCTGTCCATAGCCGCTGATGGACGCGTAAACGAGTCCCGGGTTCTGCGCGGAGAGTTCCTCGTAGCCCAGGCCGAGGCGGTCCGTGGTCCCGGGCCGGAAATTCTCCACCAGCACGTCCGCTTTCAGGGCCAGTTGGCGTACAGCGGCCAGGCCTTCGGCTGACTTGAGGTCAACGGCCAGGCTGCGCTTGTTGCGGTTGACGGAGAGGAAGTAGGCAGCTTCTTCACCTTGGAAGGGCGGGCCCCACTGGCGGGTGTCATCGCCTTGACCGGGCTGTTCGATTTTGATCACGTCAGCGCCGAGGTCTGCCAGGGTCATGGTGGCGAAGGGGCCCGAGAGTATCCGTGTCAGGTCCAGCACCAACAAATCTGTCAGGGCTCCGCCGGACGCCTCCCCGGAGGGTGCCGTGAGGGGGATCAGGTCCGGTGCTGGTTTCTGGGGACCGCCGCTGCGGGCACTCGTGTCCCGGAGGCTCTCTTCTTGGATGCTCATGCGTGGTTTCCTACGGCTTTCGGGGTCGTGGTGGCCAGTGCGTGTACGGCCTTGGGGAGCAGGATCAGGGCGGCCATGCTGACGACGGTGCAGATGATGATGTAGATCGAGATGGCTGTGGAATCTCCGTAGTGTTCCAGAAGGGCGGCGGCAATCAGGGGTGCGGGGCCGCCGGCTATCACGCTGGCGAGCTGGTAGCCCAGGCCCGCACCGGTGTAGCGGATGTCCGGGTCGAAGCTTTCGGCAATCAGTGCTGCCTGCGGCCCGTACTGCATATCGTGGATTACCAGGCTCACGACGACGGCGATTCCGACCAGGAGCGCATTCCCGGTGTTGAGCAGGCCGAAGTAGGGGAAAGCGAACAGCGCGGTCAGCACGATGCCGGTCCCGTACACGCGGCGGCGGCCGAAGCGGTCCGAGAGCCGCCCGAACACGGGGATGCTGATCAGTCCCAGTGCAGCCGCAATGAGGGTGTCATCCAAAATGGAGTTGCTGTTGAGCTTCAGATGCTTGACGGCATACGTGAGCACGAAGGTGATGAACAGGTAGAACGGGGCCTGCTCGGAAGTCCGCAGCAGGGCCGAAAGCAGGATCTGCTTCGGCTGGCGCCGTATGACCTCCAGAATCGGGGACTTGACCACTTTGTTCGACGTGCGGACGGCCTCAAACTCCGGGCTCTCGACGACGCGCAGCCGCACGAACATGCCGACGCCGATCAGCACAATGCTCAGAATGAAGGGAATCCTCCAGCCGAAAGCGGCGAATCCTTCTGTGCCCGTGACACCGGAGGTCAGACGCACAACTCCGGTGGACAGAACAAGGCCGAGCGGAACGCCCATCTGCGGCCAACTGGCGGACAAGCCCCGTCTCTGCTGGTTTCCCCATTCCATGCTGAGCAGAACGGATCCTCCCCATTCCCCGCCGACGCCGATGCCCTGGATGATCCGCAGCAGCACCAGCAGGACAGGAGCGGCGACACCGATGCTCTGATACGCGGGAAGGAGTCCGATCAGTACCGTGCCGAAGGCCATCAGGAACAGCGTTGCCATCAGCGTGGTCTTGCGGCCGATGCGGTCACCGAAGTGACCGAAGATCGCAGCACCGACCGGACGTGCCACGAAGCCGACAAACTGGGTGCCGAAGGCCGCCAGAATGCCGGCAAAAGCAGACTGGCCCGGAAAGAACAGCTGCGGAAAAACGAGGGCAGCCGCGGTTCCGTAGAGGAAAAAGTCGTACCACTCAATTGTTGTTCCAACCACGCTGGCCACCGTGGCACGCCGTACGGCCTGCTCCCGGGTCACTTGTTGAACAGTCATCATCGCTCCATTGGTCTGATGTTCCGGGCGTGGTGCCCGCTGGGGGTGTTGGGGTTGTGGCTATGCGTCTCAGGGGAATTCATCGAGTTCGCCGTGGGCGGGCCGCTGGGGCTGCCCGGGACAGGAGATCTGGTGTGATGCTGATTACATTAGCACTGGACTAGCCTCTAGTACAGTGAGTCACCTTGTCAATGCTCCTCCGTGTATTCTTATTACTCAGAGGACTATGTGAGGAGGCATGAGTGCGCGAGACTGCACCATCTGATCCATTGGCGCGTGTTTCCAGGCCCCGCCTGTACGAACAGCTCGTGACGCAGCTCCTTGGCTATATCGAGTCTGCCCAGCTTGGTCCGGGTGATTTGTTGCCGGCCGAACGGGATCTGGCGGAGCGGCTCGGAGTATCCAGGGCCACACTGGTCCAGGCACTCGTGGCACTGGAGGTTCTGGGCGTCATCGACGTGCAGCACGGCACCGGCGCCGTCCTCGTATACCGGCCCAGCATCGCCACCGTGATAAGAAGCCTCAGGGAACACAGAAGCAGGCTTCCCGAGATCGTCGAAGCCCGAAGCACCCTCGAAGTCAAACTCGCCGGACTCGCCGCGGTCAGGCGCACCGACGCCGAGATGGAGGCAATCGACTCGGCGCTGCAGGTGATGGCTGATGAGATCGTCAACGGAGGCAAAGGCCTGCACGGCGACGAACTATTCCATCAGGCGGTCACGGCTGCGGCACATTCATCGGTGATGGCCCAGCTCATGACCTTCATCGCCGAGATGATCCTCGAAACGCGCCTGGAGTCCCTGGGCCAGCCGGGGCGGCCCGAGCAATCACTCGCTTCCCATCGCAAGATAGCGGATGCGATCCGTGCCCAGGACCCCGAGGCTGCAGCGGAAGCGATGCTGACGCACATCGAGCTTGTCTCCGACGTCGATCTACTCAGGTAGCGATCGCCCGCGGGCCCCAAGCTGTTTTTTCAAGGGTTGGAATGCGGTTCGAGTCCCACCTCGGTCACAGTGTTTCCGCAGGTCAGGGGTCTATTGGCCCCTGACTGTGCCAACATCAGCTGAGTCGAATAGTTCCGAGGCCCCGTTCTTGGAAGCCGGGACTGTGTAAATAGCGGTGTATCTGGCTCGACACGCCGGGCGGTGAGCCTGGCGGGGAGGAGCCCGATATGGCCGCGACACTTGAGGCTGTGCCGAGTACCAAGACCGTTGAAAAACTGACAGAGACTTCCGAGGTTGATGCCGCCCGTGAGCTGGTGAGGATGGCCAAGGAGCAGGGCCTGGCGCTGACAGGCCCGGATGGGCTGCTGAAGCAGCTGACCAAGACCGTCATCGAGACCGCGCTGGACGAGGAATTGACCGAGCATCTCGGGTATGGCCGGCGCGATGCGGCGG
>NZ_JBIYDB010000054.1:0-23197 GCF_044908325.1 Arthrobacter sp. GAS37
TATGGCGTCGAATACCACTATTTTCCCTTGTCGGAGCACCCTTTCACCGGTTTAACACACCCCCCCGGCAGACCTGCCATGAAAACCCCGGGCTATAACCCAGGATGCCAAGGCAATCACCGCGAGCATGCAAAAAAGAACCCCGCCACGATAGTGACAGGGTTCTTCTTTGGTTTGCTACCGGTCGCGAGACGGCCGGTCCTTCACCGATCTACAAGTAGAAACTACTTGATGATCTTGGTGACACGTCCCGAACCAACGGTGCGGCCACCTTCACGGATTGCGAAGCCGAGGCCCTCTTCCATAGCGATCGGCTGGATGAGCTCAACGGTCATCTCAGTGTTGTCGCCAGGCATAACCATTTCCGTGCCTTCGGGCAGGGTGATAACGCCGGTTACGTCCGTGGTGCGGAAGTAGAACTGCGGGCGGTAGTTCGAGTAGAACGGGTTGTGACGTCCGCCTTCGTCCTTGGAAAGGATGTAGACGTTGGCCTCGAAGTCGGTGTGCGGGGTGATGGAACCCGGCTTGACGACAACCTGGCCACGCTCGACGTCGTCGCGCTTCAGACCGCGGAGCAGGAGGCCACAGTTCTCGCCGGCCCATGCTTCGTCGAGCTGCTTGTGGAACATCTCGATACCGGTAACGGTGGTCTTCTGGATCGGACGGATACCAACGATTTCAACTTCAGAGTTGATCGCGAGGGTACCGCGCTCGGCGCGACCCGTTACAACGGTGCCACGACCGGTGATCGTGAAGACGTCTTCGATCGGCATCAGGAACGGCTTGTCGCGGTCACGAACGGGGTCCGGAACCGAGTTGTCGACAGCTTCCATGAGGTCCTCGACGGACTTGACCCAAACCGGGTCGCCTTCGAGTGCCTTGAGGCCGGAAACACGCACAACCGGAGCGTCGTCGCCATCGAAGCCCTGAGCGCTGAGCAGCTCGCGAACTTCCATTTCAACGAGGTCGAGAAGCTCTTCGTCGTCGACCATGTCGGACTTGTTCAGCGCGACCAGCAGGTAGGGAACGCCAACCTGGCGGGCGAGCAGAACGTGCTCGCGGGTCTGAGCCATCGGGCCGTCAGTGGCGGCAACCACGAGGATCGCACCGTCCATCTGGGCAGCACCGGTGATCATGTTCTTGATGTAGTCAGCGTGACCCGGAGCGTCTACGTGTGCGTAGTGGCGCTTCTCGGTCTGGTACTCAACGTGGGAGATGTTGATGGTAATACCACGCTGGCGCTCTTCCGGAGCAGAGTCAATCGACGCGAAGTCGCGCTGCTCGTTGAGAGTGGGGTACTTGTCGTACAGCACCTTGGAAATGGCGGCAGTCAGCGTCGTCTTACCGTGGTCAACGTGACCAATGGTGCCGATGTTGACGTGCGGCTTAGTCCGCTCGAACTTTGCCTTTGCCACAGGTTCCTCCTAGAACGATTTCAAGTGAGTTGCTCCTCGGCCGCGCTTTTCGCGGCAGAAACTCCAGCAAGTCTACTTGGGGGCTTTGGATTTGGTGAAATTGCAGATTCAGGGACCAATGCCGGTACCTGGAGTCTGTTCGCGCAGGGACCGGACTGCGGCCTGGGCTACAGCCCGGCGCCTGCGCTGAATGCTTTCCCGAACGGGCCAGCATCCTGGTTTATCCGTCGGTGATTACTCGCCGCGGTTCTTCTGGATGATCTCGTCGGCAACTGCCTTCGGGACCTCGGCGTAGCTGTTGAACGTCATGGAGTACACAGCACGGCCCTGGGTCTTCGAACGCAGGTCACCGATGTAGCCGAACATGCCGGACAGCGGAACGTGCGCACGGATCACCTTGACGCCAGCGGCATCTTCCATGGACTGCATCTGGCCACGGCGGGAGTTCAGGTCACCGATTACTTCACCCATGTATTCCTCAGGGGTGCGGACCTCAACATCCATCAGCGGTTCGAGCAGAACCGGGTTCGCCTTGCGTGCGGCTTCCTTGAAAGCCATACGGCCGGCGATCTTGAACGCCATTTCCGAAGAGTCAACATCGTGGTACGCGCCGTCAATCAGCGTGGCCTTGATGCCGACAACCGGGTAGCCGGCCAGAACGCCGTCGTTAAGTGCATCCTGGATGCCCGCGTCAACGGACGGGATGTACTCGCGGGGCACGCGGCCACCGGTAACCTTGTTCTCGAACGCGTAGAGCTCGCCGTCAGCGGTGTCCATCGGCTCGATGGCGATCTGGATCTTTGCGAACTGACCCGAACCACCGGTCTGCTTCTTGTGCGTGTAGTCGTGACGCTCTACAGCGCGCTTGATGGTTTCGCGGTAAGCAACCTGCGGCTTGCCGACGTTTGCCTCGACCTTGAATTCGCGGCGCATGCGGTCCACCAGGATGTCCAGGTGGAGCTCGCCCATGCCGGCGATGATGGTCTGACCGGTGTCCTCGTTGAGGGAGACCTGGAAGGTCGGGTCCTCAGCGGAGAGCTTCTGGATGGCCGTGGAGAGCTTCTCCTGGTCACCCTTGGTGTTCGGCTCGATGGCAACCGAGATCACGGGCTCCGGGAAGCTCATGGACTCGAGGACGATCTGGTTGTTCGCGTCGCACAGGGTGTCGCCCGTGGTCGTGTCCTTCAGACCGATTGCTGCGTAGATGTGGCCCGCGGTAGCGCCTTCAACAGGCATTTCCTTGTTGGCGTGCATCTGGAACAGCTTGCCGATGCGCTCCTTCTTGCCCTTGGTGGAGTTGACCACCTGGGCGCCTGCTTCTACGTGACCGGAGTACACGCGGATGAAGGTGAGCTGGCCGAAGAACGGGTGCGCGGCAATCTTGAACGCCAGGGCCGAGAACGGCTCTTCGGAAGAAGGCTTGCGGGTGAGCTCCTTCTCTTCGTCACGCGGGTCGTGACCGACCATGGGCGGGACGTCGAGCGGATTCGGCAGGAAGTCAACAACAGCATCCAGCATCGGCTGTACGCCGCGGTTCTTGAAGGCAGAACCACAGAGAACCGGGTAGAGCTCGGAGTTGATGGTCATCTTGCGGATGCCGGCCTTGAGCTCCTCGACAGTGAGTTCTTCACCTTCGAGGTACTTCTCCATGAGTTCTTCGGAAGCCTCGGCAACAGTCTCAACGAGCTGTGCGCGGTACTCCTCAGCCTTGGCCTGGAGATCAGCGGGGATCCCCTGGACCTCGTACTTGGCACCCATGGTGACGTCACCCTTGGCATCGCCCGGCCACACCAGGGCGCGCATCTCAAGGAGATCCACGACGCCGATGAAGTCGTTCTCTGCGCCGATCGGCAGCTGGAGAACCAGCGGCTTGGCACCAAGGCGGCTGATGATGGTGTCTACGGTGAAGTAGAAGTCAGCGCCGAGCTTGTCCATCTTGTTGACGAAACAGATACGCGGCACGTTGTACTTGTCGGCCTGGCGCCAAACAGTCTCGGACTGCGGCTCAACGCCTTCCTTGCCATCGAAGACAGCAACGGCGCCGTCGAGGACGCGCAGGGAGCGCTCGACCTCAACCGTGAAGTCCACGTGGCCCGGGGTGTCAATGATGTTGATCTGGTTCTTGTCCCAGAAGCAGGTCACGGCGGCAGACGTGATGGTGATGCCGCGTTCCTTTTCCTGTTCCATCCAGTCGGTCGTCGAAGCGCCGTCGTGCGTTTCGCCGATCTTGTGGTTCACACCCGTGTAGAACAGGATGCGCTCGGTGGTGGTGGTCTTGCCGGCATCGATGTGGGCCATGATGCCGATGTTGCGGACCTTGCTAAGGTCGGTAAGCACGTCCTGTGCCACGGTGTCTCCCTTTCGGATGGACTACACGTTCGCCGCCAGCTCAGGGAGCCGGCGGCGTACGGGAAGTTTTACCAGCGGTAGTGTGCGAAGGCCTTGTTCGACTCGGCCATCTTGTGGGTGTCTTCGCGACGCTTCACAGCGGCACCGAGACCGTTGGACGCATCCAGGATTTCGTTCTGGAGGCGCTCGGTCATCGTCTTCTCGCGGCGGGCCTTGGAGTAGCCAACCAACCAGCGGAGAGCGAGAGCGGTGGAGCGGCCCGGCTTGACCTCAACGGGAACCTGGTAGGTTGCGCCACCGACACGGCGGGAGCGGACCTCGAGGGAAGGCTTGACGTTGTCCATGGCCTTCTTGAGGGCGGCGACGGGGTCGCCACCGGACTTGGCGCGTGCACCTTCGAGTGCGCCGTAAACGATGCGCTCTGCGGTGGACTTCTTGCCGTCGATCAGAACCTTGTTGATCAGCTGGGTGACCAACGGGGAACCGTAAACGGGATCGGAAACTAGCGGCCGCTTCGGGGCCGGACCCTTGCGAGGCATATTACTTCTTCTCCATCTTTGCGCCGTAGCGGCTGCGGGCCTGCTTGCGGTTCTTGACACCCTGGGTATCGAGGGCACCACGGACGATCTTGTAACGGACACCCGGAAGGTCCTTCACACGACCACCACGGACCAGCACGATGGAGTGCTCCTGGAGGTTGTGGCCAACACCGGGGATGTAGGCGGTAACTTCAACGCCACCGTTGAGGCGCACACGTGCAACCTTACGGAGAGCCGAGTTCGGCTTCTTCGGGGTGGTCGTGTAAACGCGGGTGCAAACACCGCGGCGCATCGGGCTGCCCTTAAGCGCGGGAGCCTTGGTCTTGGAGACCTTCGGCGTGCGGCCCTTGCGGACCAGCTGGTTAATCGTAGGCACTTTCGTGTTCTCCGTTGGTTGATCTCTGCTCCGCGCCCAGGCGTTGGCCTGTGTTTGCGTGAGAGCTTTGGCGTTGTCCATGCGGCCCTGGTCCGAAGACCCGATGGGCGTGCAAAAGTGCGGCATTCGTTGCGCACGTAGCCCGCAACTCGGAAACAGGCACCACCGAAGCATCATGAGAACAAAACCGAAATGATGCTGCGGCGGCCTTCATCCACTGCCACACAGAACAATTACCAAAATTCTAGCATGGCTTGATCTGAGGCCTTAATCGGGTGTAAAGGGGAGAACCACGACGGCGGGTGCCGCCCGCCGTCGTCGGGCGCCTTAACGGGAAGGACCCCGCACTCACTGAGTACGGGGTCCTTCCTTTGCTTCGCAGACTTCTTAGCGGAAGTCGTTGCCGAGATCGTAGTCGTCCAGCGGGATGGCGTGGAACTCGGGAGCTCCGTCGCCGCCCAGGGCGTCATACGAGAAGTCGGTGAAGGCGCTGGGTCCCGTGAACAGGCTTGCCTTTGCTTCTTCAGTCGGCTCCACGGTGACCTCGGTGTAACGGGGCAGGCCCGTACCGGCCGGGATGAGCTTACCGATGATGACGTTCTCCTTGAGGCCAAGCAGCGGGTCGCTCTTGCCTTCCATGGCCGCCTGCGTCAGAACGCGGGTGGTCTCCTGGAAGGAAGCGGCCGACAGCCAGGACTCGGTTGCCAGAGATGCCTTGGTGATACCCATCAGTTCCGGACGACCGGAAGCCGGGGTACGGCCTTCGGACACCACGCGACGGTTCTCGTCTTCGAAGCGGCTGCGCTCAGCGAGCTCGCCCGGAAGCAGATCGGAGTCGCCGGATTCGATGACGGTCACGCGGCGCAGCATCTGACGGACGATGACTTCCACGTGCTTGTCGTGGATGCCAATGCCCTGGCTGCGGTAAACGCCCTGGACCTCGTCCACCAGGAACTTCTGGGCGGCACGCGGACCCATGATGCGCAGAACCTGCTTCGGGTCCACAGGACCGTTGATCAGCTTCTGGCCGACGCTGACGTGCTCGCCATCCTCGATCAGGAGGCGGGAACGGCGCAGCACCGGGTAGGCGATCTCCTCGGAACCATCGTCCGGGGTGATGATGAGGCGCATCTGGCGCTCGGACTCTTCGATGGCGATGCGGCCGGCTGCTTCAGCAATCGGTGCAACACCCTTCGGAGTACGGGCTTCGAAGAGCTCCTGGATACGGGGCAGACCCTGGGTGATGTCGTCCCCACCGCTGGCGGAAACAGCACCACCGGTGTGGAACGTACGCATGGTCAGCTGGGTACCGGGTTCACCGATGGACTGAGCGGCGATGATGCCGACGGCCTCTCCGATGTCCACGGTCTTGCCGGTTGCCAGCGAACGGCCGTAGCAGAGCGCACAGGTGCCGACCTTGGACTCACACGTGAGCACGGAACGGACCTTGACCTCGGTGATGCCGGCTGCGAGCAGCTCGGCAATGACGACGTCGCCGCAGTCGGTGCCGGCAGCTGCCAGCACCGCACCCTTGGAGTCGACGACGTCGACGGCGAGGGTACGTGCGTAGGCGCTGTTCTCGACGTTCTCGTCAAGGACCAGCTCACCGTTGGCGTCCGGCACGGCGATTGCGGTCATGAGACCACGCTCGGTGCCACAGTCCTCCTCACGGACGATGACGTCCTGCGAAACGTCCACCAGACGACGGGTCAGGTAACCCGAGTTGGCGGTACGCAGCGCGGTGTCGGCCAGACCCTTACGGGCACCGTGCGTGGCGATGAAGTATTCCAGCACCGACAGGCCCTCGCGGTACGAGGACTTGATCGGACGCGGGATGATCTCACCCTTCGGGTTGGCCACAAGACCACGGATACCCGCGATCTGGCGGACCTGCATCCAGTTACCACGTGCACCGGAGGACACCATGCGGTTGATGGTGTTCATCGGGGACAGGCTGTCACGCATCGCCTGGGCGATTTCGTTGGTGGCCTTGTTCCAGATCTCGATCAGTTCCTGGCGACGCTCGTCGTCATCGATCAGGCCCTTGTCGTACTGGCCCTGGATCTTGGCAGCCATGGTCTCGTAACGGGCCAGGATGGCCGGCTTGGACGTAGGCACCTCGATGTCGGAGATTGCCACGGTGACGCCCGAGCGGGTTGCCCAGTAGAAACCGGAGTCCTTCAGGTTGTCCAGCGTTGCAGCCGTGACAACCTTCGGGTAGCGCTCCGCGAGGTCGTTGACGATCCGGGAAAGCTCGCCCTTGTCGGCAACAGCCTCAACCCACGGGTAGTCCTCCGGCAGGGTCTCGTTGAAGAGAACCTGGCCGAGGGAGGTCTGGACCAGTGCGGTCTGACCCGGCTCCCAACCTTCCGGAGCTTCCCAGCCGGCGTAAGGGACAAAGCCCTCAAGGCGGATCTTGACCTGGGAGTTCAGGTGCAGCTCGCGGGCATCGTAGGCCATGATGGCTTCCGCAACCGAGGAGAAGATCCGGCCTTCGCCAGCGGAACCAACGCGCTTGGTGGTCAGGTGGTACAGACCGATGATCATGTCCTGCGAAGGCAGGGTCACCGGACGGCCATCAGACGGCTTCAAGATGTTGTTGGAGGACAGCATCAGGATGCGGGCTTCAGCCTGCGCTTCGGGGCTCAGCGGCAGGTGGACTGCCATCTGGTCGCCGTCGAAGTCGGCGTTGAACGCGCCACAAACCAGCGGGTGAAGCTGGATGGCCTTGCCTTCAACAAGCTGCGGCTCGAATGCCTGGATGCCGAGGCGGTGCAGGGTAGGTGCACGGTTGAGCAGCACCGGGTGTTCGGTGATGATCTCTTCCAGCACGTCCCAGACCTGCGGGCGGTAACGCTCGACCATGCGCTTTGCCGACTTGATGTTCTGCGCGTGGTTGAGGTCAACCAGTCGCTTCATCACGAACGGCTTGAAGAGCTCCAGGGCCATCTGCTTGGGCAGACCACACTGGTGCAGCTTCAGCTGCGGGCCGACGACGATGACCGAACGGCCGGAGTAGTCGACGCGCTTGCCGAGCAGGTTCTGGCGGAAACGGCCCTGCTTGCCCTTGAGCATGTCGCTCAGGGACTTCAGCGGACGGTTGCCCGGACCCGTGACCGGACGGCCGCGACGGCCGTTGTCGAAGAGGCTGTCAACAGCTTCCTGAAGCATGCGCTTCTCGTTGTTGACGATGATCTCCGGAGCACCGAGGTCAAGCAGTCGCTTGAGTCGGTTGTTGCGGTTGATCACACGGCGGTAGAGGTCGTTGAGGTCGGAGGTCGCGAAGCGGCCACCGTCCAGCTGGACCATCGGTCGCAGTTCCGGCGGGATCACCGGGACGGCGTCCAGCACCATGCCAAGCGGGCTGTTGTTGGTCGTCAGGAATGCGTTGACAACCTTCAGGCGCTTGAGGGCACGGGTCTTGCGCTGGCCCTTGCCGTTCTGGATGGTGTCGCGCAGGGACTCCGACTCTGCCTGCATGTCGAAGTTCTCAAGACGCTTCTTGATGGCTTCGGCACCCATGGAGCCTTCGAAGTACATGCCGTAGCGGTCGCGCAGTTCGCGGTACAGGCCTTCGTCACCTTCGAGGTCAGCGACCTTGAGGTTCTTGAAGCGGTCCCAGACCTGCTCGAGGCGCTCGATCTCAGCATCCGCGCGCTTGCGGACGTTGGCCATCTGACGGTCCGCGGAGTCGCGGGCCTTCTTCTTGTCTGCAGCCTTGGCGCCTTCACCTTCGAGGCGGGCAAGCTCGTCCTCAAGGTCGCGGGCAATCGTGGCGATGTCGCTGTCGCGGTTGTCGACGAGCTGCTTCTTCTCGAGGTCGTGCTCCACCTGAAGGTTCGGCAGTTCCGCGTGACGGCTCTCGGTGTCGACGCTCGTGATCATGTAGGCAGCGAAGTAGATGACCTTCTCGAGGTCCTTCGGTGCCAGGTCAAGGAGGTAGCCCAAGCGGGAGGGAACACCCTTGAAGTACCAGATGTGCGTGACGGGAGCAGCCAGCTCGATGTGGCCCATGCGCTCGCGGCGCACCTTGGCGCGGGTGACTTCAACGCCACAACGCTCGCAGATGATGCCCTTGAAGCGCACGCGCTTGTACTTGCCGCAGTAGCATTCCCAGTCCCGGGACGGGCCGAAGATCTTCTCGCAGAAGAGGCCGTCCTTCTCGGGCTTGAGCGTGCGGTAGTTGATGGTTTCCGGCTTCTTGACCTCACCGTAAGACCAGCCGCGGATGTCTTCCGCGGTGGCGAGGCCGATCTGCATGAGGCCGAAGGAGGATTCGCTGGACATATGGTCCCTGTTCTCTCTTGTTCTCTAAATTCTGAAGTCTTGGGTTTACGGAAAGAGGCAGCTGCCTTGGCTGGCGGTCTGCACCGCCAGCCAGAGCGGCTGTTTAGACCTCTTCTACGGAGCTGGGCTCTGCGCGAGACAGATCAATGCCCAGTTCTTCCGCAGCCGTAAAGACTGCGTCATCAGAGTCACGCATTTCGATCGTCGTACCGTCCGTGGAAAGAACTTCCACGTTCAGGCACAGCGACTGCATTTCCTTGATCAAGACCTTGAAGGATTCCGGAACGCCAGGCTCGGGGATGTTCTCGCCCTTGACGATGGCTTCGTAGACCTTCACGCGGCCGTGGATGTCATCCGACTTGATCGTCAGCAGTTCCTGGAGGGTGTAGGCAGCGCCGTATGCTTCGAGCGCCCACACTTCCATTTCACCGAAGCGCTGGCCACCGAACTGTGCCTTACCACCCAGCGGCTGCTGCGTGATCATGGAGTACGGGCCGGTGGAGCGTGCGTGGATCTTGTCGTCCACCAGGTGGTGGAGCTTCAGGATGTACATGTAGCCCACGGAGATCGGGTCCGGGAACGGCTCGCCGGAGCGGCCGTCGAACAGACGGGTCTTGCCGGAGGAGTCGATCAGGCGGTCGCCGTCGCGGGTCACGTTGGTGGAATCCAGCAGACCTGTGATTTCCTCCTCGCGTGCACCGTCGAACACCGGGGTGGCGACAGTGGTCTGGCCGGATTCACGAGGCAGGTTCGGGAGGTTCTTGACCCACTCCGGCTCGCCTTCGATCTTCCAACCGGTCTTCGCAACCCAACCGAGGTGCGTTTCGAGCACCTGGCCGACGTTCATGCGGCCCGGAACACCCAGCGGGTTCAGGACGATGTCCACCGGCGTACCGTCGGCAAGGAACGGCATGTCTTCGATCGGGAGGATCTTGGAGATGACGCCCTTGTTACCGTGGCGGCCGGCGAGCTTGTCGCCGTCGGTGATCTTGCGCTTGGCAGCAACGTAGACGCGGACCAGCTGGTTGACGCCCGGGGGCAGCTCGTCGTCGTTGTCGCGGTCGAAGACGCGCACGCCGATAACCGTGCCGGACTCACCGTGGGGAACCTTCAGGGAGGTGTCACGCACTTCGCGGGACTTCTCGCCGAAGATCGCACGGAGGAGGCGCTCTTCCGGAGTCAGTTCGGTTTCACCCTTCGGGGTGACCTTCCCGACCAGGATGTCGCCGGCTTCAACCTCGGCACCGATGTGGATGATGCCGCGCTCGTCAAGTCCTGCGAGGACTTCCTCGGACACGTTGGGGATGTCACGGGTGATTTCCTCGGCACCAAGCTTGGTGTCGCGGGCATCGATCTCGTGCTCCTCGATGTGGATGGAGGAAAGAACGTCCTCAGCGACGATGCGCTGCGACAGGATGATGGCGTCCTCGAAGTTGTGGCCTTCCCAGGACATGAATGCCACGAGGAGGTTCTTACCGAGGGCGAGTTCACCCTGGTCCGTTGCCGGGCCGTCAGCGATGATGCCGCCGACTTCGAGGCGCTGGCCTTCGTTGACCAGGACACGGTGGTTGTAGCAGTTGCCCTGGTTTGAACGGGCGAACTTGTTGATGCGGTAGCTGGTTTCCGTGCCGTCGTCGTTAAGCATGGTGACGAGGTCAGCGGAAACTTCGTTGACGACACCGGCCTTCTTCGCGATGACAACGTCACCGGCGTCGACGGCGGCAGCGCGCTCCATGCCGGTACCCACGAACGGGGCCTCGGAACGGACCAGCGGCACAGCCTGGCGCTGCATGTTGGCACCCATGAGTGCGCGGTTTGCATCGTCATGCTCAAGGAACGGAATCAGAGCGGTAGCTACGGACACCATCTGGCGCGGGGAAACGTCCATGAACTGAACTTCGCCGGCCGGAACCAGGACGGGCTCGCCTCCACCACCACGGGCACGGACAAGCACGGTTTCTTCCGCGAACTTCTTGTCGGCATCCAGCGGTGCGTTGGCCTGTGCAATCAGGACTTCGGCTTCGTCGTCGGCGGTGAGGTACTGGACCTCATCGGAAACGACACCCTCGGACACCAGGCGGTACGGAGTCTCGATGAAACCGAACGGGTTGATGCGGCCGTAGGAAGCCAACGAACCGATCAGACCGATGTTCGGGCCTTCAGGAGTTTCGATGGGGCACATGCGTCCGTAGTGGGACGGGTGGACGTCTCGAACTTCCATGCCTGCGCGGTCACGGGACAGACCACCCGGGCCAAGAGCCGACAGGCGGCGCTTGTGGGTCAGACCCGACAACGGGTTGTTCTGGTCCATGAACTGCGACAGCTGGGACGTTCCGAAGAACTCCTTGATAGCTGCCACAACAGGGCGGATGTTGATCAGGGTCTGCGGCGTGATCGCTTCGACGTCCTGCGTGGTCATGCGTTCGCGGACGACGCGCTCCATGCGGGACAGGCCGGTGCGGACCTGGTTTTCGATCAGTTCGCCGACTGCGCGGATGCGACGGTTGCCGAAGTGGTCGATGTCATCGATCTCGACGCGGAGCTCGTGGTCTTCGCCATCGCGCTTGCCCATGAGGGTCTTCTCGCCTGCGTGAAGTGCGACGAGGAACTTGATCATGGCCACGATGTCTTCAACGTGCAGGACCGAAGCTTCCTTGTCGCCAAGGGAGCGGTCGATGCCGAGCTTGCGGTTGATCTTGTAACGGCCAACCTTGGCCAGATCGTAGCGCTTGGCGTTGAAGTACAGGTTATCCAGCAGGGACTGGGCAGCCTCGACGGTGGGCGGCTCGCCTGGACGCAGCTTGCGGTAGATGTCCAGCAGGGCGTCTTCGCGGGTTTCGGTGGCGTCCTTCTCCAGCGTTGCGCGCATGGAGTCGTACTGGCCGAACTCTTCGAGGATCTGGCCTTCGGTCCAACCAAGGGCCTTCAGCAGAACGGTGACCGACTGCTTGCGCTTGCGGTCGAGGCGTACGCCGACCTGGTCGCGCTTGTCGATTTCGAGCTCGAACCATGCACCGCGGGACGGGATGATCTTTGCAGTGAAGATGTCCTTGTCACTGGTCTTGTCTGCGGTGCGCTCAAAGTAGGCGCCCGGCGAACGGACCAGCTGGGAGACGACGACACGCTCGGTGCCGTTGACAACGAACGTTCCCTTCTCGGTCATGAGAGGGAAATCGCCCATGAACACGGTCTGCTGCTTGATTTCACCCGTGTTGTTGTTCATGAACTCGGCCTTGACATACAGCGGTGCCGAGTAAGTGGCGTCACGGTCTTTGCATTCGGCCATGGTGTACTTCGGATCAGCGAACTCCGGCTCGGAGAAGCTCAGGGACATAGTGCCCTGGAAGTCCTCGATGGGGGAGATCTCTTCGAAGATGTCAGCAAGTCCAGAGGTGGTGGCGACGCTCAGGTCGCCTTCCTCGACGGCCTTCGCTACCCGCGACTGCCAGCGTTCGTTTCCGACCAGCCAGTCGAAGCTGTCTGTCTGCAGTGCGAGCAGATTCGGAACGTCCAGCGGTTCGTGAATCTTTGCGAATGAGAGCCGGCGAGTTGCACCATCGGTGCTTGCCGTATTAGCGGTTTCGTTATTAGAGGTGCTCGAGGCGACCAAGAGGGATCCTTCCACAGACCTTCAGGCGTTTTCAGATCTCCCCCGCTTGCACCCTGCAGATTGAATCCGCAGTGTACCTTTCCGGTTCCGCTATATGACCCGGGACCCCCGCTGGCCAAGACCATGCTCGTTCTAACGGCATGTCGATGGCGCAGCTGAGAGGTAAAGCCCACCGCTATATGAAGGCTGAAGGTTAACAGGGAAGACGCAAATATCCACAATACGGCAAATCAACCCACCTGTCTACCCCACATCCCGCCCGAATGCAAGCACAGTTGCTGCAGGCACCTATGCGGCCCGGCCCCTTCCTGCCGTGGGCGGAATGTTGATCCAGGCTCCATTGTTGAATGGAGAGGTGATGTACGCCACGGTAACCTAGGCTCACCACCCTTGATCGGAAGAGAGAAAATGAGCACCCCCTCAGACACAACGGACAACAACAACGACGTTGTCATCCTTTCCGCCAGCCGTACCCCACAGGGACGGTTGAACGGGCAACTGGCCGGGCTCACCGCCGTCGAGCTCGGTGCTCACGCCATTTCAGGCGCCATTGCGGCGAGCGGACTCACTGCGGACAAGGTGGACGCAGTGATCATGGGACAGGTCCTGCAGGCGGGCGCCGGCCAGAATCCGGCCCGGCAAAGCGCCATCGCCGCCGGAATCGGCTGGAACATCCCGGCCGTCACCATCAACAAGGTCTGCCTCTCCGGACTGACGGCCGTGATCGACGCCGCGCGAATGATCCGCAGCGGGGACGCCGCCGTCGTGGTTGCCGGCGGCCAGGAATCGATGAGCCGCGCTCCCCACTTGCTGCCCGGTTCGAGGCAAGGGTGGAGTTACGGAGCGATCCAGGCCCTCGACGTCGCTGCCCACGACGGCCTCACCGACGCGTTTGATGGCCAGTCCATGGGCCTGTCCACTGAAATCAAGAACCTCTCGCTTGGCATCGACCGCCGGTCCCAGGACGAAGTGGCCGCCGCTTCGCACCAGCGTGCAGCCGCGGCCGCCGCGCAAGGCGTGTTCGACGGCGAGATCACACCCATCAGCATCAAACAGCGCAAGGGAGAACCCTTGGTGCTGACGAGCGATGAAGGCGTCCGGCCCCAGACAACGCTTGAGACCTTGGCCCCCCTGAAGGGCGCCTTTGCCACCGACGGAACCATCACCGCCGGCAACTCCTCTCCCCTGTCCGACGGCGCCTCCGCACTCGTGCTCACGAGCCGCCGTTTTGCCGAGGAGAACGGCCTTGACTACCTTGCCGTCGTCGGCAAGCCCGGCCAGGTAGCGGGACCCGACAACAGCCTGCATTCGCAGCCTTCGAACGCGATACGGCACGCTCTGGACCGCGCGGGGTGGACAACGGCCGATCTGGACTTCATCGAGATCAATGAAGCCTTCGGTTCGGTTGCGGTGCAGTCCTTGAAGGACCTGGACTATCCCTTGGAGAAGTGCAATGTCCACGGCGGAGCAATTGCGATTGGACACCCGATCGGCGCCTCGGGAGCGCGGCTTGCCCTCCACGCGGCCCACGAGTTGAAGCGCCGCGGTAAGGGGAAAGCAGCGGTCGCCCTGTGTGGTGGCGGCGGCCAAGGCGAAGCACTGCTTCTCTACCGCGACTAGATATTCGGCGCATTCGGCAGCGGGAGCGGCCATGACTGGAAATGGGGCGTGAATGCGGGGCACTGAGCGATTCCTCGCCGACGCGGCCGCCCGCGGACTCGACGTCCAACTCGTGGAGCGGGCGGCGGCAAGCAGCCTTGACGAAGCGGCCCGCGTCATGGGGATCACACCGGCCGACATCGTGAAGTCCCTTGTGGTCAAGCACCGGGATGGCACGTTCCTGTTTGCGTTGGTTCCGGGTGACCGGCAGATCTCCTGGCCCAAGCTACGCGCCCTCCTGGGCGTCAACAAGCTGTCCATGCCCTCCGCCGACATCGCCTTCGAGGCAACCGGCTATGAGCGCGGCACCATCACGCCGCTGGGAAGTTCGAAGCCCTGGCCGGTCTATGCTGATGCCAGCATCGCCGGACGCAGGATCTCCATGGGCGCAGGCGAACACGGATTCAGCGCTTTCGTAAAGGCCGATGAACTGGCTGCTGCACTGCAGGCCGTAGTGGCCGACATCAGCGACCCCATCTGACCCTTCCAAAAGCAACGCGGGGTCACTTACGGCCCATCCAGCAGCACCCAATGGGCCGTAAGTGACCCCGCGTTGCTCTTAAATGCAGGAAACCCCGCCCGGACGAATCCGGACGGGGCTTCCTGGGTAAAGCGAATTACCCGAAAAGGCGAGTTACTTGACAGTAACCGTGGCGCCTGCAGCTTCGAGCTGGTCCTTGGCCTTCTCAGCGGCTTCCTTGGTGGCGCCTTCGAGAACAGCCTTCGGTGCACCGTCAACCAGGTCCTTGGCTTCCTTGAGGCCGAGGGAGGTGATGGCGCGAACTTCCTTGATCACTGCGATCTTCTTTTCACCGGCAGCTTCGAGGATGACATCAAATTCGGTCTTCTCTTCAACTTCTTCGCCAGCGCCGGCGCCAGCCGGGCCTGCAACTGCAACAGCAGCAGCAGTAACTTCGAAGGTCTCTTCGAAGAGCTTGACGAACTCGGAGAGCTCGATGATGGTCAGTTCCTTGAAAGCTTCAATGAGCTCTTCGTTGCTGAGCTTCGCCATGTTTGGCGTCCTTCCTTTAGGTGGTGCTGCCACGGACGTCGTCCGTTACTGCACCGCAATTTGAATGGGGGAGAACTTAGTTCTCTTCGGTTGCTGCTTCAGCGGCTTCAGCCGGAGCGGCAGCCTCTTCTGCAGCAGCCTCGGCGGGAGCCTCTTCGGCAGCCGGTGCTTCTTCAGCGGCCGGTGCCACAGCGCCGCCCTCTTCTTCAAGCTTGAGGCGCAGAGCGTCAATGATGCGTGCAGCAGCGGCAGCAGGTGCCTTGAGGATGCCTGCAACCTTGGCGAGCTGCAGCTCACGGGACTCGAGGGCTGCCAGTGCGGCAACCTCTGCTGCGTTCAGTGCCTTGCCTTCGAAGTAGCCGGTCTTGATGACCAGCTGCTTGTTGACCTTGGCAAAGTCCGTCAGGCTCTTGGCGGCAGCAACCGCGTCACCCTTGATGAATGCAATTGCAGTGGGGCCGGCGAGCTGACCGTCGAATGCTTCGACACCAGCTTCCTTGGCTGCAATGGCGGTCAGGGTGTTCTTGACGACCGAGAACTTGGTGTCCAGGCCGAGAGAAACACGCAGCTGCTTGAGCTGTGCAACAGAGAGCCCGCGGTATTCGGTCAGGACAGCGGCGTTCGATTCCTTGAAATCGTTGGTGATCTCAGCTACTGCAGAGATCTTGCTAGGCGTTGCCATAACCCTCCTTCCGGGGAATAAAGCCGGTTTTCCGGGTCCCCGCTCAAAAGAGCTGCAACTAAAAAACGCCCCGCGCAGATGCACGGGGCTTGGCTCAACACGATCCAATGATCGCGGAGATTTGCTTCGTTCACCTGCGCCGGCCGCCCTTTGTCAGGGTCCTTCGTCAAGGAATCCACTTGGTTCTTCCGCGCGTAGCTGCAGAGTTGAGCTGCGCCCGGAGGAGTGGATTCCCATCAACCGACGGTCTTTGGTAGTTCAAGCTTACGGGACGGGCAAGTGCATCGCCAAATCGCGCCGCCTCACTCGGAGGAGGTGACCTTCGGGCCCATGTTCGGCAGTTCCTTCTGCCATAGACCGGTGACCCCGGCCGTCGTGAATCCCAATTGCTTGTTCACGGTCAGCAGGTACCGGTTTTCGGGGGCATTCCAGGTGTAGATCACCCGCGCGTCGGGGAACTGTTCGCTGAGGCGCTGCATATTGGCGACCTTGATGAGAAGCCCGAGTTTGTTTCCCCGGTGCTCCTGCAGGACGATCGTGTCGTCCTGGAAGACAACGTCCTGGCGTTGCGCCAGGACACCGATCGTGGTGAGCCCGACGATCCGCCCGCTCGCGACGTGTTCGACGGCGGTGACCACCGTTCGGCGCCCCTGCGCGACGGCGGCGTCCTCCGCCTGGCGCAACACACCGGCGTCGAACACTAACTGCTGCTGTTCGGCTTCCGCGGTCTCACTGCGCTCGGACACTACTTCCCCGGCCGCGTTCTCGAGTGCGGCCACTGCTTCGAGCCACTGTTGCGGGCAACGGTCGGTCCAGTGGTGGACCTGATAGCGGCCGGCGTTCGCGACTTCCGCTTCGGCCTCAAGGTCGGCGACAAGCTTTGAATCCAGCGGGAGCGCACAGGAACTGAACTGTTCTATGTGCTGGAGGGTGTAGCCGGTGCGACGGGCAAAATCGACCTCGCGGCTGGCCAAGGGAACAAAGCCCAGGCCGCTGCCAGGTACGAGCTGGCCCTCGGCACCACCGCGCAAGGACTCTGCAGGGTGGTTGGTGTCCACCATGATCATCGTCCGGCCCTCGCTTTTCGCGAAATGTTCGGCAGCTTCCAGAAGCTGCCGGCCGACGCCCCTGCGCTGGAATTCAGGAAGGATGTCGAGGGTGAACTCGGCCAGGTCCATGTTGTCGGCAAGGGGCAGCGCGATGTCGACGGTACCGACAATGCGGCCGTCAACGCGGGCCACGAGAATGACCTGGCGTTCGTAAGGGTCGCCGAGTTCGAGCAGTTTCTCCAACGGGGTGTAGGCGAGATCGTCCGTGCCCCAGATCTGCATCCGGACCCTGCGGCTGACTTCGACGGCGGCCAGAAAGTCCTTTGCGTCATCGGCGTCAAGGGAATCCGGGATCCAGAGTTGGCCGATCTCCACCGTGCTCGTCATTTGATCCTCTTTTGCCATTCGCCGTCGTATCCCGCCGGTTTGAAGCCGAGCTGTACGTTGATGGACAGCATATGTTCGTTTTCCTCGGCGTTAAAAGTCATGACGCGCTGGACTGCTGGATATTCCGCTTGCAGCCTGCGCAGATTGGCCAGTTTCACGAGCATTCCCAGTCCATGGCCCCGATGCGGCTTTGCCACCAAAGTATCGTCCTGTTCGGCCACCCGAGGCTTCGCGGGATCAAGGTAGATCACGGTGTACGCGACGAGCTCCCCCGTCCGCCGATGTTGTGCAGCGGCCACAAGGGCAGCCTGGCCTTCGGCAAGCGTGGTGTCCTCGAGTTGCCTGACGCGGGCAGCATCCCAGGCCTCTGCCTCGATCTCAAGGCCTCCCGCGGGTGTATCCGTGCTCATCCGGCCCATCAGCCCGGCCATGTGGTCCACGTATTCGCCGGGGCAACGGTTCGTCCAGGCAAGGACCTCATAGGCGGCGTCGGTTTTGGAATGCGCTGCAAGCTCCAGCCTTGCCCACTCGGCGTCATGGTCCATGTCCAGGCTGCTGAATCTGCTGGCCTGTTCCAAGCTGTATCCGTTCTTGAGGCAGAAGGCCACTCCCGGACCGTCTTCGGGCACTCCCCCGGGTGCCGCGGCTGGATCGAAGGGTGTTGCTGGTGCTCCTGCTCCTGCTCCTGCTCCTGCGGAGCCGATCGGGTGTTCGGTGTGCGCCTGCAGGACGTGCCTCCCCTCTGCCTTCGCAATCCCCTCGACTGTGCGGAGCAATGCGGTCCCGATTCCATGCCGGCGGTGCCCCTCCAGAACATCTACATGGAGCCAAGCGGTATGGACGTTGTCCTTGAGCGGAACCTGGCAGGAAGAATAGCCTACGATGCTTCCGTCAACCCGGGCGAAGAAGTTCCTTGAGGCCTCATATGGGGTATCCCGCCATCCGGCGAGCCGGTCCTGCGCCGAAGACGCCCGGTCCAGGCTTCCCCAAGTTTCCAACACCATGGCGTCCATCACGGAAGAGAGCTCCCGGAAATCCTCGCCGTCCGGCCCGTCCAGGGACTCCGGCAGGTGGAGCTCGTGGATGCTGAAATCCGGAAGCCGGCCTGTCATGCCCTCAGCCTAATCAGCGGTCGCAACCCGCGATAGGTGCCGGTTGCATACAACGAAAGGACCGCCCGGCGAATGCCGGACGGTCCTTTCAGAGTCGATGCTCCCGGTGGCTTACGCCTCGGTGAGAACCTTGGTGACGTTCGGGTCAACCGAGATGCCCGGGCCGAACGTGGTGGCGACCGTAGCCTTCTGGATGTAACGGCCCTTGGAAGCGGACGGCTTCAGGCGAAGTACCTCTTCGAGAGCAGCTGCGTAGTTCTCGGCCAGCTTCAGTTCATCGAAGGAAACCTTGCCGATGATGAAGTGCAGGTTCGAGTGCTTGTCGACGCGGAAGTCGATCTTGCCGCCCTTGATGTCGTTGACGGCCTTGGTGACGTCTGCGGTCACGGTACCGGTCTTCGGGTTCGGCATGAGGTTACGCGGGCCGAGGACCTTACCGAGACGGCCAACCTTGCCCATGAGGTCAGGGGTTGCCACTGCGGCGTCGAAGTCGGTCCAGCCGGCTGCGATCTTTTCGATCAGGTCATCGGAACCAACGAAGTCGGCGCCTGCAGCGATTGCTGCTTCGGCCTTGTCGCCCGTTGCGAAAACCAGGACGCGGGCAGTCTTACCCGTGCCGTGCGGCAGGTTGACGGTGCCGCGGACCATCTGGTCGGCCTTACGCGGGTCAACGCCCAAACGGAAAGCGACCTCAACGGTGGCGTCGAACTTGGACGGGTTGGTGTCCTTGGCGAGCTTGATGGCCTCGAACGGGGCGTAGAACTTGTCTGCCTCGATCTTGGCTACGGCTGCCTCATATGCTTTGCTGCGCTTTGCCATGCTGCTTATTCTCCTTGTGCAGTTGTGGTCTGCGGACCGCGCTGGGCCCTGCCACAGTTGGAAATCCGGCGTGGATGTCCAACATTTTCAATATTTCAATGGTGCCGGTTTCCCGGCGGTTGAAGGCTGGTATTAGCCTTCGACGGTGATGCCCATGGAGCGTGCGGTGCCGGCGATGATCTTGGCAGCGCCCTCAAGGCTGGTGGCGTTGAGGTCTTCCATCTTGGTGGTGGCGATCTCGTTAACCTGCGCCTGGGTCAGCTTGGCAACCTTGACGGTGTGCGGCGTGGCCGAACCCTTTGCAACGCCTGCAGCCTTTTTGATGAGCTCTGCAGCCGGTGGGGTCTTGGTGATGAAGGTGAAGGAGCGGTCTTCGTAGACCGTGATTTCAACCGGGATAACGTTTCCGCGCTGGGCTTCCGTTGCAGCGTTGTACGCCTTGCAGAATTCCATGATGTTGACACCGTGCTGGCCAAGCGCAGGACCGATCGGCGGGGCCGGGTTGGCGGCACCTGCCTGGATCTGCAGCTTGATGAGGCCGGTGACCTTCTTCTTGGGAGCCAATGTAGGTCCTTCTCTCAATAACTTCCTAGGACACAGGAGCGTGCCTCAGGTTTGTGGCCGCCATGGCAAGGCGACCGACCGCTCCGTGGCTGCTAAGCGGGCAACCGCGGGGCGAAATTCTTGGATCAACTAGATCTTGGTGACCTGGTTGAATGCGAGCGTAACCGGGGTTTCGCGTTCGAAGATTGACACCAGGACCACAAGCGTCTGGGAATCCATCTTGATCTCGGAGATCGTGGCGGGGAGGGTCTCGAACGGACCTTCCTTGACGATGACGGACTCTCCGACCTCGAAGTCGATGTCGACGGGCGTCTGGTGCTGCTTGTTGACCGGCTTGCCCTTTTCGGCCTGCTGCTCTTCGAAGACCGGAGCCAGCATCGAGAAGACCTCGTCGAGGCGAAGCGGAACCGGGTTGTGTGCGTTGCCCACGAAGCCGGTGACACCCGGGGTGTGGCGGACGGCGCCCCAGGATGCGTCAGTCAGGTCCATACGGACGAGGACGTAACCCGGAATGCGTACGCGGTTGATGATCTTGCGCTGGGCGTTCTTGATCTCAACGACTTCCTCCATGGGCACCTGGATCTCGAAGATGTAATCTTCCATGTCCAGGGTCTGGATGCGGGTCTCAAGGTTGGCCTTGACGCGGTTTTCGTAACCGGCGTAGGAGTGGATGACGTACCAGTCACCTTCCTGGCGGCGAAGCTTGCCCTTGAACTCCTCAGCGGGGTCGGCGGGCGCTACAGCTGCAGCGGCGGCCAGGGCGTCGGCGTCGTCGGACGCCTCTGCAGACTCGTCGTCGGCGTCGGACACCTCGGCGTCGGACTCATCGGCGTCGTCGACGTCGGCAGTTTCGGGCGCAGCAGAATCGACCTCGGATCCTTCCACGGCGTCAGCCGTGGCGTGGGCCGTGCTTTCAGCGGGCCCATCCAGCTCAGTCTCAGTTACCTCGAGCTCCTGCTCAGACACTTGGTCTCCTGCTTCCTCATTGCCTAACATGCCTATTTAAATGGCTCAATTCCGCAAACCCTGCGAAATCCCTTGATTTTCCGGGGATTCCACGCGGTTTGCGGAGCGATCCGCTTAGTGGTTCGTGGTGCCAGTAGCGCCGAAAACCCATTTGATTCCCGTACCGAAAGCCAGGTCCAGGACGGTGACGACCAGCATCATGATGGCCACGAACACCAGCACCACGACTGTGTAGTTGACCAGTTCCTTGCGGGTGGGGGCAACTACCTTCTTGAGCTCACCAATTACCTGGCGGACAAAAAGTGCAATTCGAGCGAAGAGGCCGGAATCGGACTTCTTGGCAGGGCGGCCCTTCGAGCTGCTCGCAGCTGTTTCGGTCACCTGATCCTCACTCATCTATGCAAACGTCGTTGACCCGACTCTGATCAGAGTCATGGTTGCTGCGCTTGTTCCGGGGAAACCCTCGGAACAGCTTGCGCAGGGCAGACAGGACTCGAACCTGCAACCTGCGGTTTTGGAGACCGCTGCGCTACCAATTGCGCCACTACCCTATGGAACGAATCCATATTTTGGCCACACTCCATCAAAGCCAAGGAATCCAGAAGAACACGAGATTCCGGAGCCGATCTGGGGCGCGGACCATTGTGATGTTTTTCAACACCGGTGAACCAGTCTACGCAACAACGTCGCGATAGTCGAACCGGGCCATTTCCGGAGCGTTCAGGCCTTCTCGCTCATGTGCTCAGCGCTCGTTTGATCAGCCGCCACTGTCACTTTCACGACGTTAGCCCGATAGCTCCGCAGAACAGCATAAAGTAGATTTCGTCGAATCCCACCATCCAGCTCATGAGCTGCCCGCGAAGAACGGTGCTTTAATGTCTGCCGGAATACCAGCCGCCCGCATTTCACAGCGAATTTCCGCCATCGCCGAATCCGCCACCCTTGCCGTTGACGCCAAGGCCAAGGCGCTCAAGGCAGCGGGTCGCCCCGTGATCGGCTTCGGCGCCGGGGAGCCCGACTTCCCGACACCCGACTACATCGTCAAGGCCGCCGTCGAGGCCGCCGCCCAGCCGAAGTACCACCGCTACTCCCCTGCCGCCGGCCTGCCGGAGCTGAAGCAGGCTATCGCGGACAAGACGTTCCGCGATTCGGGCTACAAGGTAGATGCGTCGCAGGTGATGGTCACCAATGGCGGCAAGCAGGCTGTCTACAACACCTTCGCCACACTTGTTGATCCGGGCGACGAAGTAATCATCCCCGCGCCTTTCTGGACCACCTACCCGGAGGCAATCCGCCTGGCCGGAGGCGTTCCTGTCGAGGTTTTCGCCGGCCCGGAACAGGGTTACCTGGTCACCGTGGAACAGCTCGAGGCCGCGGTCACCGACAAGACGAAGATCCTGCTTTTCGTTTCCCCGTCCAACCCGACCGGCGCCGTCTACAGCGCCGAACAGGTGGCAGAGATCGGAAAATGGGCGGCGGCCAAGGGCCTCTGGGTTGTCACTGACGAAATCTATGAGCACCTGACGTACGACGGCGTCCCCTTCACCTCGATCGCCACGGCAGCCCCCGAGCTCGGCGACAAGGTGGTCATCCTCAACGGTGTCGCCAAGACCTACGCCATGACCGGATGGCGAGTCGGATGGATGATCGGCCCGGCCGACGTCATCAAGGCCGCCACCAACCTCCAGTCGCACGCGACGTCGAACGTTTCCAACATCATGCAGATCGCAGCCCTGGCTGCCGTGTCCGGTCCGCTGACCGCCGTCGACGAAATGAAGGTCGCCTTCGACCGCCGCCGCAAGGCGATCGTCGCCGGACTGAACGCGATCGAGGGTGTGGAATGCCCGACGCCGACCGGCGCCTTCTACGTGTACGCCGACGTCCGCGGACTGCTGGGCAAGGAATTCCCGACGTCGAACGGTCCCGTCCGTCCCTCAACGTCCGCTGAGCTTGCCTCGCTGATCCTCGACGAGGTTGAGGTCGCGGTTGTTCCGGGCGAGGCCTTCGGCCCCTCCGGTTTCGTGCGCCTCTCATACGCCCTGGGCGACGACGACCTCGCCGAAGGCGTCCGACGCCTCCAGGAATTCCTCGGCCAGGCCAAGTAGCGGTCCGCCTGCACAAACGCTCGCTCACCTTGGGATAAAGGTGAGCGGGCCGAGAATTGTCAAGCTGTGTGGAGTCACTGGGCTATTTTTTGGGGTGTTTTGGTCTGGGGGAGGTTGATCCCGACGTATGTGGCGGGGGCCGGTGTGGTGGGTCGTTGGCGGAACCTTCCCGGGTGTCGTTCGTAGTAGTCCTGGTGGACTTTGTCGCGTTTGTCCCAGAGCTCTTTCCACGAGCCGTCGTGGACTTGTGATGGTGAGAACAGTGC
>NZ_JBIYDB010000055.1:0-21611 GCF_044908325.1 Arthrobacter sp. GAS37
GGCGGCCGAATGAAGTCCACTATAGTTACCAGCAGCCGGCCACGGCAGCGTAGAAAAACCACCAATCCGCTGTCCGAAAACTCCTAAGCAGCCCAAAGACACCTTCAGGAGTACCGGGCCCTCTTGGATGGAGTTGGCAGCCAGTGCCCGTTAACGTCCCACACCATCGCCCATCAAACCGCAGGCTAAGCCGGTAACGTCAGCACGGGCTGCCAAGGAGCCATTGGGCCATGGCCATTGCAGGGTTCTAGGCACTATGCTGACCGCATGTTGAGTCGCGTGTTACCAAACTCTCGACCTTGGATGTTGCCAGCGCTGGCCCTGTCGACTGGTTTATTAGGGTGGCTGCTTACGTCCCAAATACTGCACGGAGGCGGTCCAACGGATCCTTCAGGCAGCTTGTGACTATGGTCTTGGCGGTCGTTGCTCTCACCCTCTGCAGTTGGTCCCTTGTCATGTGGCGGCGACAACTGCAGTCCTCGCTCCATGCACGTCATCGACTAACCGACCGCACGGGACATGACACGTTCCGCAGGACGAGGTACTGGTCAGCAATTGCATTTGCATGCGGCGTGCCGGTCGGTCTTCTCCTTGCCGTGGTTGCGGGACCGTCTCCGTGGACGGGCATCATATTTGCGTTCATTATTGGTGCTCCTCAGCTCGGTATCTGGTTTCACTACCTCGTTGGGTCTTCTGGTTCGCTTCCGGGCGACGGCACCCGACCTCACTAGGAATAGACGCGCCGCCTCGTTGAACGCTCCGTGGAAGCTTTGAAAGAAGGACTGCGACTTTAGGGCGTCCATTTCCGTCGCTTTTTCGCCCTCGCATTTGGAACGGCACTTGGTCGGCTGTCCGCTCTGACCACTGCCGAGGCGTCCCGCCTTAATGGCAAGACAGCCGCTTGTGTTCGAGGAAGGCCTTCACGGTTAGAGCTGCCTTCCCCTGCGATCCCGCTCTTCCCTGCGGGCTTCTTCCTCGTTCCAGAAGGGTGTGTCGGTGCGGCGTGTCGGAACTGGCGATCACTCTCGAACGTTGAGGTTCTTTGCGTGCGTGCCAAGCCTATGGATGCTGTTGACCTGAGGCCTTCACGGGGTCTGCTTCCATGAGGGCGGTGAGTCGTTCCACTTGCTCGGAAAGCCGCTGGATTTCGAGGCGAAGGGGTTCCTCCGCCTTCACCGTTGCGCTTGAGGCCCCAAGGGAAACCTGCTCCACCAGCCATGACGCAACCGATGCCGTTACCACCCCGAGGACCGCGATGCCGCAGACCATCAGGCCAGCCGCAACGCAACGACCCGTGAAGGTAACGGGATAGTGGTCGCCATAGCCAACGGTCGTGATAGTCACCAGAGCCCACCATAGCGCGTCTCCGAAATTGCGGATGTTCGCGCCGTATGCGTTTTCTTCGACATCGAGAACAGCCAGCGCTCCGCAATAGGTCAAGAGCAAAGCGGCGCCCAGGACGAAGGTGACAATCCGTCCTCTCAGCGCGGCCCCGGCCGTCTTGCGGAGCACTTGCAATAGAGTCACTAGCCGGAGCAAGCGCAAAGGACGCAGGACCGGCAGGGCGAGGATCAGGAGCTCGTGAAGGTTCCGCATGAACCACCGTCCCCGCTGCGGCGCGAGTACAAGGTTCGCCAGATAGTCCACAACGAACAGTCCCCACGTTAGCCAGACAATCGCATCGACCACGCCAGACGCCTGTTCCTGCAGGTTTCCGATGACTTGGACGGAGTACGCCGCGAGGAAAACAACCGCGGCCACAATGAGAGGCCACTCCGCATAACGGCGCCACAGTTGTTGAGTCATGGGTGCATCGTAAAGCAAGACACAAGCGCCACGAGCCGTCCGGCAGGTGCGGCTTTCTAGAGTCGCCAGCCTGTACCGTCGTCCGGGTTGATGTATTGGGTTGGAGCGCCCATCAGCCCGAACCGGGCATTCCCCAAAGCGCGGGCAGCTTTCCGTTAGCGCCGCAGTGCTATCTTTTCCCGGCCCCCAGGCATATTCTTTCCTCAATTCGTTGGCCTATTGGGGGAATCATGGTCTCATCCCGCTCCATCCAGCGCGCCCTTGTCGGCGCGGCCGTCGCCTTGGCGCTTGCCGCGTGCGGTGCACCGGCCTCACAAGTACGCAACGTGCCAAGCGAGACCTCGGTTGTTACCTCAACCGCATCGCCGACGGCAATCACCACGCCGACAACTTCAGCGCCATCACCGTCTCCCACCGCAGCCGTTACAACGCCAGTTGCCGTTGCACCACCTCCGGTACAGGTACCGGCACCCGTCGCGCCAGTACCAGCCGCCCCTGCACAGCCAGCTCCAGTCGAGCCAGCTCCTGCTGTACCGGCCCAGCCTGCTCCGGCCGCACCTGTGGACCCCGCCCCGGCCCCCGCGGCCGCGGCACCGGCGCCAGCCCCGGGTGGCGGTGCTACCGCATTGTGCGTTGATGGCACATATTCATTCTCCGCAAACCACCAAGGCACCTGCTCACACCACAAAGGCGTGGCTGTCTGGTACAAGTAAACCCCGGCAATTTCCAACTCGCTGCCACGAACATCAACCCTAAGGACGCTTCATGGGAAGTTTCAGAGTACGCCGATCCAAGAGTTTCGGGCCTGTGCGGGTAACCGTCTCCAAACGAGGTGTTTCGACGAGCATCGGCAAGGGGCCCGTTCGAATCACGAAGCGAGCTGACGGGAAGGTAACCAGAACTGTGAGGGTCCCTGGCTCGGGGATCTCCTACGTGAGCACCTCGGGTTCCTCGCGGAAGCGTCCCGTCGGACAGGCGTCTAAGTCCATGACTCCCTCCCGTCCCCCGAAACTGGTCATTGTCGATGAACAATGGCGAGCGCTTCTCATGGCTGACGGGACGGCACCGGCTCTGACCTACCAGCGCGACTTCGTGCGCATAGCAGTTCGGCGGGCAACCGGAATCAAACCGAGTCTAGAGCACCTCACTATCGGGCAGGCTGAACGGATCCTCAGCGCTTTGAATGCTGACGTTGCTCAGCTATACAAATCAGGACGGAACAGCCCATCGATCACGAAGGTCGCCACTGTTGGTAAATGGGTGACCCTTGCGATCGTCGTGCTCCTCGCGACGTTCGCCGTCCCAGGCGGGTTTGTCATCGCCCTCGGCATCATCGTGAGCTTGATCATCAGCGGTGTGCGCCGCCGGGCACGACAAGAATGGGAAGACCACCTTCTATCGACCTGAGCGCGGGCAGCCTCAGTTTCGCTGTCGTGGCCACGAGCCGGCAAAGAGCACTTGGACAAGTCGGAACGAGCGGAAGGTAAACGATGAATCTTTTTGAGCTGTTCAGGCGAAAAACCCAACTTGTAGCGGATCCGCAGCCCGGCCCCGTGGGTCCCATCGGCGAAGGGGTCTCGGGGGGTCACCCAGCCGCGGACTCGGTGAAGACCGCTTGGTCGGATGCGGCATTGGAAGCAGGGCGTGCACTCCGGCTGGCGGTCGAGAATTCGGATTCGATTGCTGCCAAGGCTGCGGCGGCCGCTCGAAGTGACGCTGAGGACCGGGCACGCGGATACGCGGGCAGTGATGGATTCATCCTGTTTGACGCAGTCAGCGTTGAATTGGCGTTGACATTCCACGCGCCCGAGACCGTCGGATTCGACGGTAATCGCCTCGATGAGGTTAGGTTGGCCCTTGCGTTCGGGACGGCCTTGGGGGTGCCGTCGAGTGAAAGCGTCCTGGCGACACTCCTCGGGGCTCCTCTTCCTGCGTGGGAGCAGTTCGAAACCGAAAAGGCGGGATGGTTATCGTCCGGAGTGCGTCCAAGCATGTGGGCCGGTGTTCTCCTTGAAGAAGACCCGGACATGTCGTGGCAACCGGAATCACTGTCCAACCTAAGCTTTGACGCTCGCCAAGTGCTTGCCCTCCCCAAGCTGGTACGTCGCCGGATTGCCGTCACGCGCAAGTTCCTCGCCGAACGAACCCTGCTCCCGGAGGATCGCATGGACAGCGCCATCCTTGAGCTGACAGCCGCTGGCCTGGCCTCGACACCCACGGCAGCGGAGCGCCTGTCGAGCCTGACAGTCGAACAACTAAAGGTTGCGATGGGTGTTCTCGAAGTGGCCGCACGCGGCACGAAGGCTGCACTCGTGAAGGCCATAGCCGCACTTCCAGATGGACAAGTCAACAACTACCTGATGACAAACCATCCGGACGCACTCCAATGCGAACTGACTGTCGGGATCGGGGCTGACAAGGCCGCGAAATGGCTGGTCGAATATTCCACTCTGATGGCGCACTGGCTTGTTTTTTCGCTCACGACGGCAAGATGGACTTCAGTGGAAGGCAACTCGCCGACAGAAGTCCTCCGCGCTGATGACTGCCCGGAATGTATGAATCCAAAAAGGGCTGAGCCGCCCTTCCATATTGGATGTAGGTGCATCCTGACCTACGCGGGGATGAGTCTCTGAAACTTTGAGCGTTGGAGGTTTCGGGGGAGTTCAGGAGTTGATGTCCGCGAGGCGAAACAGAAGTCGGCGTGGAAGACAAGGCCTTCCCGCTGGCATGCGCGAAGGCTTAGGCTGCGAGTCACCGTCTCCGCGCATGATCTCAACATGTCATATTGGGGGACGGTGAGCGTCCCGTCCAGGTTGTTCAATCTGGACGGGCGTTTCCGTTCCCTCTGACACCCCTTGCGCAAGACCGAGCATGCCATGGTCATCCCCTCCCAGTGACGTGGGGAAGCTCCTAGCGGCATCTGAGGTCTGGCTCCTGCGGCCTGCGGTTCGGGTGAAGCGTCCGCGGTGCAGCGGTGATATCGACTTCCTGTGCCGTACCTGGCCGTTCGGAGGCATTGGAATACATGGCATTGCCCGAGATTGCTCACCCAAGTCCCATAGTTTGAACTGCCGACAGGGGTTGGTCAGTTGTTGGCTGCGGCGTAGAAGTTCAGGCTGGCGGAGAACACAATCCAGGAAATGTAGGGCAGCATCAGCAGTCCTGCTGTCGTGCTTATGGGGCCAAATCGGATGACGGTGGCCGTCACGGCCAGAGCCAGTGCGGCGATGAGGAGTAGGGCCAGCCATAGTGCGGCATGGCCCCACACCGGGTACATGCCGAAAAAAGTCGGTGCCCACGCGAGATTGAGCAGCATTTGGACACCGTACGCCGTCATGGCTCCGCGGGCATGGGCCGAGCGCTGGCGCCAGACCAGCCACGACGCTATGGCCATCGCCGTGTACAGCACTGTCCAGACCGACCCGAAAACCCAGCCCGGCGGCGTCCAGGGCGCTTTGTTGGCCGTGGCGTACCAGCCGGAGGCATTGCCAATGATGGCCATCGACCCCAGCAACGATACTGCGTAGGAGAGAGCGAGAAATCCCAAGAGTGCCATGACTTGACGCCCGGGACCCCACCGGGCCGTCGGAGCGGGCCCGCTTGTTTGTTCAGATCCTGCCGGCACTGGTCCACCTTGTTCAATCGAGGGTTGGACTTACAGTCTGGCAGTCTGCCGGCCCCGCACAGAAGACAAAGCTTACCCAACCACCTACTAGATGGATCCGTGTGGCGTCAGCTCTGATCTCGGTGGTTCACGAACGCGACGCACTGTCCTTGGTTCTTGAACTGTGGATAGTCCGTCCAGCCATCTTTTTTGCATTGATCCTTGGCGGTGGGGGCCAGTCCCTGAGATGTCAGGAAGCTCTCTGTGAAGGGATGGCCGTGTTGTAGCGCTGCTGATGCAGTACCTGCATCGGTGTTGGTGTGGCCTCCCGATGAAATCGCTGCCGAATAGGTCAGGGAGGGGGCGGTGAAAACAGCGAGGGCCGGGTGGTGACGGCCCCCGAGTGAGCAGAAAGCGGTTCCGCTGGCGTCAGGTGCCAAGTCCTTGGTGCCGGTCACCTCCCCTGTCACGCTCGTGATGGTAAACGTGGCGTGGAAGGCGGTCAGCGGGTGCGTGTTGTCGGGCAGAGCGGGGCCGCCGGCCGTGACGGAGACATCCTCGACGAATGTCCCCGGGTACGGCCCGTTGGCGGTTCCTTGGAAGTGGAATGTGAACGTCCCTGTGCCATCACCGTTCGTGCAGCCTGTAAGGTCGCTGCTGGGGAATGCCTGGTCACCGGTGAAGGTTTCCCCGGTCAGGGTTGGTGGAAGGGTGTCGGCTTGCGCTGCAGTGGATCCGGTCAGCAGTCCCGCGAGCAGCAGGCAGGGTCCGAGAATCAGCTTTATCGTTTTCATTGTCTTGCCCCATTTTCCTGGTTTGTCGTTTGATGATGCCTCGCTCTCGGCCCGTCGGCAGTCGGGGCTCAGGCGTGGCAATCCGGCCCATCCCGTCGTGGCATGGACACTGTCCGTGACTTTAGAACCGCGGAGACCTGCAGTCGCGAGTGCTTCCTACTTGTTTCCGTGTGGACCGTAGGCTTATGGACAATCCGCGGGGTCAGCCGATGACGCGCTCCGGGCTCCATCCCACAGGACAAGAAGAAAGCCCCCACGCGAGTTGGGGCAACTCAAGCGTGGGGGCTTCCCTGGTGAGCGGCGCCTCCGCAAATGGGTCAGTTTGCATATAGATCAGGAGCCATTCCTCGGCAACGGGTGGAATTCCGTCAGTTGGTGTGACGGTCTATATGGCCAAGTTGGCACAGCTGAAGCATTGGCTTCCGGGAATCGAGATCTTGGCGGTGCATACCTATATAGGCACTAGCTTGGCCAGATCTCAGACTAAGGTCGTCAATCTGATCTTGGAGTGAACGGAACTTTGACTTGTCGGCGCGGCGTCCAGCGTCCTCCAGCCGCTTTTGCTCCCGCCGCGCCCACCGTAGCTCCCTGCTAATTTCCTTCAGTTCGGTTTCTCGACGGCTAATAAGCATGTGGAGCCATAAGTCTGGATGGTTGCGCCTGAAAACCATGCGCTCTAGATTGCGCCGGTATTCCGCCGGTGAGCATTGGTCTGCCGCACGGTCTGATTTCAGAATATTGCAAGCTCTGTGGGATAGCCTGACGTTCCCCCAGACGTCCTGGCCCCCGGCGGATACGGGGATAACGTGATCGATCTCGGGGCTGCGAGGATCCAGATCGCGTATCTCCAGGTCGACAGGTCCTTGGCAAAGCCAGCAAATTCCCTTGTCGAAGTAGTAGAGATCCACTACTGCAGTACGGCGCGTTTTCAAGATTGGTATCTCCGCCCGCGAGGCAGTCTCGATTCTAATTTCTACTGATCGGTCTTTTCTACCCACATCAACACCTCGCCTCAAAGGTTACAACGACGTCCCCCGCGAAGGGCCGGGGCTGGACGGTACAGGAGCCCAGCCCTTCGCGAAGTCTAGTGATTTCCCTAGGCTGCGGGGTTTAGCCTGCCGTCACTTGCTCGGCGGCAAGCCGTATCCCGTGGACGGCGCCGGCGAGGTATGCCCTCTGCGCTTTGGTGGCCTCGAGGGCCCCTGCGTCAATGAGCTCAAGGATGCCTTCGATCTGTTCGGCCAACTTGCCTGCCACGGAGGAGGAAACCTGTTCGATTGCGTGCTCTGGCCCGCCTTTGGTGCTCATGGTCCGATTCTCCTGCATGTTCGGTGGGGGTGTCTGGGTCTAGTCCCACAAAGGGGCGCCTTCTATTTCGTGCCATGGCCTTACTGTTGAAGTGTTTTGGTCACGGTCATTCCGGGCTTGCATGACGCTAGTTGAGCTTTACCCATCCAGCGGACCCGCGGTAGATGTATTGGCCTGCGCCGGTTCCGCTGACGACGGTTGTCGGGGTCGCGGGTGAGTACACCCAGTCGCCGTCTGCTGGGGTGAGTGTGAGCGTGTTGAGGGCGAGTGAAACGCGATCGGCCCGAGGGATTCGCAGGGTGGTGGTGCTGACCTGAGTGATGACGTTCGCGCCCGCGCCTGTGGACGTCGTCCCGTCCAGGGTGAGAGTAAGCGTTGACGTGTCCACACGGGCGATGTTGTTCGGGGTGTCGATATTGTCGCCACGGAATGAGATATCCGCCTGGCGGCTGCCACTGATGAACACAGGGTGGGTGCAGCCGATGAGATTCACGTCGCGCACCGTGGCTTTGCAGATCAATGATCCAGTTGCCCCAGCTCCGATCCTGAACAACTCTTTCGGATTGGTCAGGTTCAGATTGCCTATCGCGGCGTTCTGTAGCTGCGCTACCGAATTGGCGAAGTTGATGCCGTGGTTATCGCTACTGCCGCCAGTGAATGTTATGACCCATTCGCGGGCGTAGAGCATCTGGCAGATTCCGTTGAGGTTCAAGATCGGACCGTCGACGGTCACGCCTGGGGCCGTGGCGATGCGGTGCATGATCAGCGTCTTCACATTGGAAGCATTGGTGCCGTCATAGGTATTTAGGCAGACGGCAGCGTTGCCCACAGTGCTCGCCAGATACGTCAACCCGTCTACCTCAATGGAGTCAAGGGTTCGGCGATGAGAAATGGCTGTTTGGTTACGGCGGAACCTACTTCAATCGCAATTCGGCGGCGGATCGCTGGAAGCAGGCCCGTGAGGCTGCCGGCATAGGCGGGTTCACGCTTCATGATCTCCGGCACTTCTACGCCTCCGGCCTTGTCGCTGATGGGTGCGACGTCGTGACAGTGCAGCGGGCACTAGGCCACGCTCAGCCTTCTATCACTTTGAACACGTACTCCCACCTGTGGCCGACTGCCGAAGACAAAACGAGGACCGCAGGATCAAGGTTGATCGCTGCGGTCCTCGGGGATTCTGCGGACTCTGTGCGGACTGGGGAAGCAACTTCCCCGTAATCACGCGGCAGAACCGGCCTTAGCTGCGGAAGTTAACGAACTGGAGATCGACCTCTTCGAACTTCTTCAGGATGTTCATGGTTTCCTGCAGGTCATCGCGGGACTTCGAGGTGACGCGGAGTTCGTCGCCCTGGATCTGGGACTTGACGGACTTCGGGGCTTCGTCGCGGATAATCTTGTTGATCTTCTTCGCGATGTCCTGGGCAATGCCCTCCTTGATGGAGCATTCCAGGCGGAATTCCTTGCCGGAGGGGTAAGGCTCGCCCTGGTCGAGGGACTTCAGGGAGATGCCACGCTTGATGAGCTTGGACTGGAATACGTCCAGGACAGCGAGAATGCGGTCCTCGGAGTTGGCCTTCATGAGGATCTTTTCGCCGCTGAAGTCGATCTCGGCGCCGACGCCCTTGAAGTCGTATCGCTGTGAGATTTCCTTCTGGGACTGGTGGAGCGCGTTGGCGACTTCCTGCTTGTCTACCTTGCTGACGACGTCGAATGTGGATTCGCCTGCCATGACTCTCCTTTAATTGGTGCGTTGCGGCCCCGAAGCGGGCGGCTTTGTCTGCCAACCAGCCTAATACGGAAGCGCCCGGGGTGTGCTGAGCGTTCACAGTTCACTCACAGCACACACAGGGCCGGAACTGAGACTGCCCCGACAGAGTTGTATCAGTTTGAAGAGCCCATCCTGAAAGGGAGCACTATGAGCAACCAAGCCGTCCGCTACGTCACCAAGTCAGCCGCTGCCGCCGCCGGTTCAATCGGAGTCGCCGCCGCCACCGCCGCAACCGCGGTTGCAGCCGCAGCGCTAGCAGCCTCCGTGGTCCTGAGCCCGGTTCCTGATGCGGCATCGCGGATGGATGGCGTCCACGCGGACTTGTTGCGGGCCGTGCAGCTCAACCAGATCACGCCGGAACAGGCGGCCAGTTTCGAGGCCAAACTGGCTGGCCGGATACTTGGTTAGCCTGAGATTTCCGCCGATCCTCTGGCCTCGCTGCCTCGATTCGATTCTTCGGCAGAAGTTCTGTAAGGTTGTCTTGCTCGCGCTTACCGGATCGGAAACGAAACGATGATCGGGAGTGACTTCTTTTGAAGTTCGGCAGATTACCCGAGCGGCCAAAGGGGGCTGACTGTAAATCAGCTGGCAACGCCTACGGGGGTTCGAATCCCTCATCTGCCACAAAATTAAATCCCCGGAACCAGTGGTTCCGGGGATTTTTTTGTGCCTCCGTTGTTTGGGCGGGCGGTTCGACGCGGAAAATCGCCTACGAGGCGCAAATGGACCCTCGACACCCGAATTCGGGTGTCGTCAAGGATTTCGGTTGTCGACGGCGGAAGTCCAGTTTTAGCTCGCGCTGCCCGGCTCCAGCCAGTATCCGTCCTGGTGGTGCACGAGTTGCCGGCCCAGGGCTCCGGACAACTGGATCCAGAGCGTGCTGCGATCCTCAGTCATGCCGTCCAAGGTGCCTACGATCCTGTTGCCGCGGGTGTCCTGCAACACCAACTCCTGGTGGAGCGGCAGTTCCGGCCACACATCTGCGTGTGCCCTGATGGTTTGGGTGGTGCTCACGGGATCTCCTTGGTGCCTTCTGCAATTTGTTTTCAGACATTCTTCCCGCGGCATGTGAACCAGCGGTAAACGACATGCCATGTAGCGACACACAAAACGAGGCTGTCCCGAAATGTTACTGCGGAGTAACATGGCGGTTATGCATTTGCTTCTCCGAACCCTTTTGCTCTTGTTCACATCGTCCAGGCGGAGCCGGCTCAGCGTTTGGGGTACGTCCTCGTTGACCATGCGTGTGCTGCCCACGGACATCGACATTGCAATGCATGTCAACAACGGCATGTATTTCTCGCTGATGGATCTTGGACGCTTCGATCTCATGGTGCGCGCAGGGATTTGGCAAAAGATGCGCCGCCGGGGCTGGAGTCCCGTGGCTGCGGGGGAGACCATCGCGTTCCGGAAGTCGTTGCAGCTTTGGCAGCAATACACCATCGAGTCCAAGATCATCGGGCTCGATTCCAAGGCAATCTACTTCGAGCAACGCATGGTGGTGGACGGCGAGATCTACGCCCGCGCGCACATTGCCACCCGACTTGTAGCCAAGGGCCGGCCCGTGAGCCAAGAGGAAATCCTGGCCGAGTTCGGCGAGCCTCCCGCAGACCTCGAGCTTCCGGAATGGATCCACGAGTGGCGCGAGAACAGTGCGCTCCCCGGCGCCCGGAAGGCCGCCCCGCATCTCTGGCACTAGGCGAAGGTGCCGGGCGGCGCCAAGCCGACCACCCGACGTCGTGCTTTATTCCCGGTTTGCCGGGTAGCGAACAAGGGCGACTTCGAACGCCCCGTCGCGTACCGTGGAAGCATGGCTACAGTTGAAATCACCGGGGAGCAGTTCGCGTCGACCATCGAGGGCAATGACATCGTCCTGGTGGATTTCTGGGCTGCGTGGTGCGGCCCTTGCAGGCAGTTTGCCCCCACATACCAGGCCGCTTCCGAGAAGCATGACGATGTCTTCTTCGCCAAGGTGGACACGGAGGCCGAGCAGCAGCTCGCTGCCGAGGCCGGTATCTCCTCCATCCCCACGCTCATGGCGTTCCGCGAAAAGGTCCTCGTGTTCTCGCAGCCGGGCGCACTTAATGGACCCCAGCTGGAGCAGGTCATCGAGGCCGTCAAGGGGCTCGACATGGATGAAGTCCACGCGCACATCGCAAAGCAGCGCGCAGAAAACTCTTAGAGGCGCTCGAGCTTCGCCGGCTCGGCCAGCAGCGCGCTGAGGGATTCGTTGAGGTCCTGGACCGCGATGCCCTTGGAGTGGATGTCGAGGTGTTCCTCGGAGGCCCACTGCTCGGTCAGGACCAGCTTGTCGTCGTTGGCTTCGGTGAGTTCGTAGCGGATGCAGCCGGGTTCGTTCACCACTTCGTCGATCGCGATTTCCAGCGCGAGCTTGACGCGGAAGAATTCGCCGTCGTTGGGAATGAACGTGGCCTGCAGGTCAATGGGTGCACTCATGGGATTCACATTACCGGCTGGCCCGGCAAGCCCCTGAAATATTTTGTAGGACTTCCAAGCAAAAGTCTTCTCTTGGCCCCGCGGAGTTGGTAGCGTGCGTTCATGCTTTCCTACACCGCCGGGGACACTGACGTCCCGCTGCTTGAAGAGACCATTGGTGACAACTTTGAACGAGTCGCAGCGCGATTTCCGCTGCGGGACGCTCTCATCGAAGCCGCGGTGGTGCCCGGCGATGAGGCCAGGCGCTGGAGCTACGAAAAACTGAACGACGACGTCGACCGGCTCGCGCGTGCGCTGCTCGCCTTGGGCGTCGCCAAGGGTGACAGGGTAGGCATCTGGAGCCCGAACTGCGCCGAATGGACCATCCTGCAATACGCCACGGCGAAGGCCGGTGCGGTCTTGGTCAACGTCAATCCTGCATACCGCAGCCACGAACTCGAATTCGTGGTCCGGCAGAACGGCATGCGGATGCTGGTGGCCGCGCCATCGGACAAGAACAGCGACTATGTGGGCATGGCCCGGGAGGCCTTGGCCAGCTGTCCTGAGCTTCGGGAGTTGGTGTTCCTTCCCGATCTGGGACTGGACATGCTCAACGCAGGCGAACCGCAAACTGACGCCGAGCTGACGTACGCCGAGCTACTCAAGCGGGCGGACGACGTCGCGCCCTCAGCGCTCAAGGTTCGCATGGCGGAACTGGACCCGCACGATCCCATCAATCTGCAATACACCTCAGGGACCACAGGTTTTCCCAAGGGCGCCACGCTGACCCATCACAACATCCTCAACAACGGCAACCAGATCGGCAGGCTGCTGGGATACACGGAGCGCGACCGCGTGGTTCTACCGGTGCCGTTCTACCACTGTTTCGGCATGGTCATCGGGAACCTGAACGCCCTGAGCTTCGGCGCGGCCACGATCATTCCCGGCCGCGGATTCACCCCGGCCGCCGCCCTGGAAGCGGTGCAGGATTTTGGCGGGACCTCGCTGTATGGCGTGCCCACGATGTTCATCGCCGAGCTGTCTTTGGCGGATTTCGCGTCTTACGACCTCTCCACGCTGCGCACCGGCGTCATGGCCGGCTCACTGTGCCCTATCGAGGTCATGGAGCGCGTCATCGCGGAGATGAACATGCGGGACGTGGCCATTTGCTACGGAATGACCGAGACTTCGCCCGTGTCCACCATGACCCTCGCGGCTGACACCCTGGAGCAGAGGACCACGACAGTAGGGCGCACGATGCCCCGGCTCGAGTCCAAGATCGTGGATCCAGGCACTGGCGAAACCCTGGAACGCGGGGAGATCGGCGAACTGTGCACGCGGGGCTACGCCGTAATGGCCGGGTATTGGGGCCAGCCGGAGAAGACAGCCGAGGCAATCGACGACGACGGCTGGATGCACACCGGCGACCTTGCCCGGATGGACCTGGACGGTTTCATCGTGATCGAAGGCCGCATGAAGGACATGGTCATCCGCGGAGGAGAGAACGTCTATCCCCGCGAAATCGAGGAGTTCCTGTACCGGCATCCCGCCATCCAGGACGTCCAGGTCATCGGGGTTCCTGATGCCAGGTACGGCGAAGAGCTGATGGCCTGCATCATCCTCAAACCGGGAGCAGCTCTGGACTTGGACGGAGTGCAGGAGTTCTGCCGCGGCAAACTGGCCCATTACAAGATTCCGCGTTACGTGGATGTCCGGGAGAGCTTCCCCATGACGGTGTCCGGCAAAGTGCGCAAGATCGACATGCGGGAAGAAGCGATCGCCCGCCTCGGACTCTGATTTCTGATCCAACGCGGGGTCACTTACGGCCCATGTCGGGCAGCAACATGGGCCGTAAGTGACCCCGCGTTGGCGTGGCTGAAAGTTTGCCTGTGGATAACTCCTTGCCGGGGTCAAATTGCGGACAAACTGGATCCCATGGTCCGCATCAATCCGCTGCCGAAGGAACTCAGTAACCGTCCTTTCACGGTCTATGAATCCCGCATACTTGGCGTCGCACCGAAGCGGCTCCGGGCCAGGGACGTGTCCGACGGCGGCCGCCTGATCTATTTGCCTGCGGGTCGTGAGTTTGCGTTTGCCGAACGGGCACGGGTCCTTGCCGTGGCAACACCGAGTGCCTGGGTGTCCCATGAGAGCGCCGCGGTACTGAGCCGGCTCGGCCTTCCTCCGTGGCTTGGCAACGGCGAGGCGGTCCACCTCAGCAAGCCCCATGAGCTTCCCCGGGTCCGCAGGAGCGGAGTGACGGGGCACCGAGTCCGGGTCCTCCCGGGCGAAGTCACGTAAATAGACGGAATTCCGGTGTCCTCCCCGTCCCGGACGTGGCTTGACCTGGCGCATCAGTTGCCGCTGCCGTACGTGATTGCCATGGGCGACCAGTTGATCCGCATGCCCCGGCCGCGCCTTGAAGGAAGGACGGAGCCCTACGCAAACAAGGAAGGGCTGCGCCTCCTGATCCGGCAGCATCCGAACATGAAAGGCGTCGAGAAGGCCCGGCTTGCCCTCGAAGACATGCGGGTCGGAGCAGACTCGTTTCCGGAGACATTCCTGCGGCTGGCCATGGTGGATGCGCGATTGCCTGAACCGGAATTGCAGCTCCGCCTTGATCCGGACGATCCGTGGTCGCCTTCCGCGGACCTGGGGTACCGGCGGTTCCGGATCGCCGTGCAGTATGACGGTGCCCCGCATCTCACGAGGGAACAGCAGACAAAGGACAACCGGAGGGACGAGGCTTTCACCGGCGCCGGCTGGTCCTACTTCAAGGTCAACGCGGATGACCTGGCCGAAGGGTTCGCCGGCCTCATTGTCCGGATCAAGCGGGCGAAACTCCGCTCCGTCTAGGCCAACGCGGGGTCACTTACGGCCCATGCCGGGCAGCAACATGGGCCGTAAGTGACCCCGCGTTGCTAGTGACGCTAGTGTCCTCGGTGGTCCTGGATGGTCATCCGCGGTCCGAACGTCGGTTTGCGGAAGCCGCTGAGCCCGAGCATCCGGACTACCCGCTGCCGGTGCCCGCGCCACGGCTCCAGCAGGGCGATCATTCCGGCGTCGTCCGTTTTCCTGCCCGTGAGCGCGTAACCGACGTACGAGGCCAAATGGTAGTCGCCCACCGCGATTGAATCCGGGCAGCCATGGGTCCGCTGGACAACCTCGGCAGCCGTCCAGATGCCAATGCCCGGAATGGTCAGCATCTTGGCCCCGGCTTCCGCCGCGCTGAGTGAGGCGAGCCGTTCAAGCGCGACGGCGGATCGCAGCGCCCGCATGACTGTTGCGGAACGTTGGGGACCCACGCCGGCCTTGTGCCACTCCCATGAAGGAATGGCCAACCACTGGGCGGCGGTCGGCGCGACGAGCAGGCCCGACGGCAGGCTCGACGTCGAAAGGCGGCCGGCGCTAGGGGCTGCGGTTCCGTACCGGTACATCAGGTAGCGGTAGCCCCGCCGGGCTTCGATAGTTGTGACCTTTTGCTCAAGAATCGTGGGCACGAGGGAGTCCACCACACGCCCGGTGGTAGGTAAACGGACGGCGAGGTTCCGGCGACGGGCTTCCCTGACCATCCGCGGAAGGGTGGCATGGAACGCGGCGTCGTCGAAGCCGGACCAGTCGTCCCCGCTCCCCAGCAGCGCAGGCACAGAGGCGATGGCGGAATCGGCACCGGAGCCCCAGGCCTGGGCATCGATATGCGTGTCTTGGCCGGTTCCCGCGGAGGTGAGGCGCAAGGTAGCCGGACCGTCCGGCGTCGTGAAGGCCATCCACACCCCGTCCTGCCGCGCCGCGAACGAGGGATCGCCGTTGCCGCGCATGAGGATTCCCAAGGTCTGCAGAAGGTCTAAGGAGCCGCCGGGTTGCCATCGCACGGACGCGTCGGCCGCAGCCGCTGCGGCCGGTGGGGCATCGACGATGGTCATTCATTCATAGTCGCATGCCCGCCTGACAACACTCGAAAGAGCGGCGGTCGAGCCCCTTACGCCGCGAAACCCACACGACTAGACTCCACGTGTGGCGCGGGGCGTCTGCGCCTTCCATGACAATCTCAGGAGAACGCAATGGCTGGTGTTGTGCATTTTGAAATCCCCGCGGACGACACGGAGCGGGCCAACACTTTCTACCAGGGTGCCTTCGGCTGGATGCTCAACCCCATGCAGGAGATGGACTACACGATCGCGATCACCACGCCTTCAGACCCGCAGACGGGTATGCCGAGCGCACCCGGGGCCATCAATGGCGCATTGTTCCCGCGCTCGGAAGAGCTGAAGACACCCATCATCACGGTTGACGTCGAAGACATCGAAGCTTCGCTTGGCCAAATCGAGGGTGCGGGCGGTTCGGTGGTCAAAGGCAAAGATGCTGTTCCGGGCATGGGCTACTACGCCTATTTCAAGGACACCGAAGGCAACATCCTGGGCCTCTGGCAGACCGACTCTTCGGCAGGAAGCCCTGCACCAGCTGAGTGAGCGCTTGCTCGCGGGCTAGTTTCACGCTGATCCCGGGGCTTGTTTGTGATTCCGGGGCTTGTGCCCGCGGTCTCGCAAACAAGCCCCGGGATCGTCCCGGGATCGTCCCTATTCCCCGAAGCGCCCGCGGGCCTCTACTGGAATCAACGGCTTGTCGGCGCGGACCTTGAGTTCCTGCACCGCCCAGGTGTTGCCGTCCGGATCGCTGAAGCCGAAGAACGTGCCGCCGTCGCGCTCGTCAAAGACGGTGATTTCACTGGCCTCGACCCCGCGGCCGAGCAACTCCTCGCGTGCAGCGCGCGCATCCACGACCACAAGTTGAAGGCCTCGCATTGAACCCGGCGCCATCTCATTCTGCGCCGGCAGGTCTCCGACGACGATCGAACATCCGGAGCCCGGCGGAGTCAGCTGCGCCACATGCATGTGCTCGTTCGTGGTGTTGTGGTCAAGGTTGAAGCCCACCTTGTCGCGGTAGAACTCGATGGCACGGTCAATGTCACTCACAGGGAGCACAACCACTTCGAGGGTCCAATCCATGGTGCATGTCCTTTCCTTGGAGGGTGTCCCCGCTAGCTTGCCCCGCGAGGCCATCCCTTGGCTAGACGTGGACGGCCAGACTAAGACCCGCCACCGCCCGACCCTCCGCTGCACCGAAGCACTCCCGACCAAGCGGTAACTTGGTACCTATGAAGTACGCCCAGTCCGTCCTGGACCTCATTGGCAATACACCGCTCATCAAGCTCAACCACGTGACCGGGGACATCAAAGCCACCATTCTGGTGAAGCTCGAATATGTGAACCCCGGCGGCTCCATCAAGGACCGCATCGCGGTGAAGATGATCGAGGAAGCAGAGCGGGACGGAAAGCTCAAGCCGGGCGGAACCATCGTGGAACCCACCTCGGGCAACACGGGCGTCGGACTTGCCCTGGTGGCCCAGCAAAAGGGTTACAAGTGCATCTTCGTTGTCCCGGACAAAGTGGGAGAGGACAAGCGCGCCGTGCTTCAGGCGTACGGCGCCGAAGTTGTGGTCACTCCCACGTCCGTGGCCCCGGACAGCCCGCAAAGCTACTACAGCGTCTCCGACCGGCTCGTGTCCGAGATCCCCGGAGCCTACAAGCCGGACCAGTTCTCCAACCCCGCCGCCCCCGGCAGCCACTACGAAACCACCGGGCCGGAGATCTGGCGTGATACCGATGGGAAGATCACCCACGTTGTGATTGGCGCCGGCACGGGCGGCACTATCACCGGCACGGGCAGGTACCTCAAGGATGTGTCCGCCAACCGGCTGGAGTCCGACGGCGGCCGGGTCAAGGTTATCGGCGCGGACCCGGCAGGCTCGGTCTACTCGGGCGGAACCGGGCGGCCCTACTTCGTGGAGGGCGTCGGCGAAGACATGTGGCCGGCCAACTACGACAAGAGTGTGCCGGACGATGTCATTGCCGTGAGCGACGCCGATTCCTTCGAGATGACCCGGCGCCTGGCCCGCGAGGAAGGCCTCCTGGTGGGCGGGTCCTCGGGCATGGCAGTGGTTGCCGCGTTGCAGGTGGCCAAAGACCTTGGCGAGGAGGCCGTCGTCGTCGTGATCCTGCCGGACTCCGGCCGCGGCTACCTGGCGAAGATCTTCAACGACAAGTGGATGCGCTCCTACGGTTTCCTCTCCGGCGGCGAGGAAGCCTCGGTTGGCGAGGTTTTGAAGTCCAAGACCGGCGAGATGCCGGACCTCGTCCACATCCACCCCAACGAGACCGTCCGCGACGTCATCAACATCATGAACGAATTCGGGGTCTCGCACATCCCGGTCCTCTCGCAGGAACCGCCTGTGGTCATGGGCGAGGTCCTCGGGGCCGTCGATGAGCGCACGCTGACCACCAAGCTGTTCCGCGGCGAGGCGAAATTGACCGACAAGATCTCCGAGCACATGGGGGAGCGCCTGCCCGTGATCGGCTCGCTGGAAACCATCTCCGCCGCTCGCGAGCTGCTGTCCGACGTCGACACCGTCATGGTGACGTTCGTCGGAGCTCCCGTGGGCATCCTGACCCGCCACGACCTTCTCGCCTACCTGAGCAACTGACACTAGGAGTTCATATGTCTGCAAACGAAGCAGGATTCAACACGCGTGCCGTCCACGCCGGCCAGGCCTTCGAACCCCGCACCGGCGCCGTGGTTCCGCCGCTGCACTTCAGCTCGACGTATGCCCAGGACGGCATAGGCGGTTTGCGCGACGGCTACGAATACGGCCGCGGCACCAACCCCACCCGCGATGCGCTGCAGGAACAGCTCGCCGCGCTGGAAGGCGGAAGCCACGCATACAGCTTCAGCTCGGGCCTTGCCGCGGAGGACTCCCTGATCCGCGCCGTTGCCCGGCCCGGCGACCACATCGTTCTCGGCAACGACGCCTACGGCGGAACCTACCGGCTCATCAACCGCGTGCTCGGTGAGTGGGGCATCGGCAACACACCAGTGGACATGTCCAACCTTGACGCAGTTGCCGCGGCCGTCGCGGCCAACAAAACCCGCATCGTCTGGGTGGAAACTCCTTCCAACCCGATGATGAAGATCACCGATATCGAGGCGCTCGCCAAAGTAGCGCACGACGCCGGTGCCCTCCTGGTGGTCGACAACACCTTTGCTTCGCCCTACCTGCAGACCCCGCTCGCCCTGGGTGCCGACGTCGTGGTCCACTCGACCACCAAGTACATCGGTGGCCACTCGGACGTCGTCGGCGGCGCGATCGTGGTCAAGGATGCCGAGTTGGCAGAGAAGATCGGCTTTGTGCAGTTCGCTGTCGGCGCCGTGTCCGGACCCATGGATGCTTTCTTGACGACCCGCGGCCTCAAGACGCTCGGCGTGCGCATGGACCGCCACAGCGAGAACGCCCAGGCCGTCGCCGAGTGGCTGCTCGAGCGCCCTGAAGTTGAAGCCGTGCTGTATCCAGGCCTGCCTTCCCACCCGGGCCACGAGCTCGCGGCCAAGCAAATGAAGAAATTCGGCGGCATGATTTCCGTGCAGTTCAAGGGCGGCGAAGCTGCGGCCCGCAAGGTGGCGGAGTCCACCCAGGTGTTCACGCTGGCCGAGTCCCTGGGCGGCATCGAGTCCCTCATGAACTACCCCTCGGAGATGACGCACGCTTCGGTCAAGGGCACGGAGCTGGCCGTGCCGGTCAACCTGATCCGGCTTTCCTGCGGCATCGAGGACGTCGAGGACCTGATTGCGGACCTTGAGCAGGCGATCGGCAACATCGCCGACTGAAAGCCCCTCCATTTCTGACCTTCTTTGATTCACGGATCGGCCGGGACACGCCATCACAGCGGCGCGTCCCGGACGATCATCGCTCAAACATGGTCAGGATTGGTGTGCCCTTCGCAAAAACCCTAGCTTTCTTTAGAAAAGCCAGATAATCTCAATCCATGCCTTTACGATCCGACTGGTCCGAGCGGACGTGCAGCCTGGCGCGCGGGCTCGATATCCTCGGAGACCCCTGGGGAAGCCTGGTGCTACGGGAGGTCTTCTTCGGCAACGGCCGCTTCGACGCCATCAAGTCCCGTCTCCACGTCGCGGACAACGTCCTGAGCAAAAGACTGGGTTGGCTGGTTGAAGCCGGCCTCCTTGCCCAGCGGCCTTACCTGGACGGCGCTCGGACGCGCCAGGAGTACGTCCTCACCCCCAAGGGCGAGGATGCGTTGCCTGTCTTGAACGCCATCATCCTCTGGTCCGAAAAACACCTCCACGCCCCGGCGGACAACGCCCACATGCGCGTGATCCACAACGGTTGCGGACTGCCGACGGCGTCGGCTGATACCTGCTCCCACTGCGGGTCCCGGCTGACCGCCGCCAACACCAGCTGGCATAGCCTCACGCGGTCTGAACACCCGTTGGCTTTGGCCACTGCCCCCGCCAGACGTGACCTCCCGAACGAATCGGAGCCCTCCGCATGACCGCACCCAATCCCACCAAACTTTCCGCCGGCAAGACCCCGCGGAAGCGGCGCCTCCACCCCGCTTGGATGGTGGCCGCCGTCGCGTTCCTGGCACTTGTGGGCGCAGCCGGATTCCGGGCAGCGCCCGGCGTGCTTATGGTGCCGCTGCAACAGGAATTCGGCTGGTCAACAACCGTCTTGTCGCTCGCAGTGAGCATCAACCTGGTGTTGTTCGGCCTCACGGCGCCCTTCGCTGCCGCGCTCATGGAACGCTTCGGAATCCGAACGGTCACCTCGATTGCCCTCTGCCTGATCGGCCTCGGTTCCGCGCTGACGGTGTTCGTCAACCAGTCCTGGCAGATCCTGCTGACCTGGGGTGTGCTGATCGGGCTCGGCACCGGATCCATGGCCCTGGTTTTCGCGGCCACCATCGCCAACACGTGGTTCTCCAAGAACCGTGGACTCGTGATCGGCATCCTGACGGCGGGCAGCGCCGCCGGGCAGCTTGTGTTCCTGCCCTTCATCGCGGTGCTTGCGCAGAGCCCGGGCTGGCGCGGCGCCTCGCTGCTCATCGCAGCCGGAGCGCTTGCCGTAGTGCCGCTCGTGCTGCGCTGGCTCAAGAACTCACCCGCCGACGTCGGGGTCCAACCTTACGGTGCCGAAGAAGAACAGCCGACGACGGCGGAAGTCGCCCCGGTTGCGGACGCCACCTATGCTGAAGGCGCCAAGACGCCCAACGCCGCCGTGCGGGCACTGCAGGTCCTCAAACGCGCCAGCAAAGTGCGTACTTTCTGGGCCCTGGTTGCCGGTTTTGCCATCTGCGGTGCTACCACCAACGGCCTGATCGGCACGCACTTCATTCCCTCGGCGCACGACCACGGTATGCCGGAAACCACAGCGGCAGGCTTGCTGGCCGTCGTCGGGATCTTCGACATCGTGGGCACCATCGCGTCCGGTTGGTTGACGGACCGCTTCAATCCCAAGGTGCTCCTGGCTGTGTATTACCAGTTCCGCGGGGTCGGGCTGCTGGTGCTGCCCGTGCTTTTGGGCTCCACGGTGCAACCGAGCATGATCCTGTTCGTGGTGGTGTATGGCCTGGACTGGGTTGCCACTGTGCCCCCGACGGCGGCCATCTGCCGGAAGGTGTTCGGGGCGGACGGTTCGGTGGTGTTCGGCTGGGTCTTCGCGGCGCACCAGCTCGGGGCCGCGGCTGCCGCGTTGCTCGCGGGTTACATCCGCGACGCCACGGGCCACTACACCTATGCATGGATCGGCGCTGCCGCGATGTGCACGGTGGCCGCGGTCATCAGCGCGACAATCCGCAAGGATGCGGGGAAGAAGGAACCCGTCCCGGTCGGAGCCTAGGGCGGCAGTCGCTGGAAGCTGATATGTAGGTCTGGTTGTCAAGAGGCATGGATGAGCGGCTCCTGGCTTTTGGTTCAGGGGGCCGCTCATCGTATGCCGGCCGGTCGTGGTGAAGGCGTTGGCGGGTCTTTCTCGACTGGGCAG
>NZ_JBIYDB010000056.1:0-21388 GCF_044908325.1 Arthrobacter sp. GAS37
GCACTTCACCGAGGCAACGAAACCACCCATCCGGAGGTTTTCAAATGAGGCAACGTATTACTCTTCCCGGAGGTATTGCAATGAGGCAACAGGGTGGGGGCGGAGGACTTCCGGGGATATCCCGCGGGAAGATCAGGATGGTTTGTCCGTACTTGCTTCCCGTCCCTCCAGGGGACCGTGAAGAGTTTACACCGGGGTTTGTGTCCACTAGGCGTGCCACGATGGCCGCGTCCTGTCTCACCCCTGCCATCAGTGCTGAGCGACGGGTGAGCATGTCGAGACTGGAGGAGGCCGACGTCTCGAGGCGCTGCCCTTGCGTCGGAGACCACGGAGGTTCCGGCGCCATTGGGCATGCGGGTCCCGGTGGTGAGGGCATCGGTTATACGGTCCATCACGCGGCCCCTATTTCCCGCCGCCGCATGGCGATGAGCGCAATGGTCGTGAGAGCGGCAGCTATGCCGAGCATCCAGAACCCGCCGCTCCAGTCGCTGCCGGAGGCCGAGGGGACGGGCGTGTGGGTGAACGGCGAGAGGTCGCGGACACTCTTGTCCAAGCCGATCATGCCACCGTAGATGCCAATCATCACTCCCAGGATGAGCGTCCCCCAGCCCAGCGGCATGGTCCAGCGCGGCCAGAGGACAAACGCGGCCGCCGGCAGCGCGAGGTAGATGAGGGCCGCGGGAAGCTGGTCGGCGGCGGTCTGCCACACGTCGGTGACGGCGTTTGAGGTGTCCCCGGACGCGATGAGAGACGCCCACGCGCCCACGGCAGCGAACGCCATGACGAGCACCACCGAGGCTGCGCCCAGGGCCAGGAAGCTTGCGAGCAAGTGGACGCGGCTCAGCGGTTGCGCCGCGAGGAGCGCTGCCGTGCCGGCCGTTTCCTCCTGCCGCAGCCGGATGATTGCCTGCAGGCAACACGCCGCGGCGAGCACCCCGGCGAACTCGAACAGTACCGAGATCACGAGCTGGGTCATGGACGTGCCCTGGGCCTGGATCATGGCGCGCAGGACGCTCGTAATTGATGGGGCGCCGTTGAGGGCCTGCTGGACCGCTGACCCGAGAGCCCCTGCGAGGAGACCGGTCGCGAGGCCGCCCAGGCACCAGCCGATGATCGCACCCTGCTGGAGCCTGAGCGCGAGCGAGAACGGCCCGCGAAGGCTCGCCCTCGCGTCGGCTCGGCTCGCCCGGCCCGCGAGGACGCTCGCGCCGATATCGCGCCGTGACATGAGGACTACGGCGGCGGCGATGCACGCCGCTCCGAGCGCAAGCGGGAGCGCGATCGGCCACAGCCGGTTGCCCGTGTAGGCGAAGGTCTGCTGGCCCCAGCCGATGGGAGAGAGCCAGCTCGGCCAAGCCGCCGTGATCACGAGGCCATCCGGGCTGACCTTGCCCGTCGCGTCGCCGAAGCCCCGCAGGAGGTAGGCGAGTGCGACGAGCGCCGACGCGATCCCGTTCGCCCCGCGCGAGGTGCTCATGAACTCGGCCGAGAGCAGCCCGACGCCCAGGAACGCGATCCCGACGGAGCCCGCGGCCGCGCCGGCCACGAGCGAACCGCTCGGTTCGAGCCCGCCGACCATGAGGCCCGTCGCGAGGGCCGCCGCCACGAGGACATTCGCGACGAACCCGTGTGCGACTGTCACGGCCAGCGGCGCCCAGCGCCCCGCAGGGGTCGCCGAGACGAGCTCGGCGCGGCCGGATTCCTCCTCGGCGCGGGTGTGCCGCACGGCGAGGAACGTGCTCATGAACCCGGCCAGAAGCGAAATGAACGCGAAGAGCGCGAAGAACGTGAACGCGCCTTCGCTCGCGCCGCGGACGAGGCCGCGGAGCATGAGAATCGCGGGGGTCGCAGTCGCGAGCCGCAGGACCTCGGCACGGGAAGCCTCGTCGCCATAGGTCTTGAGGATCGTCGTGACCGACAGGAGCGCGAGCAAGCCGATCGTGATGACCCAGATGGCGAGCTGCCACCGGTCGCGGCTGAGCCGCTGCCCGTAAAGGGTCAGGAACGTGCTCATCTCAGGTTCCCGTCCGCTCCGCGTCCCGATGACGACGGCGGAGAGTGGCGCCGTCGTGCCGTGTTGCGAAGTCGGATTCGCCGACGGCCGGAGCGACCGTCACGCCGTAGTGGCGGAGGAATAGCTCCTCGAGCGACGGCGGCGAGATCAGGAGACCCTTGACTCTGAGGGTGCCGAGCAGCGGAAGCACCTCGTGGACGCTGTCGGAGTCCGCGCCGAACTTGACCCGGCCATCGGAGACGGTCAGGTCGTGCACCTGGGCAAGGTCCGAAAGGGCATGGGTGTCGACGTTGTCGGCCGCGAAGGAGACCTCGGTGCGGGTGAGGTGGCGCAGGGCGTCGAGAGTGCCGCCGTCGACGATGCGCCCGGCGCGGATGATGCTCACCCTGTCTGCGAGGTGCTCGACCTCGGACAGGATGTGGCTCGAGAGCAGCACGGTAGCGCCGTTCTCCTGCACGAGCAGGCGGATCTCGCGCATGAAGACGGCCTCCATGAGGGGGTCGAGCCCGCTCGTTGGCTCGTCCAGCAGGTACAGCTCAGCGTCGGTTGCGAGGGCCGCGACAAGCGCGACCTTCTGCCGGTTGCCCTTCGAGTACGCCCGGCCCTTCTTAGAGGGGTCCAAGTCGAACAGCTCGCAAAGACGGGCCTTGCGGTGCCTGTAGGCGCCGCGGTCTGCGGTGCCGCCGCGAAGGCGTGAGAGGAGGTCGATCGCCTCGCCGCCGGAGAGATTGGGCCAGATGGCCACGTCCCCCGGGACACTCGCGATGCGCCGGTGGAGTTCGACGGAATGTGTCCAGGGGTCGCGGCCAAGAACGGTTGCGCTGCCCGACGACGCCCGCGCCAAGCCCAGCAGGACGCGAAGGGTCGTTGTCTTTCCCGCGCCGTTGGGGCCAAGGAAACCGTGGATCTCGCCCGCGCGGACTTCCAGGTCGAGGCCGTCAAGAGCCTTGACCTGGCTGAAGTCCTTATGTAGGCCGGCAGTCCGGATGACGGCGTCCATAAAGTTCACGGTACGCAGGTTTCAGAATCTTGTGAACGGTCAACCCTGTCGGCGACGCGCCGGGTCCAGCAGTCTATCGGCATAGCCAAGACAGATCACGCCCAGTCCGCCCGGCTCGGGTCCCCGAGGCCCCATAAGTAGGTGGCCTTTCCTTTTTCCCGCGCCAGCATCTTTTGCCAGTGAACATCTCCGGGTCCTCCGGTAGGGCGCTCATCGCTCCGTCGGTCAGCTCGCCACCTTCATGCCTTAGCTTCGAGAAAACCGATATGCAGGCACTCTCTAATTCCCGTATGACCCGCCCGCAAAACTGCCCCGTGAAGGTGCTCCCTCACCGCGCGCCCCCGGCGGGTACCGGAACCAGCGATTCCGAACGCACCGGCGTCGCGAGCCCCAGGTTCTCGCGGAGGGTCGAGCCGACGTACTCCGTGGGGTACACGCCGCGTTCCTGCAGTTCCGGCACGAGATGGTTCACGATGTCATCCAGGCCCGTGGGAATGAGCCAAGGCGAGATGTTGAAACCGTCCACGGCACCCACCCGGGCATATTCAGCCAAGGTGTCGGCCACGGCTGCATAGGATCCCGTGAACGTCGAATCCACCCTGGACGTCCTGGAGCTCACGAACTGCCGGATGGACAGCCCTTTCTCCTTGGCCTCGGCACGCCACTGCTCGGCGAGCTGCCGGGCTTTGGCACCGTGGAAGCCGCTCCCCCGGGTCTCGGAGGTCTCCTCCACCACAGGATCGATCTCCGGAAGCGGACCATCGGGATCGTAAGCCGACAGCTCCCGGCCCCAGAACTGTTCGAGATAAGCAACTGCCTGCTGCGGCCCGATCTGCAGACTTCGGACCCATTCCTTCTTCTCGCGGGCTTCCTCGTCGGTTGCCGCGAGGATGAACTCGCTAGCCGGCATGATCTGGACGTCGTTGGCTCCCCGTCCAGCTGCCAGGGAGCGCGAGACGATATCGGCACGGAACTCCACGGCGTCGTCGAACTTCGGGTGCGCCGAGAAGATGACATCCGCCTGGCGGGCAGCGAAGTCCCGGCCTTCCGGTGAATCGCCGGCTTGGAACAACACAGGCCTGTACTGGGCGCTACGCGGCAGCCGGGGCGTCACGTCCACGGAATAGTGCTGCCCGGAGTGGTGCACGCGCCGCGCATGGCCGGGAACCGCCCAGGAATCCGCAGTGACGGACGAGGAAACCGCTCCGTCCTCCCACGAATCCCAGATCCTCTTGGCCGTCTCCACGAAGGCTTCGGCATGGACGTACCGATCGGCGTGGTCCAGGTAGCCGCCCCGTCGGAAGTTGGCCCCGGTCCAGGCGTTGTCCGTGGTCACGACGTTCCACGCCGCCCGGCCGCCGGAGAGCAAGTCGAGCGAGGCGAGCCGGTGCGCGAGGTCGGCGGGATCGTTGTACGTGGTGTTCTGCGTGGCAACGAGCCCGATATTGGACGTCACCGACGCGAGCGCCGCCAGCATGGTCTGCGCGTCCGGCCTGCCCGCGACATCCAAGGCGTGGGGACGGCCGAGGTGCTCACGCAAGCGCAGACCTTCGCCCAAGAAGAAGGCCGCAAACAGCCCGCGCTCGGCTGTCTGGGCGATCCTCCGGAACGACTCATAATCGGTCTGCGAACCGGATTCGGGCGCCTTCCAGATGGTGCCGGAATTGACGCCCTGGAAGAAGATTCCGAACTGGATCTTCCCGCTCGGCTGGAATTTAGCACGGTTGTGCTGTGTCATGTTCTCTCCTCAGTTTTCCGAGCCGGGGCTCGCGTACCGGCTCAGCGGCCTCTCCAGACCCAGCAACTCCCTAAACGTGCCGCCCTGGGCAACAGGCTGAAGCACGCCGCGGCGCCGAAGCTCGGGCAGCACCAATTGGGCCAGCTCCTCAAGTTCCACATCCAGCCCTGCCGGATGCAGCCTCACGCCGTCGGCCACCGCAAGCAACTCGGAAAGGAAGTCCGCCAGTTCCGCGGCCCTGCCGACGAAGCGCGCTCGGGAACTGGACCACGGCGTAAACGCGTCCAGTTCGGCGAGCCGCGCAGAGGCGCTTTGCCCCCGCGAGTCAAGGACGACGTCGAGCTCCGCGACCACCGCGGCGCTTCCCGCAAGAGTCGGACCGCCTCCAACAACGGCGCCGCCCCCAGCAATAGCCCGACGCACCTCCGCTACCTCCGCGGCAAGCAGTGAAGTCGTCGGAGCGGACACCAGCACCACATCGGCGTCCGAAGGAAGCAAACCAGCCTGCGCAACTACTGGCAACTGCCCCTGCAGCGGACGCGGAATGATCGATGGCCCCTTCACCGAATACCCGGCCCCTGCGAAATCCTCTGGCGTCTCGAAGTCGACGTAGTGCAGTTTGTCGACGTCGAGGTACCGCCCGGTGGGGACGTCGCGGATCACGGCGCCGTCTTCCCAGGAATCCCAAAGCCGCCGGCTCACTTCCACCGACGCCGCGGCCTCCTGCACCAGCGCGGCACCTTCAACAAAAGAGCGCCCGACGGCGGCAGCTTCCTCCACGGAGCCGCTCGCCGCGACGAGCCAACCGGCCCGTCCGCCCGAGACATAGTCCAGGCTCGCCAGCTGCGTCGAAACGTGAAAGGGCTCGGTGTAGACCGTGTCGACTTCGGGGACCAGCACAATGGAACTCGTGACCGGCCCCGCGAAAGCGGCCCGCTGCAAGGCGTTCAGGCGGCCAACAACGTCACGTCCAGAACTCACAGGCCCATCGGCGAACGTCGCCACATGAAACCCCGCCGACTCCGCCGCCAACACTGTGCTCCGGATCCGCGCACCGTTCAGCAACTCATCCGGTGCATGCCGGGCTTTGCGCCAGGCGGCTGGGTGGGCGCCGTCGCCGTCGAGCTCCAAAGCCAAGAATCCGGGCCGGCCTGGACGAGAGTTGTCGCTCATCGCTGCTCCTGCCTTTCGTAGGGAATCTGTTCGCCGGCTTCAATGGCCACGCTCAGCCGGTTTTCGGCAGGCGGCAGCGGGCAGATGGCCAGGTCCGTGTAGGCGCACGGCAAGTTGACCGCACGGTTGAAGTCGAGCACCACGGCGCCGTCCGCATCCGGGGTCACGGTCAGCGAACGGTTGGCCGCGTAGGTGGCCTTGCCAGACGTCGCATCCGTGAACAACACCGAGAGCGAACCCGGAGCATGTCCGTTGAAGGCAGTCAGCACCAAGTCCTGGCCCGCGAGCGTGAAGTGGAGTTCACCCGGCGCCTCGTAGACGTGCTGGATGCCCTCGACGGCGGCGCCCACGATAGTCGGTCGCGGAACCTCGAACGGCACGAACGTACCGTTCACGGCGAACGAAGCATCCGGTGCGTACGCCGGGGTGCCGCGGTATTCATTGAGCAGCGTGTTCCCGGGGTGCCGCGGCCGGAGGATGTACTCGCCGCCGCGCTTGGCGAGCTCGACGACGGCGTCCCCCGCCTTGAGGTTGATGCCGTCGCGTTCGGCGATCGGGCCGAAAACGACGGTGGTCCCGACGCCGTCCGGGTTGAGTTCCTGGCCGTCCCGAAGCAGGCTTTCGCCCGGCCCCAAAACCACGGTGACCACGTCGTTCTCCACGCTCCACGTGCCCGGCACCCCGTCCAGGGGAGCAGCTGCGCCGCCAGGCCGATGCGAATGCCCAAGCCAGTGCAGGTGGGTGACGGCGAGGAATCCGTGCGGATCGGCGCGGTGGCGCTCATGCGCGGCGTGCCATTCCTGCCACGCGGCGGTGAAGGCCGCGGTGGTGGGGGCAGCCGTTTCAGTGGGCGTAGACATTTTCACTCCTGTGGGTTACGTGGTCTGCGGTGACGGTTCCGGCGGCGTCAGTCGAGGTGGCTCCAGCGAATTCCGGACGGCCGCCGAAGGGATCCGCAGGCTCCCACAGCGTGGTGGGCGCGGCGGCTCGGACCGCAGGGATGATCTCAAGCGCGAACCGCTCCAGGATCTCCAGCTGCTGCTCGAAGGGCAGGGTGGTGGGCAAGGAAATGGACTGCAGATCGTGGCCGTAGAGCGCGTGGTAGCTCAGGATTTTGTCGATGACCTGTTCCGGGCTGCCCACCAGCGCAGGACCTTCAGCCACAGCGTGGTCGATGTCCCGGAACGGCGAATTGTTGCCCGGGACGTTGCGTCCGATCGTCAACGCCTCGTAGACCGGCCCGAACTGGCGCTTGGCTTCCTGCGTGGTGTCCGCGATGAACACTCCGCCAGCGCCGGAACCCGAACCGAGGTACTGGTGGCGCGGATCGTGACCGTGGCGTTCGTATTCCTCGCGGTAATGGTCGATCAGGATCTTGTAGTTCTCGCGAGGCTGGATGGCGTTGGCGGTGAACAGCGGATCGCCCCACTGTGCGGCGAGCGCGGCCGAGGTGAGGGTTGTAGCCGAGCCGTGCCAAATCCGTGGCGAACCCCCAAACGGTCGCGGCGTCGTCGTCGTTGCTTCGATCAACGCGGGTCGGAAACGGCCGGACCACGTGACGTTTTCCTCCCGCCACAGCCGCCGCAAGAGCCCGTACTTTTCGCCGAGCAGCTCCCACTGATCATCAAGGGAGAGCCCAAACAAGGGGTACTGCAGCACCTCGTTGCCCTTGCCGATCACGAGTTCCAGGCGGCCCCGGCTCAATTGGTCGATCGTGGCGTAGTCTTCGGCCACCCGCACGGGATCCAGCACGGACAAAACGGTGACGCCGGTCTGGAGCCTGATGCGGTTGGTGACGGCCGCAATCGCGGCGAGGACCGCTGTCGGCGACGAAGAGATGAATTCTCCCGCGTGCCGCTCCCCTACGGCGAAACTGTCAAAACCCAGCTCCTCGGCCCGGCGGGCAGTCTCCACCACCTGGTTGAGCCGCTCCGCCGTCGAGACAATTTCCCCGGTTACCGGGTTCTTCAGGTGCGGGATGATGTCGAGTACCTGGAACTTCATTTCGCACTCCCGAAGTTGGCCTCAGTAACGGTCTTGGATTCCGGCAGGGCTTCCTCGGTCAGGCCCCAGCGATCCAGGACCTTGCCGTAGGAACCGTCTTTGATGGCCGAATTCAAGGCATCCGTGATGGCCGGAGCCAGGCCGTTTCCTTTGAGGGTGGTAGCCGCGACGAGGGTCTTGGAGGGCCAGCCGGCGTTGACCTTGCCCACCACTTTCAGGTCGTTCCGGGTGTTTTCCCGGTAGGACACGGACGGGTAGGGCGCGATGTTCAAGTCTGTCCGGCCGGAGGAGAGCGCCAGGATGGTGTCGGCGTCGGAGGAGTAGTACTGCAGGGTTGCGGGCGCCTTGCCGCGGGATTCCAGGTCCTTGTTCCAGGCCAGGAGGATCTTCTCCTGGTTGGTTCCCGAGCCCACCGAGACCTTCAGCCCGGAGATGTCATCCGCGCCCTTGATGTTGTACGTCGACGACTTCTTGGCCTCGAAGCCCATGTATGCGGCGCGGTATGTGGAGAAGTCGAACAGTTTCACCCGGTCCTTGTTGATGCCCACGTTCGAGAACACGGCTTCGAAATCCCCCGACTGCGTCTTGAGCGGCCAGCTCTCCCAGGAGGTGACCTGCACGTCCAGGGCGAGGCCGAGCTTGTCGGCAACAAGTTGTGCGATGTCGACTTCGACTCCGATTGGCGTCTTGTTGTCCGTCGCGTAGAAGGACAGTGGGATGGATCCAGCCGTGGTGGCAACAGTCAGTTTGCCGTCCTTGCCGATCGCAGCGGGAACCGCGGCTGCCGCGGCGGGGTCTTTCTGCGCCCGGATGCGATTCTGCTCGGGCGCGGTGTTGTAGACGACGCCGTTGCGGGCCGCACTCGCGGACGGGCTGGCCCCGGCAGCCGACGCGCCAGGGTCGGAGCAAGCGGCGAGCGCCGGGAGTACGACGGCGGGCAGCACCGCGAGTGCGAGAAGCCTGGTTCTGATGCGTGGCATTTAGGAATTCCTCAAATGTTGAAAGCTGGTTCGATGACTTTGGAGAAGAAGCTCCGCGTCCGGGGTTCACGGGGATTCGCGAAGATCTCCTGGGGACTGCCTTGCTCCACGATCTGGCCTTGGTCCATGAAGACCACGGTGTCCGCAACGTCGCGGGCAAAGCCCATTTCGTGCGTGACGATGATCAACGTGGTGCCCGACGTAGCGAGTTCGCGGATGACGTCGAGGACCTCGTTGACCAGCTCCGGATCCAACGCCGAAGTTGGTTCGTCGAAGAGCAGGATCTTGGGGTCAAGGGCCAGCGCCCGGGCGATGGCAACGCGCTGTTGCTGGCCGCCGGACAATTGCCGTGGGTAGGCATCGGCCCGGTCCTTGAGGCCCACGCGGTCCAGGAGTTCCAGCGCACGCTTGCGCGCTTCGGCTTTGTTCCGGTGGAGCGCGACGACGGGTGCTTCGGTCACGTTTTCCAGTGCGGTGAGGTGCGGGAACAGGTTGAAGTTCTGGAACACCATGCCGATGTCCGTGCGCTGCTTGAGGATGTCCTTTTCGCGCAGTTCGTGCAGCTTGTTTCCACGGACCTGGTAGCCCACCAATTGGCCGTCGATGGTGATGTACCCGCCGTCCACCTTTTCCAAGTGGTTGATGGTCCGCAGGAGCGTGGACTTCCCGGAGCCGGAGGGCCCCACGATCACTGCGACTCCGCCGGGCGGCACCGTCAGGGACACACCCTTGAGGACTTCCGTGCCCCCAAAGGACTTGCGGACGTTGGTGATTTCCACATGGCCGCGGGTTGCAGCGGTACTCATCGGACTTCCTTCGCTCGGTCAGTGTTCACGGGTGCGTGGGTGGCAAAGAACTTCCTGGCCTTCTGCAGCGGAGTGAGCGGCAGGTTGCGGACGGCGCCCTTCGAGTAGTGCCGCTCGATGTAGTACTGGAAGACGCTCAGGACCGAGGTAATGGCCACGTACCAGAGGGAGGCTACAAGGAGCAGCGGAAGGACCTGCTGGGTGCGGTTGTAGATGACCTGCACGGTGTAGAAGAGCTCAGAATAGGCCAGGACGTAGACGATCGACGTTCCCTTGACCAGGCCGATGATCTCGTTGAAAGCCGTGGGCAGGATGGCCCGCATGGCCTGCGGCAACACGATCCTGGTGGACCGTCGCCAGGCCGGAATGCCCAGGGCCGCGGCGGCCTCGAGCTGGCCTTGATCCACCGAGAGGATGCCGCCGCGGATGATTTCCGCCGAGTACGCCGCTTGGTTGAGGGTCAGTCCCAGGACGGCCGCCGCGAATTGGCTGATGAGCGTGGTGGTCTGGACCTCGAAGAAGCGGATATCCGTGAATGGGATGCCCAAGCTGATTTTCTCGTAGAGGTAGCCCAGGTTGTACCAAAGCAGCATCTGTACCAACAACGGCGTGGAGCGGAAGATCCAGGAGAACGTCCAGGACACCGAGAGCAGCAGCGGCGAGGCCGAGAGCCTCATGAGCGCCAGGATGAAGCCGAGGACAAAGCCGAGCGCGCCGGAGATGGCCGTCAGCTCCAGTGTCTCCACGAGGCCGTTCACCACGGATTGCGCGGTGAACCATTGCGCCACGACACCCCATTCCCAGCGCGGATTCGTCGCGAGTGACCAGGCCACTGCAACGACGCCAAGAGCGACCAGCACGGTGCCTACCCAGCGCCACGGATGCCGGGCAGGAACCAGTTTGTAGCCGGAGTAGTCGGCTGCGGGCCGGGCGACGGCACTGTGGGCTGCGGCACTCTGGGCAGCGGCGGCCGTCGGGCTTTCCGCGACGGCGCTGTTTTCCAAAAAGGCGCCGTGTTCCAAAAAGGCGCCGGGCGCCGGTTCCGGTGCAGATTGCTGTGCGGACTGCGCCACTGTGGTTGCTGCTGAACTCATGCGCCACCTCGCTTCGTATCGCTTGTTTTATGGGATGGCTGCCAATCTAGGGGCGCCCTCGAAGCGGCTGCAAGGCGGATTTTTGCACTTCTTCACGGGGCTTCATGGCGCTTCGCGCGGCTTCATGACGCTTCTCGCCGCTTCATATGGAGCCATATGAGTCGGTTCTTTGCGCTTGTTGATGGACCGTGACGCGTAGTGAACGACCGTTACCAGCGCCTCGACCAAGGCCCCGTCACGTCCCTAGGCTCGGGTACCACCAGCCACCGCCAACAGGAGTTGCCATGCCGTCCTTCGCCCCCACTATCGTGTTTATTGGCGGTGGTCCGCGCTCTGCCGGCATCCTCGAACGGCTCGCAGCCAACAAGCCCGGACTCTTCGACGGCCCCCTCTCCATCCACGTCGTCGAGCCGTACGAACCCGGTTCCGGGAGGATCTGGCGCTATGACCAGAGCCCGGGACTCCTGCTCAACTCCACGGCAGCGGACGTCACGATGTTCACCGACAGTTCCGTGGCCTGCGACGGTCCCTCGGTGGACGGTCCGGGCCTCGCAGCGTGGGCGGCCGGCGTGCGGGAGGGTTCCATCCGGGACGTCCCGCAGTTGGAGGCCCATCTCCTTGAGCAGCTCCACGCACTGAGACCGGGGTCGTTTCCCAGCCGCCAACTCCAGAGCAGATACCTTGAGTGGTTCTTCCGCAGGGTCGTCGCGGCACTCGGCCCGGACGTCACGGTGACGGTCCACCGGGACACGGCCACCGCCGTCGAACATCTTGCTCCCGGGCCCGGCGGCGGTGCGAAATACCGCGTGCGGCTAGCTTCGGACGGGGCACTGGAAGCGGATCTCGTGGTGTACTCCCTTGGCCATACGGACTCCCGGGCCGATCCGGAATCAGCGCGGCTTGCCGATTTCGCCGCCCGCCACGGCGGGTTCCACGCGGCGCCGTCGTACACCACCGACGTCGATTATTCGGCGATCGCACCCGGCCAGGACGTCCTGGTTTCGGGGATGGGACTCGCGTTCGTGGACCTTCTGGTGCTCTTGTTCGAGGGCCGCGGCGGCCGCTTCGAAGACAGGCCCGACGGCGGCCTGGACTATGTGCCGTCCGGCGCCGAACCGAGACTCTGGGCAGGCTCGCGGCGCGGAGTCCCCTACCACTCCAAGATCTCGTCGTCCCTGCGAGGGGAACCCGTCGGCGCGCCCCGGTACTTAACCGCCGCCGCTGTGGAATCGCTGCTCGCAGCCCACGAGGAGCTGGATTTCCGGACCCAGCTCTGGCCGCTCATCGCCAAGGATGCCGGCTACGCCTATTACCGCGAGCTCTTCACCGGCTATCCGGAACGCGTCCGGGGCAGCTGGGAGGAATTTTCGGCGCAATTCGATGTCCTGGATTGGTATGGCCGCGAGCGCGTGGACCTCGTGGCCGCGGCCGTCCCGGACCCGGCTCTCCGGCTCGACCTCGAAGCCCTGGACCAGCCTTTCAGCGGCTGCGCCTTCGCAGACCATGCAGCCGTGCAACGATCCGTGGTGAGCTACATCGAACGTGACCTCAAGCTCCGCACGAGCCCGGACCATTCGGAAACCTTGGCTCTGTTCACGGTCCTGCTCCGCGTCTACATGGAACTCGGCTGGCTGGTTCCGCAGGAGCGGCTCAATTCGCGCTCCCAACAAGCGGTGCACGGGTGGTGGCACGGTTTCTTCAGCTTCGTGGATTCCGGCCCGCCGCCCCACCGGCTGCGCGAAATCCTCGCCCTGCACCGGGCCGGATTGCTGCAGTTCCTGGGTCCGGGCGTGTGGGTGCGCCCGGACGAGGCCAGCGGCCGTTTCGTGGCCGGTTCCTTCCAATCGCCCGTGGTGGTGGACGCAGCGGCGTACATCGAGGCCCGGTTGCCGTCGCCGTCGGTGGCGCGATCGGCCAACCCCGCGCTGGCGGACCTGCACGACGCCGGATGGGGCACCGAACAGTCACTCCTCACCTCGGAAGGCCCGCACTCCACCGGTAAGCTGTTGGTCTCGAGTTCGCACGAAGTCCTGGCTCCCGACGGCGGACGGCAGGCGGGCCTCTTCGCCGTCGGACCTTGGACCTCGGGTTGGGGCGCCGGTGCGTTCGCGCGGCCCGGAACCAACGCGGCGCCCTTCCGCGAGAATGACGCCCTGGCCCGCCGCCTCCTGACCGAACTCTCCGCCCGTCACCCAAGCACCAGCCACCCAAGTAGCTCGCATTTGTTGTCGTTTTGACGCCTCAAAACGACAACAAATGCGAGCTAGTTGGGGAAATTCACGAAAGGCATGTCATGACAACAACGCCAACCCTGCCGTCGTCGGGCCTTTCCGTCCTGACCCTGCCCATGCGCGATCCACGGGTCAAGCCCCTCCTGGACGAACTCGCCGTCGAATACACCACGCGCTACGGGGACCTCTTCGGCAGCGGTGGCGCGGCCGAGGAGCTCAACAGGTACCCGGCCGGCGAGTTTGCCGCACCCCACGGCGCCCTGCTCATCCTGCAGGAGAGCGGCGAAACCGTAGCGGGCGGCGCATTCCGCCGCTACGACTCCGGTACGGCAGAGCTCAAGCGGATCTGGACGCATTCGGCCCACCGCCGTCGTGGGCTGGCCCGGACGGTCCTCGTGGAACTGGAGGCCGAGGCGTCCCGGCGCGGCTACCGCCGGATCTACCTCACCACCGGTCCGCGGCAGCCCGAAGCCAAGAACCTGTACCTGGCCACGGGCTACACCCCGCTGTTCGACGTCGACGCGGATCCGGAAGAGATCAAGCACTTGGCGTTCACGAAGGATCTTGTGCCCGCTCAGGCGTGAGCCTACGCCAGGGCCTGGCGCGCCGCGGCTTCGATCCGGGCCCGGTGATCGGCCCATTCTTCGGGGCTTCGCTGTGACAAATTCAGGTCCCCGGGGCCTTTCCCTGCCGAACCGTCGATAAGCTCACGAAGTATGTCGGCATGCCCCAAGTGCTGGGCCGTCTCGACGCACATGTGCACCAGGATCTGATGAAGCGTCACGTGTCGGCGTTCTTCCGGCCACCACGGCACTTCCCCGGGAGCGTCGAGTGGGAGCGACTCGATGGTTGCATCGCTGTGCTCGGCCGAGAACCGGTGCAATTCGATGATCTCGTCCCTGCTCTCTTCCGGGGGAACCCACAGGTCCGCGTCGGCTTGGGCATCGTCGGCGAACCAGGGTAAGTCGCGGCCGCTGCGCAGGCCAAAGACCTCCCCGAAGTACCCAAGCTCCACACTGGCCACATGCTTGACCAGTCCCAGGAGGTTGGTGCCGGTGGGGGTCATGGGCCGGCGGACGTCGTACTCGTCGAGTCCGTCAAGCTTGGCGAGGAGCTCGCCGCGACGGGCGCGCAGGTATTTGAGCAGAATCCCTTTGTCATCCATCCGGGCACTATACCGTTGCCGTCGCGAGTGTGTACCGTCTGTGCATGGCGAAACTGATCTACGCAGGGATCATGTCCCTGGACGGCTACACCGCCGATGCCGACGGAAAATTCGATTGGAGCATGCCGGACGAAGAAGTGCACAGCTTCGTCAACGACCTTGAGCGGCCCATCGGCACATACCTCTATGGCAGGCGAATGTACGAGGTCATGTCCGCATGGGAGGACATGTCCCTTTCCGAGGAGCCACCGGTCATGCAGGACTACGCGGAGATCTGGCGTGCCGCGGACAAGATCGTGTACTCGACGAGTTTGGAGAGTCCGTCCACCGCGAAGACACGCCTCGAGCGGGAGTTCGACGCCGGAGCCATCCGCGCGCTCAAAGAGTCGTCAGAGCAGGACATGTCCATTGGTGGCACGGTTCTAGCCGCCCAAGCCATCAAGGCCGGACTGGTGGACGAGTTCTGTCTCTTCCTCACGCCGGTCGTCGTCGGAGGCGGCAAACAATTCCTCCCCGACGGCGTGGGCCTGACCCTTGAACTGTTGGACGAACATCGCTTTGGCAACGGCGTCGTCTACCTCCGGTACGCCAAGCGGGCATAAGCAGTACGGCCCCGAATTGCTCCGCGGAGTGTTCGGAACCTCATCGCGTCGGCGCCGCTAAAACGGAGCTGCCACCCGCCGTCGGGCCCTTCCCCAAAAGCATGTTCAGTCGTCACGTGAGGGGAAGGATGCGGAGGTATTGCTGAACCGGCGGGTAACGTAAAGGGCGTGCAGTTGAGTCAAGCGTTGGTCAAGACCGCGGCCGGGTGGCTACTCGGCCTGATGCTTGCTGTGGCCGCTGCGATCGTTTCCATCAACCTGGTGAGCAACTCCATAGCCAGCCCGCAGCAGCAAGTTCGCGATTACCTCTCGGCCCTTCAGAAGGGGCACGGCGGGGAAGCCATCGGGCTCCTGCACGCGTCCGTGCCCAACGCCAACGCCGCCATGCTGGACGGTACCGCCCTTCAGACGGCGGCGTCGAAGATCACCGATATCAAGCTCGGCAACGCCGAATCCCGTGGCGGCAACCGGGTGACGGTCCCCATGGACTATCAGATCGACGGCAAGGCGCTGCACTCGGACTTCCTGCTTGAGCGGACGGGCACCGAGTGGCTGTTCTTCGGCAAGTGGTCCTTCGTGCCGTCATCCTTGCCGACGATCGAGGTCACCGTGGTGAACGCCAACGAGGCGACCCTGAACGGCGTCCCGGTGAACCTGCCCAATGGCCGAAACAGCTTTGCCGTGTTTTACCCCGGCCAGTACGAAGCCAGCCTCGCCGGCAAATACTTCTCGGCGCCGACTACGAGCACCTCGGTGACCACGGGCGCCCTGCCTCAGGCACCCCTCAACCTTCTGACCAAGCCCACCGACGCCATGATCAAGGCGGTGAGCGACAAGGTCAAGGAATTCCTGGACACCTGCGCCGCTGACGCCACCAAGCAGCAAAAGCTCCAGCCCGACTGCCCGTTCTACCACGTGACCAACAGCCGGGTGGTGGATGGCACGATCAAATGGCAGATCACGGAGTATCCCAAGGTCAGCATCGACCCCTTTAACGGACAGTGGGTCGTGGCGCCCCTCAACGGCAAAGCCAAGGTGACAGCCCGCGAAATCGACCTCTTCAGCGGCATGGTCGGCGACCTCAGCGCCGTTCACGACTTCAGCTTCACCACACGTCTGGACATAGGGGCGGACACCATCACGGTCACCCCGCTGGTGAGCTTCTAGGCTGTGCCTCTGTTGACGGGCCGGCGTCACGCAGCGCAGGTTTTTGGCCGTGACCAGCTAACGAATCCCTGAGTTTCCGGGGTTGTCGCTGACGCTGGGCGCTAAAAAGTTGCCCAGCGTGACGCCTAAAGCCCGGCCGGCCCCTGCCTAGTCCATCCCGCGCAGGTCAAGCACCAGCTCGGAGTCGCCGTCGGCCTGCAGGACCACGGGGATGCCCCAGTCCTGCTGGTAGAGGTGGCACGCCGCGTGATCGGGGATTTCGCCGTCCTCGGTCTCCGGGCCATCGCACGCAGCCGCGCGGGCCGTGATGTGGAGGATCCCCTCAGGCACGTCGGCAGACAGCTCGAGGGTCCGCAGCAGCCCCACGGACGTGCCACCGCCGGAAAGGAGCAGCTCGGGCGGGGTCGACGAAATCTTCAGCTGAGTAGGGTCGCCCCAGCGGTCGTCGAGCTTCTGACCGGTCGGGGCCGTGAAGCGCACGGTGAGCTCCAGGTTCCCCGGCGCCACGGGACTCTTTGGCCGCTGCGTCTGGGATGCTCCCTCGTCCACCTGCTGGGCTTCCTTGGGGATCGGAACCAGGACAAGTTGGTGCTTGTTGGATTCGACCACCACCAGCAGCGGTTCGCCGCCTTCCGGGTAGACCACGACGACGTCGCTCGGCTCGGCGAGCCCCCGCGCCAGGGTGGAAACCGTCTTAGTCGCGGGGTCGTAGCGCCGCACGGCACCGTTGTAGGTGTCTGCGATGGCGACGGAGCCATCGGGGAGCACTGTGACACCCAGGGGATGCTGCAGGCGAGCCGCGGTGGCCTCGCCGTCCCGGAAGCCGAAATCGAACAGGCCCTTGCCCACGGCCGACTCAACGGTCACGCCGGTTTCGCCAAGGACCAGGCGGCGCAATGCCGAGGTCTCGGAGTCGGCCACCCAGATGTTGTCTTCCGCATCCACGGCCAGGCCGGAAGGTTGGGCGAACCAGGCTTCCTCGGCAGCTCCGTCAAGCAAACCTTCAAGGCCCGAGCCGGCCAGGATGGAGACCTCGCCGCTGAGAGGCTCGAAGGCGAAGATCTGGTGCGTGCCGGCCATCGCGATGACAACACGCTGCAGCTTCTCGCTCCACACCACGTCCCACGGCGAGGACAGAGAGACCCCGGTCCCGACACCCAGTACCCCGACGTCGAGGGCGTCGGCCGCGAAGTCAGCCGGACCGGCGTCGTGGTGTTCAGCCCAAACGCCGGCACCGCTTTCCGTCACCCGGGCAGGGCCGGCGTCGAGCAGGCGCTGCACGCCGTTGCCGGCAACTGTTTGCACATAACCGGAGCTGAGCGTGACGCCGCGGAGGCGGTGGTTCACGGTGTCCGCGACCACTGCTTCGTACCCGAGCTGCCAGGCCAGCGACGACGGGAGCACCGCCACGCCCTGCGGCTCGTTGAACTGGGCAATTTCCGCCGCGACGTCCAGGTAACCCTTCGTTCCGGAGCCGATGACGCGCTCCACGGTCTCAAGGTCAGGACGAAGTTCCACCAAACGGTGGTGGCCCGAATCGACCACAAGGTAGTTGCCGTTGTCCAGCTGGGTCGCCTTGCCGGGGAAGCGCAGGGTGCCCGACGTCGGGACGGGAGCCACGTAGGGGCCGTCACCGCGGTGGAGGGTCCCCTTGGCTTCGTGCTCGGCAACCAGCTCTTCAAGAAGCACGGCGAGGCCGTCTGCGTGGCCCTCACCGGACAGGTGCGCCACGATGTAGCCCTCGGGATCAACCACCACCAGCGTCGGCCAGGCGCGGGCCGTGTAGGCCTTCCACGTGGCGAGCTCTGGGTCGTCCAGGACGGGGTGGTGGATTTCGTAGCGCTCCACGGCGGACGCGAGGGCCACTGGATCGGCTTCGTGTTCGAACTTGGGAGAGTGCACGCCGACCGTCACCAGGACATCGGAGTACTTTTCCTCGAGCGGGCGCAACTCATCGAGGACATGCAGGCAGTTGATGCAGCAGAACGTCCAGAAGTCGAGCAGCACGATCTTGCCGCGCAGGGCTTCCAGGTCCAGGGACTTCCCGCCCGTGTTGAGCCAGCCACGGCCCACCAGTTCAGAGGCGCGGACACGCAGTTGGGTGCGTACGGATTCGCTCATCAGCGTCCTTCCAGGTTGGTCTTGCTTTCGGGCTGCTTGAAGTCCCGATCAGTCAGTTTCGCATCGCGGTCTGCAAGCCGCGCAAACATATCGTTGTAAGCATTAAGGTCGGCGTCGTTATTCCTGTCGGCCGCCCGGTCGGTGCGTTTGGTCTCCCGCGCGTCCGAACGCGACCACATGACCGCGACGCCGATCGCCACCAGCAAGGTGGGGACTTCGCCGATTCCCCAGGCCACAGCGCCGCCTGTCTGCTGGTCCAGCAAAGCCGATTGCCCCCAAGTCCGGCCGAGGTTGCCGAAGTAATCGGCAGCGAGCAGCCCGGTGCCTCCCATGATGGACACGCCGAAGAACGCGTGGAAGCCCATCGTGGCGAGCAAGAGGAGCAACCGCATGGGGTAAGGCGCCCTTCGGGGCAGCGGGTCGGTGCCGATCATGGTGAGGACAAAGATGTAGCCGGTCAGCAAGAAGTGCAGATTCATCAGTTCATGGCCCACGTGCTCACGCATCGCCCAGCCGAACGCGTCCGAGAAGTAGAACAGGACGATCGAACCGGCAAAGTTCGCGGCGGCAAACAGCGGGTGCGTCACCACCTGGGAGAACTTCGAATGCACAAACACCAGAATCCACTCACGAAGACCACGTGAGCCGTCCCCGCGCGATCCCTCGCCGCGCGACGGCAGTGCCCGCAGCGCCAACGTGACGGGAGAACCCAGGACAAGGAACAGCGGGGCCACCATCGTCAACGCCATGTGGTCCACCATGTGCGCGGAGAACAGTACGCGACCATAGACCGACGGCGGTCCGGACGTGATGTACGTCAGGACCACCAGGCCGATCATCCAGTTCACGGCGCGGAACCATGACCAGGAGTCACCGCGGCGGCGGACCTTGACCACGCCAAGGATGTAGCTCGCCGCGCCGAAAAGGGCCACAGCCACCCAAAGCCAGTCGAAGCGCCACTCAGTCAGCCAGCGCGCGGGCGTCAGCTCGGGCGGCAGCTCGTAACCGGACAGGATAAAGGCCGGCGAAGCGTCGGGCGCGTAAGTGGTGGGCAGCGGCGGTGCCGAACTAGCCAGCGCGACGGCGAGTCCCGACGTCGCGCCCATCACCAGAAGTTCAACCAACACCAGCTGCCACAGCACGCGACGCGTTGTCATGGACTTGCGGCCCAGCTGGGGGATCACCCACTGGCGGTGCATGAAACCAATGCCGCCGAGGACAACAGTGGCCAACGCCTTCGCCAGGATGATCTGCCCATAGGGGGTGCCGACCAAGGCCGAAAAGCTGGTGACACGAATACTCGCGTTGACGACCCCCGAGGCGAAGACCAGCACGAAGGCAAAGCCTGCCAAAGCGGAGAACCGGCGGAGCGTCTGCTTGGTAATGTCCTTGGTGCCTGTTGCCTTGGAACCCCGCAGGAGGCTCGAGAGGACAGCAAGCATGATGATGCCGCCCAGCCAGGTGGATACGCCCACCAAGTGAAGGCCAAGCGAATTGATGGCGCCCTCATGGTCGCTGGAACTCGCGGAGTGGCCGATCAGTGCGCTCGGCACCAGTCCGCCCAAGGCCAAGACAAGCGTCAGCGCCAGGCCCGCCAACGAGCGGACGCCGAACAGCGCCGTCGTGACAATCGCCGCGATGATCGTCACCGCGAGCCACGCCTGGCCCGTCTGGATGTCCGTCATGAAGTAGACGAGCGAAGCAGTGAACTGGGCGTCCCCGGAGAGGCTCTGCCCGGCCACATCCGCGTACGTCAGCACAAGGACCGCGACAGCGGAGAGCGTCCAGACGGCGCCTGCTGCTGCCGCTACGGCCAAAGCACGGGTGAACGCGGGGTGTTCAGGGGCATCGTCTCCGCTGGATCGGGAGGTGTGCTTGGGAAGGATAATGACGGCGAAGATCAGCCCGCCGATCACAGTCGCCAGGGACACGTTGTGAATGGCTTTGGCGACGGGCAGCCCCCAGCGGACCAAGGCGCCTGGATCAGAGACCTGCCGCGCGGCCGAGGCGCCGGAGAAGATCAGAGCACCCGCGAGAGCCAGGAAGAGCGCAGCGAAGCCCGCCAGCTGCCACGGCAAGGAGATCCCTTCCACGGAAGCGCCTGCCTTGGTTCCCGGCTTGGAAGCGGGCGAAGGGGCAGTGGCGGGAGATTTGGCTGATGGCACCTATCCATTGTCCGCTAACGTCGGCGGCGCGGCGAATCGAGCGGATTAAAGCAGAAAGGCGGCAACCCGCAGGTTGCCGCCTTTCAGGGCGTTCGCCGAAGTGTCTTACTTCTTGGCGACAGCTGCCTTCAGCTTGGAGCCGGCGGTCAGCTTGACGCTGTGGCCAGCGGCGATCTGGATGGTCTCGCCGGTCTGCGGGTTGCGGCCCGTGCGGGCTGCGCGGTCGGTGCGCTCGATGGCGAGCCAGCCCGGAATGGTGATCTTCTCGCCAGCGGCGACGGAAGTCTCGAAAACTTCGAACAGGGCATCGAGCACGGAGTTGACTGCAGCCTGGCTGGTGCCAGCCTTGCCAGCTACCTCGGAAACCAGTTCGCTACGGTTCTTAGCCATTTGTGTCCTCCTGGACTTTACGATTTTGGAGCTCACACACGGCATGCGTGCGAGCCACTGTTCGAAAACTTACCAGCTTGGGAGGACGCAGCCAGCAAATTCCGCGTGTTTCCGCGCTTTTTTGACCAAATTCACCCTATTTCGGGCGCTTTTGGGGCTCAATTCCGCCGCGGGCGAACTCCCCGACCCTCGATCCTCGCTCACTTATAGGGGGTTCTGGGCGGACGCCCGCTCACATATACCGGGTTCTGGCGGGACGCCCGCTCACATATGGCGGGTCCCGGCCGGACGCCAGCTCACATATACCGGGTCCCGGCCGGACGCCAGCTCACATATACCGGGTCCCGGCCGGACGCCAGCTCACATATGCCGGGTCCCGGCCGGACGCCAGCTCACTTCCGCTGAGGGCGGGTGGGGGGCTGGGGCCGGCCAGGTTCATCGGTGAGCGGGCGTTTCGGATTTCCGGCGCATACCTGAGCCGGGGTTTCGGATTTCCGGCACATACCTGAGCCGGGGTTTCGGATTTCCGGCTCATACGTGAGCCGGGGTTCGGGCTTTCCGGCACATACGTGAGCCGGGGTTCGGGTTTTCCGGCTTATACGTGAGCCGGGGTTTCGGGTTTTCCGGCTTATAGGTGAGCCGGGGTTGGGGGGTGGGGTGTTAAATGGTGCAGGCCCCGACGTGTGTCGGGGCCTGGACCGTTAATGGTTGTCCGGCGGTGTCCTACTCTCCCACACC